>CAYZHJ010000058.1:0-18128 GCA_964478305.1 uncultured Ectothiorhodospiraceae bacterium
GGCTTCTTTAGTGGGCCCAACCGTGCACGCCCAAATAATTTACTGCCCCCTGCGTAGCAGGGCGAAACCGCCGGCACGGCGATTCCGCGGTTACATCGCCGGAGTTGGCACAGGAATCGAATACCTGCGGGCAAAACAAACGCAACAAGGTTTGGAACGCCGCAAGCCCCCGGGTATACTCGCCGCCCGTCGCGCAGCCGCCCCCATCGAACATCACCCGGCAGGACCGCATGGACCGGATACCCGAATTCGTCACCAATCATCCCTTTCTGTTCGCGGCCCTGGTCGCGACCATCGCGATGATCGCGTTCATGGAATACCAGCGTGCCACCCAGGCCGCGAAGCCGGTTTCGCCGGCGCGCGCGACCCGGCTGCAGAACAGCGAGGACGCGGTGTTCATCGATGTGCGGGCGCGCAAGGATTACGAGGCGGGGCATCTGCCCGGTGCGCACAGCGTGCCGGGCGCCGAGGTCGAGCAGCACCTGAAGCAGCTGGAAAAGCTCAAGGACGTGCCCTGGATTCTGTATGATGATGGCGGCGTGCAGGCACAGCGGGCGGCCAAGACCCTGGCGGCGAAGGGGTTCGGGCCGTTGTACGCCATCGACGGCGGACTGCCGGCCTGGACCAAGGCGGAACTGCCGCTGTCGACCGAGAAACGCCGCAAGAAGAAGGGCTGACGCTCGCGCAATGGCGGACGATTCGGCGAACACGTTGGAACAATCGGAAAGCCGGGACGGAGTCGCCGTCCCGCATGTCCCCACCAGCCCGGAGCCAGCGCGCTCATGACCGATGAAGCCACAACCGGCGAGCGGACCGAGAGCCGCATCCGGATCGACCGCATCTATCTCAAGGACGTGTCGTTCGAATCGCCGCAGACGCCCGCGATCTTCTCCACCGAGGAGGGCTGGCAGCCGAAGATGGATCTGCACATGGAGACCGAGGCCCGCCGGATCGACGACGAGCGCCACGAGGTGGCGCTGCGAGTGACCGTCACCGCGACCGACGGCGATCGCACGGTCTTCCTGGCCGAGATCAAGCAGGCCGGGCTGTTCCACCTGGCGGGTTTCGACGACGAGCAGCGCAAGTACGCACTGGGTACGTCCTGCGCCAACATGCTGTTCCCGTTCGCGCGCGAGAACCTCGACCACCTGGTGCAGAAGGGCGGGATGCCGCAACTGCTGCTGCAGCCGATCAACTTCGAGGCGCTGCACGCGCAGCAGGCGGCGAAGCGCGCGAATCCCGAGTCGCGGAATACGGACGGTTCCGGCGGATCGGCGACCGACAGCGGCTGACCATGGTCGACGCAGAGCGCCCGCGCATCGCCGTTCTCGGGGCCGGGGCCTGGGGGACGGCGCTCGCGGCCGCGCTGGCGCGCAACGGCATGCCGGTCGTGCTCTGGGGGCGCGACCGCGAGGCGATGCAGCGCATGCGCACGCAGCGCGAGAATGCCCGCTATCTGCCGGGCCAGCCGCTGTCCGCGGACATCGAATTCAGCGATGACCTGGCCGCGGCCGCGCAGGCCGATATCCTGGTCTTCTCCACGCCCAGCCATACCTTCCGCGAGCTCCTGCGCGCGGTCTCGCCGCGACAGCCCTTTCTCTGGTCCTGCAAGGGGCTGGAGCCCGATAGCCTGCGAATGATGCACGAAGTGGTCGCGGAGGAACTCGAACGGCCGCCCCCGCACGGCATGATCTCGGGGCCCAGCTTCGCCCGCGAAGTGGCCGCCGGCATGCCCACCGCGCTCACCATCGCCTCGACCGACACCGACTTCGCCGAACGGGCGGTGCACTGGTTTCACGGCGGTTCCCTGCGGGCCTATTCCAATCCCGACGTGGTCGGGGTCGAGATCGGCGCCGCGCTCAAGAACGTGCTGGCGATCGCCTGCGGGGTCTCCGACGGACTCGGGTTCGGTGCCAACGCGCGCGCGGCGGTGATCACCCGCGGCCTGGCCGAGCTGATGCGCCTGGGCGAGCGCATGGGGGGGCGGCGCGAGACCTTCATGGGCCTGGCCGGCCTGGGCGACCTGGTGCTGACCTGCACCGACGACCAGTCGCGCAACCGGCGCTTCGGTCTGGCGCTCGCCCGCGGCCTGACCGTCGACGATGCCTGCGCCGGGATCGGTCAGGCCGTCGAGGGTCTGCGCACGACCCGGGCCGCCGCCGCCCTGGCGCGGCAGTACGAGGTCGAGATGCCGATCGTCGATCAGGTGCATGCGGTGCTGTACGCGGATCGCGATCCCCGCGAGGCCGTGCAGGCGCTGCTCGAGCGCGACCCCAAGCGGGAAATACCGCATGCGGCGAAGGGCCGGGCCGAATGATTCCCTCAGCAGGCCCGGCCCTCGAAACCCCCCTGCCGCCAGGCCTCGTACACGGCGACCGCAACCGAGTTGGCAAGATTCATGCTCCGCGAATTGGCGCGCATGGGAATGCGGATGCGCCGCTCCGCCGGCACGGTGTCGAGCACCCCGGCGGGCAAGCCCGCCGTTTCGGGGCCGAACAGCATTGCATCGTGTTCCTCCCATGCGACCTCGGTGTGACTCCGGTGTCCGGCGGTCGTGAACGCGGACAGTCGCCACGGCCGCACGCGGTCGAGGAACGCCGTCAGCGAGACATGGCGGGCGATGCGGGCATGCTCCGCGTAATCGAGGCCCGCACGGCGCAGGTGACGGTCGTCGAGCTCGAAGCCGAGGGGCTCGATCAGGTGCAGCGGTGCGCCGGTGTTCGCGCACAGGCGGATGATGTTGCCGGAGTTCGGGGGAATTTCCGGACGATAGAGGACCACGGCGGGCAGTTGCATGGAGATTGAAATTGGCACTCGGTCGCGAAAACGTGTAGAAAACGCTGCTAGAGTCGGCAAACCTCAGGTTGTACGAGAGAAAGAATCCATAAGGTGCTGGACTATCTGAAAAAATTCAAGAAGAGCTCGTCCGCGGTCGTGGGGGTCGCGTTCGGCAGCGAGGGCATCGCGGCGAGCCGCGTGCGCCCCGCCCGGCGGGATGAACTGCCGGCGCTCGGCGTGTCCGCCTGGCTCCACCATACCACCGGCGGCAGGGGGGGCGCCGCGCTGGAGAAGTGGGTGGACCGGCAGCGCCTGAACGGCTGTCCGGCGGTGGGCGTGCTCGCGCCGGGCGAATACCAGGTCGTCCAGGTCGAGGCGCCGTCCGTGCCGCCCTCCGAGATGCGCCAGGCCGCCGCCTGGCGCGTGCGCGAGCTCATCGACATGCCGCTGGACCAGGCGGTGATCGATACCTACGATCCGCCCGAATCCACTCAGCGCGCGCAGAAGAACGTCAATGTCGTGGTCGCCCGCCGGGCGGCCGTTGCCGAGCGCATCGACGAACTGCGTGCGGCCGGCCTCGAAGTCGTCGCGATCGACATCCCGGAACTGGTGCAGCGCAACATCTGCGCGCGCCTGGCGGATTCGGGCAGCGGTCATGCCCTGCTGGCGCTCGAGGATCGCGGCGGCCTGCTCACCCTGTACCGCGACGGCGAGCAATACCTGGCACGCAGCCTCGACATCGGCCACTCCAATCTGGCGGCAGCCGACGGCAGCGTGATCGAGAATCTCGTGCTCGAGGTGCAGCGCTCGTTCGACTATTTCGAGAGTGCGCTGTCGCAGCCGCCCCTGGGATGGATCTACGTGTATCCCGGTACCGCCGAGACCGCCGGCCTGATCGAGTCGCTGCAATCGAATCTGAGCAATGTCGAATGCCTGCCCCTCGGCCTGGACGATCTGGTCGCCATCGAACAGGAACCGCCGCATCTGGGGGCCACGCTGCTGCACGCCGTGGGTGCGGGTCTGCGCGACCGGGAGTCGGTCCGCTGATGCAGCAGATCAATCTCTACCAGGAGCAGTTCCGCAGCCGGCGCGATCCGCTCGATGCCCGCCACATGGGCATCATGCTCGTGCTGCTGGTGGTGGCGCTCGGCGCCGTTTCGGTCTGGCTGCAGCAGCGCGCCGGCGAGGTGGCCGAACGCGCGGCTGCCGTCGAGCGCGAGCGCGACCGCCTCGAGCAGCAGGTGCTGGCGATGAGCGCGCGGCTCGAGGAGCGCCGGGACGAGGCGGCCGCCGGCGATGACCGGCTCGCGCGCCTGCGCCGCGAGCTGGCGGCGAAACAGCGGGTGCTGGAATACCTGGAAAGCGGCCCGATGGCTCGTCGCGACGGCTTCTCGACCCATCTCGCCGGGCTCGCGCGACGCGTGATCGATGGTCTGTGGTTCGACCGGATCGTGTTCGAGCACGGTGGCGGGAAGCTCCGTTTCGAGGGCCATTCGCTGCAGCCGGACGGAGTGCCGCGAATGATCGAGGCACTGGCCGCCGAGGAAGTCTATGCGGGACACGCCTTCCGCTCGCTGGTCATCGAGCGGACCGAGGAAGGCGGCGATCGGCGGGTCGATTTCGTGCTCGCCAGCGATCGTCCCGACGGCACCGGGGAGGAGCGGCGATGAGTCTCGCGCAACGCCTCGGCTCGCTGGAGACGGCGATCAACGCCCGCGCTCCGCGCGAGCGCCTGCTGCTGGCGGGTGCCCTGGTCGTTGCGGTGCTGCTGGTCTGGGATATTGCCGTGCGGGCACCGATCGCCGAGCGGCGCAGTGCCGACGAGCGCCGCATCGAGCAGCTCCGGGGCGAGATCGACTCGTTCGAATCGAGCCGTGCGCAACTCGCGCAACAGCTCGGCGAGGACGAGGGGGCGGATACGGCCGCACGACTGCAGAAGCGGCTCGCGCGGGTGGACGAGCAACTGGCGGAACGCACCCTGCGGGTGATTTCGCCGCGGCAGATGGTGACCGTGCTGCGCGAGGTGCTGGAGGATGCCTCCGGCCTGTCGCTGATGTCGCTGCGCAACCTCGGTTCCGAGGCCGTGCTGCAGGAAGCCGCCGGCGAGGACGAGGCGGCTCCGCGCGTGTTCCGTCATCGGGTCGAGCTGGTCCTGCGTGGCGAATACTTCGCCCTGCTCGCCTACCTCGAGCAGCTCGAGGGACTCGACTGGCAGCTGCAATGGGACACCCTGGCGATCGAGACGGTGGACTATCCACGGGCCGAGGTCACGCTGGAGCTCTCCACCCTCAGCCTGGCGGAGGACTGGGTCGGTGTCTGATCGTATCCGTGTCATGATGGTGCTGCTGTTGGCATCGATCTTGCCATCAGGCGTGGCGATGGCGGAAGAGACGCAGCGGCGCGATCCGCTGAAACCGCCGGGACGCGTGCAGCAGGCGACACGGCCGGCGTTCAGTGTCGACGACTGGAGGCTCATGTCCACGCTCGTGTCGGAGGGCCGCAGGGTGGCGATCATCAACGACGACACCGTCCGGGTCGGCGGCAGGGTGAACGGAGCGCGGGTGCTGGGCATCGAATCCGGCCGGGTGCGGCTGGAGTACCGGGGCCGCGAGTTCACCATCACGCGACCGGACGTCCGCGTGCGCCTGAGCGAATGAGTCGAGAGGGAGCGAAGCGGATGAGAATGTGGGGGCCGCGAAATTCCGCAACGCGCCGGATTCCGTTGCTGCTGGCCGTCGTCCTGCTGGGCGGTTGCGCCAGCAGCGGCGATCGGCGGACCGATCAGTCGCAGGGCGCGACCATGGATCGCATCCGCGAGGCCGTGGAGGCGGATGCCCGCGCCGCGGGGGACGACGACGCTCCGCCGCCCGAGGTGCAGGAGGCGCTGATGCCGGACGTCGCGCCGACGCTGCCGGACGAGCTCGACGAAGCCCGTTTCGACCTGTCGGTCCGTGACGCCCCCGCGCGCCCGTTCTTCATGGGCCTGGTCCAGGATACGCCCTACAACATGGTGGTCCATCCGGACGTGGGCGGCTCGGTCACGCTGGAGCTCAAGGACGTCACCGTGCCGCAGGTGATGAACATCGTGCGGCGCGTGTACGGCTACGAGTTCGAGCAGCGGGACAACGGCTACATCGTGCTGCCGGCACGCATGCAGTCGCGCATCTATCACGTCGACTACCTCAACGTGAATCGCAGCGGCGAGTCGAACACCCGGGTGAACTCCGGGCAGGTATCCGGCAGCCGTGACGGTGGTGACGACGATTCGGACAGCGATTCGAACGACAGGCAGCGAACGCCCAGCAGCCGCATCGAGACACGCTCGGAGGCCGACTTCTGGGGCCGGCTGCGGGCGACCGTGCAGTCACTGATCGGCAGTGGCGAAGGTCGCAGCGTGATCGTCGACCCGGATGCGGGGCTGGTGGTGGTGCGGGCGATGCCGGGCGAGCACCGCGACGTGACGGAATACCTGGAACAGGCACAGACGAGCCTGCAGCGGCAGGTGATCCTGGAAGCCAAGATCATCGAGGTGACGCTGTCGGACGCGCATCAGACCGGCATCAACTGGGCAGCGCTGGCCGAGGGCGACAACGGCGACTTCGGTTTCGTCGGCGGGGCCGAACTGGTGAACGGCACGAACACGGTGCTGGCGGACGCGAACCGGGGCCTGGTCGATCCCAACAGCATCGCCGGGCAGAATCCGGATTTCGGCGGCCTGTTCGCGGTTGGCGCACTGACTACCGACTTCGCCGCCCTGATCCGTCTGCTCGACAGCCAGGGCGACGTGCAGGTGCTTTCGAGCCCGCGCGTGTCCACGGTCAACAACCAGAAGGCCGTGATCAAGGTCGGTTCCGACGAGTTCTTCGTCACCGACGTCGAGAGCGACCGCAACGTCGGGGCCGTGGCCAGCACCAACACCGTGGACATCGAGCTGACACCGTTCTTCTCCGGTATCGCGCTGGACGTGACGCCGCAGATCGGGCGCGGCGGCGATGTCACGCTGCACGTGCATCCCACCGTCAGCGAGGTGGTCGATCAGCAGAAGACCCTGACCGTGGCCGACCAGACCCAGACCCTGCCGCTGGCATTGTCATCGATCCGCGAATCCGATTCGATCGTGCGCGCACGCGACGGCCAGGTGATCGTGATCGGGGGGCTGATGCAGGACCAGACCACGCGCCAGCGCGCGCAGTCGGGCGGCCTCGGCGATATCCCGCTGCTCGGCGCGCTGTTCCGGCAGAAGGCCGATTCCAGCCGCCAGAGCGAGCTGGTGATCCTGCTGCGCCCGATCGTCGCCGACTCGGCCTCGGTCTGGCGCGACGATCTCGACGGCGTTTCCCGCCGGCTCGGCAGGGAGGGGGACGAGGCGCGTTGAACTACCTCGAGTATTACGGACTGCGCACGGCGCCCTTCTCGCTGACGCCCGACACGGAGTTTTTTTTTGCCATCGGGGCCATCGTGACGCGCTGAACACGCTGCGGGTGGCGCTCGACGGCGGCGAGGGCTTCATCCGCATCAGCGGCGAGGTGGGGACCGGCAAGACCATGCTCTGCCGCATGCTGCTGAACCGGTTGCGCGAGGACGAGTACGCGGTCTACATCCCCAATCCCCACCTGATGCCGACCATGCTGCGCCTCGCCGTGGCGCGCGAGCTGGGCGTGACGGCGAGCAGCCAGCTCGACCAGAACCTGTTGCTCAGCCGCATCCAGGAGCGCCTGATCGAGCTGGCCGGCCAGGGCAAGCGGGTCGTGATCTGCCTCGACGAGGCGCAGGCCATGCCCGACGAGACGCTGGAGGCGCTGCGGCTGTTGACCAACCTCGAGACCGAGAAGCGCAAGCTCCTGCAGGTGGTCCTGTTCGGCCAGCCGGAACTGGAAGACAAGCTGGCGAAACCGGCATTGCGCCAGGTGCGCCAGCGGATCGCCTGGTCGTACCGGCTGGAAGCGTACGAGCGTGACGATGTGCTGGCCTACATCGGTCACCGCCTGGCCGTTGCCGGCTACGAGGGCCCGTCGCTGTTCAACGAGCGGGCGATCGACGAACTGCATCGTGCCAGCGGCGGGATCCCCCGCCTGATCAACATCCTCTGTCACAAGGCGCTGCTGCTGAACTACGGCCGCGGCGGCCGCCGGGTGCGGCCGGCCGATGTACGGGCCGCGGCGGCCGAGACCGATGGCGCGCTGCGGCGGACGCCCGCCGGCTGGCGTACCGCCCTGCTGGCCGCCGGCGTGCTCGCGGCATTCGCCGGCGCCTGGGCATTGTGGGTCGATCCGTCATGAGCATGATCAATCGCATGCTGACCGATCTGGAGCGGCGCGGCGCGGCCACGCCCCGGGCGGGCGATGCCGGACTGGTCGCGGACCCGGCGCCCCCGCGCCGCCGCTGGCGGGCCGCGAGCCGGCTGTTCCCGCTGCTGCTGGCCGTCGTTCTGGTCGCGCTCGCGGCCGCCCTCTGGATCGAGCGCGGTGACCGCGTGCTGGCGGTGTGGGATTCCGTGACCGCGCCGGCGGCATCGCGGTCCGCCGCCGTCGAGTCCGGCGAAGACGATGCCGCTGCCACGGTCGCCGCGGACAGCGCCGCCGATGCCGGGGCGGACGAGCCCCCGGCTGCCGGTGCGGAAGAGCCGGGAACCGGAAACGGGGAATCGGTGGACGTCGCCGCGCTGGCGCGCATGGAGACGGAGTCCGGTACCGGGTCGGCGGCATCGGAAGCCGCGCCGGCGAGCCGGCCGGAGCCGGATGCGGGAACGGATTCCGGACCGGGATCGCAACCCGCTTCGGCGGAGCCGGCATCCGGGGCCGGGCCGGAAGCGCAGGCGGACACCGAGCCCGCAACGGCGGAGGTGGAAACCCGTGGCGGGGCCGAACCCGTGTCCGTGGCCGACGAGGCGGCCGACGACGGGCCGGCTTCCGGGGAGGCAGGCGGCGGAGGCGGAGAAGGGTCGATCGCGGCGGACGGGAACCCGCCGGGACAGTCGCTCGAGGAGATGCAGTCGCTCGCGGATGCGGATTCCGCCAGCGGCGGCGGCGAGGCACGGAGCGGCGGGAACGGGGTACGCAAGAGCCAGTCGCTGGCACCTGAATTGCGTGCCCGCCGGCGCTATCAGCAGGGCAGCGAGGCCTTGCGGGCGGGCGAGATCTCCAGGGCCCGCCGGCTGCTCACCGAAGCGCTCGAGCTGGAGCCGGCACTGCACGAGGGACGCGATCTGCTGGTCGCGCTGATGCGGCGTGCCGGCGACCCCGCGGCGGCACGTGCCTTGCTTGCGGAAGGTGTCGAACTGGCGCCGGCGCGGCCGCAGTTCGCCATGCCCTATGCCCGGCTGCTGGTGGACACGGGCGAGCTCGAACGGGCGGCGAACGTGCTGGCGCGGGCCCGTTCGGCGGCCGGCGACAATCCCGGCTACCATGCACTGACCGCGGCTGTCGCCCAGCGGCGGGGCCACCACGAGCAGGCGGCGCGGGCGTACACCCGCGCGCTCGAGCTCGACGCGGACAACGGGGTCTGGTGGCTTGGGCTGGGCATTTCGCTGGCCGCAACCGAGCGAGCGCAGGAGGCCCGGGCCGCCTTCCGCGAGGCCCGTGCCAGCGGCGATCTGGGCGAGCGACTCGATCGCTGGGCCGCGGGCCGGATCGAGGAACTGGGCGGAGGGGACTGAGGCCATGGCACTGCGGCAGAAGATCCGGCTGGGCGACCTGCTCGTCCGTGACGAACTGATCAACGAGGAGCAGCTCAAGCGGGCCCTCGAGGAGCAGAAGCGGCGCGGGCGCAAGCTGGGCGCGACCCTGATCGATCTCGGCTACGTGACCGAGGACCAGGTACTCGATTCCCTCGCGCGCCAGCTCAACCTCGAACGCATCAACCTCGTGAAATACGAGTTCGATCCGGCAGTCGTGCGCAGGCTGCCGGAAACGCTGGCACGACGCTTCCGCGCGATCGTGCTGGCCGACGAGGGCGACACGCTGATGGTCGGCATGGCCGACCCGACCGACATCTTCGCCTATGACGAGATCTCGCGGCATCTGAAGAAGAACATCCGCCAGGCGGTGGTCAGCGAGCGCGAGCTGATCCACATGATCGACCGGGTCTACCGCCGCACCGACGAGATCAGCCATCTCGCCGAGGAGCTCGGCCAGGAGCTGTCCGACAGCGACTACGACATCGAGCAGTTGCTGGAGGCCGAGGAGCAAAGCGACATCCCGGTGGCGAAACTGCTCAAGTCCATCTTCGAGGACGCGGTCCAGGTCGGCGCCTCGGATATCCACATCGAGCCCGACGAGCATCTGCTGCGCATCCGCCAGCGGGTCGATGGCGTGCTCAACGAGCAGGAGATGAAGGAAAAACGCATCGCGGCCGCGCTGGTGCTGCGGCTGAAGCTGATGGGCGGCCTCGACATCGCCGAGAAGCGCATGCCGCAGGACGGGCGTTTCAACATCCGGGTGAAGAAACGCTCGATCGACGTGCGCCTGTCGACCATGCCGGTGCAGCACGGCGAATCGGTGGTGATGCGCCTGCTCGACCAGAGCGGCGACATGCTCGACCTGGGCCAGCTCGGGATGGACGAGCGGATGGTGGACCGCTTCCGCCGGGCGGTGCATCACCCCTACGGCCTGGTGCTGGTCACCGGCCCCACCGGCAGCGGCAAGACCACGACCCTGTATGCCGCGCTGAAGGAACTCAACGAGGCGGGCAAGAAGATCATCACCGCGGAAGACCCGGTCGAGTATCGCCTGCCACGGGTCAACCAGGTCCAGGTGCATACCCGCATCGGGCTCGATTTCGCCCGCATCCTGCGTTCGGCCCTGCGCCAGGACCCGGACATCATGCTGATCGGCGAGATGCGCGATACCGAGACCGCCGAGATCGGCCTGCGCGCGGCACTGACCGGCCACATGGTGCTGTCCACCCTGCACACCAACGATGCCATCGGCACGGTGGCCCGCCTGCTGGACATGGGCGCGCAGGGCTACCTGGTGGCCGCCACGCTGCGCGCGGTCGTCGGCCAGCGCCTGCTGCGGCGCATCTGCCCGAGCTGCCGCCGGGCCACCGAGGCGGAGCCGGCACAGCGCGCATGGCTCGAGGCCCTGCTCGGGGAGCAGCGGGCGTCGAAGCTGACCTTCCATACCGGCGCGGGCTGCGGTCATTGCAACCGCACCGGCTATCAGGGCCGGATCGGCATCTACGAGATGCTGGAGCTCGACGACAGGATGCGCACGTCCCTGCGCAAGGACGATATCGAGACGTTCGGCCAGGTTGCCCGCCGCGCGAAGGGCTACAAGCCACTGGTCGCCAGTGCGCTCGAGCTGGCGGCGAAGGGCATCACCACGCTGGCCGAGGCCGAGCGGATTTCCGGCGAGGTGGAACAGTCGCCCGAGCTGGTGGCGCGCACGGCTCCCGTCGACGAGGCAGCGGCGACCCCCGCGGAGTGACCGATGCCGAGGTTCGATTACACCGGCCGCGACAACAACGGTGCCCGCACCCGGGGCACGATCGAGGCCGGCTCGCCGGACGCCGCCGCCGGGCAGCTGATCGAGCTGGGCATTACCCCGCTCGACATCCGCCCGGGGCGGGCGCGCGACGAACGCACGCTGCGTCAGCGTCTGGGCTTCGACCGGCCGAATCGTACCGACGTCATCATGTTCGCGCGCCAGATGTACACCCTGACGCGCTCGGGCGTGCCGCTGATCCGCGGACTCACCGGCCTGGCCGAATCGACCCGCAACCCGGTGATGCGGGCAACCATCGAGGCGCTCATCGACGACCTGGAGTCCGGGCGGGAGCTCGCCGGCGCGATGGCGCGGCATCCGGCCGTGTTCAGTCCCCTGTTCGTCAGCATCGTGCGCGTGGGCGAGACCTCCGGGCGGCTGGAGGAATCCTTCGAGCGCATGTATCGCTATCTCGAGGTGGAAAAGGACACCATGCAGCGGATCAAGACCGCGCTGCGCTACCCGACGATTGTCGTCATCGCCATGGTGGTGGCGATCATGGTGCTGATGACCTTCGTGGTGCCGGTATTCGCCAACGTCTTCGAACGCTTCGACGCCGAGCTGCCGCTGCCGACGCAGATCCTGATCGGCGTGTCCGGCTTCTTCTCCGCGTACTGGTGGGCGCTGCTCGCGCTGGCGGTGCTGGCATGGATCGGTTTCCGCCAGTGGATACGGACCGAGGACGGCGCGGTGACCTGGGGGCGCGCGAAGCTCCGCATCCCGATCGTCGGCAGCATCATGATGCGCGGCACCCTGTCGCGTTTCGCCCGGGCGCTGTCGATGGCCCAGCGCTCGGGCGTGCCGATCCTGGAGGCGCTGAACGTGGTTGCCACGGCGGTGGACAATCCCTGGATGACCCGCAAGATCCTGGTCATGCGCGAGGGAGTGGAGCACGGCGAGGCCCTGTCGCGTACCGCTGCCCGCACGGCGGTGTTCACGCCGCTGGTGATCCAGATGCTCACGGTCGGCGAGGAGACCGGCCGCATCGATGAGCTGATCGACGAGGTGGCGGAATTCTACGAGCGCGAGGTCGCCTACGACGTGCAGAATCTCAGCACCCTGATCGAGCCGGTCCTGACCGTGGGGCTGGCGATCCTGGTGTTCATCCTGGCGCTGGGCATCTTCCTGCCGCTGTGGGATCTCGGCCAGGCCGCGCTGGGCGGACGATGAGCGGGCGGCCGCGGCGGTCGCAGCGCGGGCTGACGCTGCTGGAATTCACGCTGTTCGCCATCATCATGGCCGCGCTGGTGGTGTTCGCGCTGCAACGGATCGCGGCCGTGCGCGTGTACATGGAGCGTACCGCCGTGGAATACAGTGTCGCGCGCATGCGCGAGCTGCTGGCCCTGCGCTTCGCCGAGCTGGTGGCACAGGGCCGCCTGCAGGAACTGCCGACACTGGACGGCGCCAATCCGCTCGCGGATGCGGATGTCGTCACGGACTACGGCGGCGTCAGGCGCCTGCCGCCGGCGGGACAACGCGAGCCGGGGCAGTGGTATTTCGATGCCGCGATCGGTAACGTCGTCTACGTGCCGCGTTACCCCGAGGCCCTGGCCTGGCCGGAGGGAGAACCGCGCGTCATGCGCTGGCGCGCGCGGCCGGACTGGGAGGATGTCGACGCCGACGGCGAGTTCGATCGCCGCGTCGATCGGGTGAGCGGCATGGAGCTGGTGCGCCTGGACGGGGCGCGCTGGCGATGACGGGAACGGGGGTTGCGAGGCGGGGCCCGGCGCGCACGTGCGGCGGGCACCGCGAGCAGCGGGGAGGAAGACGTTGACCACGGTTGCGGGACTGCTGATACAGGCGCTGTTGCTGGCGCTCGCGGTACTGCTGGGTATCGCGCTGCTGACGGGGCTGGCCGTGGCGATCCGCCCGCAGGTGCTCGACCGGTTCCGCAGGACCTCCGATCAGCGCTATTCGATGCGCCGGGCGACGCGTTCGCTCGACATACCCCGCAACATCGATCGCTGGTTCTATCGTCATCACCGGCTCTATGGCGCGGCGGTCGTGCTGCTGGCGATCGCCCTGCTCAGTTTTCTCGCCTTCGGTCATCCCGAGACCGCCTGGCGCGGCCTGTTCGGGCCCGGCAATCGCGTGGTCGGCGAGATCCTCGTCGACACGGCGCGCGTGGTCCTGTGGATCCTGGGCCTGTTCGCGCTGGCGGTGGGCACGATGGTGTTCGTGCGTCCCAGCGCCATCAAGTCGGCCGAGGCATGGGCCAATCGCTGGGTGACCCCGCGGCGGGCGCTGCGCGATGCCGAGCGCGAATATCACGGGCCCGAGGAGTGGGTGCGGCAGCATCCGCGCGGCTGGGGTCTGACGATCGCGGCCGTCAGTGCGCTGTGCCTCGTGGCATTGATCTTGCAAGCAGCTGCCGTATGGCGTTTCGCCGGTTGAGCGCAATCGGCGCGGCGTTCGGCTACAATCGCGGCCAGCCAATCGGCCGTCCATCGAGCAGGTGGCTCCGCTGCGGCGGAACCGCCGCGCCCACGGGCGCACACCGGGCTGCGGCCCGACCACGAAAAAACGGAGCAAGCAATGCGCAAGCACAATAGCGGTTTTACCCTGATCGAGTTGATCACGGTCATCGTGATCCTGGGGGCCCTGGCGGTGATTGCACTGCCGCGCTACATCGATCTGCAGGAGGAGGCCAACACGGCCGCCACCCAGGGTGTTGCGGGCAGCCTCGGCGCCGCCTCGGCGGTCAACCTGGCCGGCGCCCTCGCCGGGGATGGCGCGGCGGTCAGCGTGACCAACTGCGACGGCGTTCCGGCCGCGCTGGCGGAGGGGACGCTGCCCAACGCCTCCTATTCCATCACGTCAGCGGCATTGCCCGGCGGACTCGGCGACAACACGCAATGCACGCTGAACGGGCCGGACAGTACCACGGCGACGTTCACCGGCTACCACGTGCCGTAATCGACTCGCGGTCGAATGGCGATGTTCCAGGAAAACCCGCTCCGGCGGGTTTTCCTTTTCAGGGTGCAGGACATGACCCCCGGCTCGTACGAGAGAATATCCCCGCGGGCGCAGGCGATTGCGGTGCTGATGGTCGGTGCATTCGTTGTACTGGCGTATCTGCCCTCGTTCGCCGTGCCGTTCCTGTTCGACGATTTCCCCAACCTCGTCTTCAATCCGCGGGTTCAGCCCGGCGGGATCGCCGATCTGTGGATGTCGCTGGACGCGCGTGGCGACCGCGACCGGCCGGTGGCGATGTTCAGCTTCGCCCTCAACTACCTGCACGCCGGCTTCGATGCGCGCTGGTACCACGCGGTCAACCTGGCGATCCACCTCGTCAACACCGTCCTGCTGTACCTGCTGGTGCTGCTCCTCGCCCGGGCGCCGCTGTCGCCGGCCCGCCTGCGCGACAATGCGGTGCCGTTCGCTCTGGCCGTCGCCCTGATCTGGGCGCTGCATCCGGTCAATACGCAGGCCGTCACCTACATCGTCCAGCGCATGGCCTCGCTGGTCGCGACCTTCTACCTGGCCGGGATGCTCGTGTTCGTGCTGTGGCGCAGCGGACGTATCGGCACCCGCTGGGCGGTGGCCGGTTTCGTGGCCGCATTCCTGGCCGGTTTCGGCACCAAGGCCAATGTCGTGACCCTGCCGCTGGCCGTGCTGCTGATCGATGTCGCCCTGTTCAGCGGCTTTCGCCGCATTCACGCGGCAGCACTCGGTGTCGTCGCGGCGGGCGGAATCGTGATGGTGCTGGTCTACGCCGGACCGCAACTGGCCTTCCTGTTCGAGACGCCGCCGCACCGGGATTTCTCGGGCATCGAACGTCTCATGACCCAGGGCCGGGTGATCTGCCACTACCTCACGCTGCTGGCCTGGCCGGATGCCGATCGGCTGCAGCTCGATTACGACTTCGCCGTCTCGCGCGGACTGCTCGATCCGCCGGCCACGCTGGCGGCGGCCGGTTTCCTGTTCGCGGTCACGCTTGCCGCGGTTCTCGGCTTCCGGCGTGCCCGCTGGCCCGCCATGGGCTGGCTGTTCTTCCTGCTTGCCCTGAGCGTCGAATCGAGCGTCATCCTGCTCGAGCTGGCGTTCGAGCACCGCCTTTATCTGCCGGCGACATTGCTGATCGCCGGCATCCTGGCACCCCTGTTCAGCCGACCCCTGTCAGCGCGGGGTTTGCAATGCGTGTCGGCGGCGGTGATCGCGCTGGCGGCGGTGCTGGCCTGGCAGACCATGGCGCGCAATCAGCAGTGGCAGGACAACGGCATCTTCTGGTCCGGCGATCTCGAACGCGGTGCCTCGCTCTATCGTTCGGCGCTGAACAGCGGGATCGGGTTCCTGCGTGACGGCGATGCCGAACGCGCGCTGGAGATGTTCGATCGAATCGAGAGAGAGGGTGCCGCCATCGAGCCCGGGCAACGGGCCAAGGTGGCCCAGCTCATCGGCGAATCGCTGTTCCGGCGTGGACGGTACGAGGATGCCCTGGCGTCCTTCCGGCGTGCACTGGAGGAACGGCCGCAGGCGATCCGTTCCGCCTATTTCGCGGGCATGACACTGGTGCAGCTCGGGCGCCCGGAGGATGCGGCGGTCGTGCATGCCCAGATGCGGGAGCAGTTGCCCGGGCACATCTTCACCTACAGTCTCGAGGCGGAGATCCTGCGGGTCTCGGAATCCCCGGAACGGGGCGCCGGCCTGCTGCATTCACGGCTAGCGGAAAACGACGATATCCGTGCGGTGGATCGCTCGTTCCTGCTGCTGCACATGGGCAACATGTATCGCGAAGCCGGCGATGCCGCTGCCGCCATCGAGCAGTATCGCGCCGCGCTCGAGTGGAATGCCGACAACCGGGCCGCACGGGCCGCCCTGCGGCAGCTCTCTTCCGGGGACGGCGATGTATCCGGCGAATGACCCCGCGTCGGCGGCCCCGGACCGGTTGTCCGGCATGTCCGTGCTCACGGTGACGGAATTGGCCGAGTGGCCAGACGCGGGTGGATGAGGTTCCCGGCATGCAGGCAACGAGCCGGAGCATGCGGGGCTACGGATCCGGCGAGGCAGAGGGGATAATGACCTGCAGACGGGGCCCGGTGCTGAACAGACCGGGCCGGTCGAGCGTTTCACGGAACAGGCCCGGCCGCGATCCGGGCGGGGGACCGACAGGCATGCGCCGCATCACCGGCTTCACCCTGATCGAGGCGATCATCACGCTGGTCGTGCTGGCGGCCGCTGCGGCCGGCGTGCTGCTGGTCTTTGCCGAGACGACGGCGCGCTCGGCCGACCCGATGATCCGCGCGCAGGCGCAGTCGATCGCGACGGCCTACATGGACGAGGTCCTGCTGCAGGCCTACGCCGATCCGGAGACGGGCGCGGTCGGGGCGACCGAGGAATCGGACCGCGCCGATTACGACGATGTATGGGACTACGATGCCATCAGCGGCGAGTCGCCCACCGATCGCACGGGCAACAGCATCGGCGCATTGTCCGATTACACGGTGGACGTGGACGTTACCGGCGGAGCGCCGGCGGTCATCACCGTGACCGTGGCCCACGATTCGGGGCTGGTCGATTACGATCTCGTCAGCGAGCGCGAGGATTACTGATGCGCGCGCGCGGCTTCACCATCATCGAGCTGATCACGGTGCTGGTCATCGTCGGGGCGCTGGCGATCTTTGTCGCCCCGCGTCTCGATCCGGAAGGATTCGACCGCTACGGCTTCCGCCAGGAGGTGCTGAGCGCGGCGCGCTATGCGCAGAAGACCGCGATGGCCTCGGGCTGCGATGTCCGGTTCGCGGTGGCGGCGGGCAGCGACAGCGTGACCCTGGATTTCCGCACCGGGGGAGACAATGCGAACTGCGGCAGCGGCGGGTTCGGCGATCCCGTGCGGAGTCCCGCTTCCGGCGGCGCATTTGCGCTGACCGCCCCGACCGGCGTCGACATCACCGGCGGCGGCACGGTCGTTTTCGACGGCTTCGGCGATCCGGACAGCGGGCTGACGATCGCCTTCGGTACCGGCCCGCCCCTCGTCATCGAGCCGGGGACCGGCTATGCGCATGACTAGGCCCCGCCACACCGGATTCACGATCATCGAGCTGATCACGGTGATCGTGCTGCTCGGCGCGCTGGCGGTGATCGGCGGCCTGTTCATCGTGCAGCCGTTCCAGGCGGCCGGCGACATGCAGCGGCGCGCCGAACTCGTCGACGAGGCGCAACTGATCATCGAGCGCATGTCGCGCGAGATCCGCGCGGCCCTGCCCAACAGCGTGCGCATCGACACCGCTGCCGGCCGCACGGGGCTGGAGATCGTCTCCACCCGCACCGGCGGCCGCTATCGGCGCCTGCCTGCCGGCGGTGGCGGTGGCGATACCCTCAACCGCACGCAGTCGAGCGACACCTTCGACGTGCTCGGCGGCCTTCCCGGCATCGGCGACGTGGCGACCGGCGCCGCCGGCATCGACTGCGCGGACGGCAACGGCGACTGCATCAGCATCTACAACACCGGCCAGACGAACTTCAATGTCTACGACGGCGACAACATCGCGAAGATCGTGAACGTCGTGGACAACGCCGGCAACGACCTGATCGGTTACGACAACGGTGGCGGCATGCCCGCCTTCCGGCAGCATTCGCCGCAACAGCGCTTCTTCGTGATCGATGACGTGGTGAGCTTCGTCTGCAACGATGCCACCAGCCGCATGCAGCGGCATTCGGGTTACGGGCTCGACGCCGCGCAGGATCTGACACCGGGCGGCACCACGGCCCTGATGGGCCGCGACGTGACCGCCTGCAGCTTCACCTACGATCAGGGCAGCTCCAGTCGCGCCGGCCTGGTCACCATCGACATCACCATCGAGCGCGACAACGAAACCGTCCGCCTGCTCCACCAGGTCCACGTGATGAACGCGCCATGAACCGCTC
>CAYZHJ010000059.1:0-17596 GCA_964478305.1 uncultured Ectothiorhodospiraceae bacterium
ATCCGCTGCATCTCGGCATCATCTTCCTCGCCAACATGCAGATCGGCTACTTCACTCCGCCGGTCGGCATGAACCTGTTCATCGCCAGCTTCCGGTTCAACCGCCCCGTGATGGAGCTCTACCGCGCCACCCTGCCGTTCTTCTTCCTGCTGCTCGCGGCGGTGCTGGTGATCACCTACTGGCCTTCGCTGTCGCTGTGGCTGCCGGGAAGGTGACGCCATACCACGGACGCCGACAAGGACGAGAACACCGAAGGCACCGAACGCACCGAAAACACCGAGAAATCCATGGCGTGCAACGGACCGGCTCGTGGATTCCCGCGCGTCCGTGCTTTCGTTGGACGCCGTGCGAAAGCCATCTCGCAAAGACGCCAGGCCGGAGGAGGACGCAGGACATGCAAATGGAATGCAGGCCGGCTTGCGAGCATCGCGAGCCAGCCGGCACGTCGCCGCCAGGCGACTGCGTGCGGCGAGTTCCAGGTCGTTACAAAGACGCCGACATTCGCTGCGCGAACGCCGGCCTGCGAGCTCTTGATGTTTCGGTGTCTTCGGTGCGTTCGGTGCCTTCGGTGTTCTCGTCCTTGCAACGTCGGATGTTGCCGCGCCATCCGAATCGGAACACGCGGCGAGGCCGCGGGATTCAGATGGCGACCGTCTTCTTCTCCCCGGGCACCGGGATCGAATCCAGCAGCAGGCGCGTGTAGTCGTGCTCGGGCGCGCGGAAGAGTCGTTCGCGGGGCGCGTATTCCACCACGTTGCCGAAGTACATCACGGCGATGTCGTCGCACAGGCTCTCCACCACCGCCAGGTCGTGGCTGATGAACAGGTAGCTCAGCCCGAGGCGCTCCTGCAATTCGCGCAGCAGGCGCAGCACCTGGGCCTGGACCGAGACGTCCAGCGCGGATACCGGCTCGTCGAGCACCAGCAGATCCGGCTCGGGGCCGAGTGCCCGGGCGACCGCGATGCGCTGGCACTGGCCGCCCGAGAACTCGTGCGGATAGCGGTCGATGAATTCCGGGCGCAGGGACACCAGGTCCATCAGTTCGCGCACGCGTTCGCCGCGCGCCTGCCGATCCATGCCCCTGAGCGTCTCCAGCGGGCCCGCCAGGATCTGGCGCACCGTCTTGCGGGGATTGAGCGAGCTCAGCGGATCCTGGAACACCATCTGGACCTTGCGGTGAAAGGCCATCTGCTCGGCCCGGCTGCCGACGTGGATCGAGCTGCCATCGAGCAGGATCTCGCCGCTGGTCGGCTCGAGCAGCCCCGCGATCATGCGGCCGGTGGTGGACTTGCCGCAGCCGGATTCGCCGACGAGGCCCAGCGTCGAGCCGCGCGGTATCCGCAGATCGACGCCGTCGACCGCCTTCAGTACCGGCCGCTGCATGCCCAGCAGGTTGCGACCGCCGCCGAAGTGGCGGGTCAGGGCGCGAGTCTCCAGGATGAGATCGTCGCCGCCGTGATCGCTGTCAGTCGTCATCGTTCCGCCCCCGGATGTCGGCCAGCGACTCGCGTGCCCGGATGCAGCGCACGGAACGGTCCGAATCCAGCCAGTCGAGCGCGATCTCCCCTTCGCGGCAACGATCGGTGGCGATGTCGCAGCGCGGCGCAAAGGCACAGCCCGCCGGCAGGCGGTTGACCGCGGGCGGCAGCCCCGGGATCGGGTCCAGCATGCGCTCGGGCCGGCCGAGGATCGGTACACAGTCGATCAGCCTGCGCGTGTAGGGATGGCGCGGCTCGTCGAGCACGGTGGCCACCGGCCCGGTCTCGACGATGCGCCCGCCGTACATGACCTGCACCCGATCGCAGACCTCCGAGACCACGCCGAGATCATGGGTGATGAAGATCAGCGAGGATCCCTTCTCCCGCCGCAGCTCGTCGAGCATCTTCAGGATGCGTGCCTGGGTGGTGACGTCGAGCGCGGTCGTGGGCTCGTCGGCAATCAGCAGATCGGGGTCGTTGGCCAGTGCCATGGCGATCACCACCCGCTGACGCTGACCGCCGGACAGTTCGTGCGGATAGGCCCGCCCCTTGCTCCTCGCGTCGGGGATCTGCACCTGATCGAGCAGATCGATCGCCTGTTTCCAGGCCTCGGCGTACGACACCGGCTGATGCTCGCGGATCGCCTCGGCGATCTGGTCGCCGACGGTGAACAGCGGATTGAGCGTGGTCATCGGGTCCTGGAAGATGTAAGCGATGTCGTTGCCGCGGATCCGGCGCAGGCGCTCGACCCGGGCGCCGACGAGATCCTCGCCACGGTACAGGATGCGGCCGCCGACGATGCGACCCGGCGGCGTGGGCACCAGGCCGAGGATCGACATGGCCGTGACCGACTTGCCCGAGCCGGATTCGCCGACGACGCCCAGCGCTTCGCCCTGCGCCACGTCGAAGCTGATGTCGTTGACCGCACGGTACACCTGGTCACCGATGTTGAAATGCGTCTCGAGGTTGCGCACGGCGAGAACCACTTCGGTCTCGTCCGTCGCCGGCCCCTGCTCGCCGCCGGCGGCGCGCTCGCCACGCTCGGCCGCGGGCGCGGCATCGGTCATGGCAACCGGCCGCGAGAGCGCGCCCGATTTCAGCCGCGGGTCGAGAATGTCGCGCAGCCCGTCGCCGAGCAGGTTGATGCCGATCACCAGCACCAGGATCACCAGGCCGGGAATGATCGAAAGCGAGGGATCGCTCGTGATCAGTCGCCGGCCTTCGCCCAGCATCGAGCCGAGATCCGCCTGCGGCGGCTGGGCGCCCAGGCCGAGGAAGCTCAGTCCGGCGGTTTCCAGGATCATCCAGCCGACGGTGGTCGACATGGTGATGACGATGACCGGCGCGACGTTGGGCAGCAGTTCGCGCGACAGGATGCGGAAATTCGAGTAGCCGGCCAGGTGCGCCGCCTCGATGAACTCCCGGTTGACCAGCGACACGGTCGCGCCGCGCACGCCGCGGGCGAAGAACGGGATGTTGACGATGGAGATCGCCAGCAGTGCATTGAACAGTCCCGGCCCGAGGACGGCGACGATCGCGAGCGCCAGCAGCAGGTAGGGGAAGGCCATCAGGATGTCGATGCCGCGCATGAGCAGGTTGTCCACCAGGCGCCCGTAGTAGGCGGCCAGCAGCCCGATCAGCGATCCCAGCAGCATTGCCACCACCGTCGCCGCCGCGCCCACCGCGAGACTCACCCGCGTGCCCCAGATCAGCCGCGAGAGGACGTCGCGGCCGAGCTGGTCCGTGCCGAGCAGGTGCCCCTCGGAGAACGGCGGCAGCAGCCGGGTCGCCGGATCGGTCTCGTTCGGCGGCAGCAGCGGCAGCAGTGGGGCGACGAGCGCGATCGCGACAATCATGATCACCACGATCATGCCGAACACCGCCAGGTGATTGCGCCGCAGCCTTGCCCACACCCCGAGCTGGCCGCTGCCGACCGGCTCCATGTCCGCCGCGGCGGCGTTTTCCGCGGAGGTGCTCATTTCAGCCTCACGCGCGGGTCGACCACGCTCTGCAGCACGTCTGCGACCAGGTTGATCAGCACGTAACTGGTGGCCACCAGCAGCACGCCCCCCTGCACCACGAGAATGTCGCGCTGCGATATGGCATTCACCAGCATCCGGCCGATGCCCGGCCACTGGAACACGGTCTCGATGTAGACCGCGCCGCCGAGCACGAAACCGGCCTGGATGCCGATGATCGGAATGATGTTCACCAGCGCGTTGCGGAACGCGTGGCGGTAGATCACGCGGCGCTCGCTCAGGCCCTTGGCGCGCGCGGTGCGGACGTAGTCCTGGCGCATCACCTCGAGCATGTTCGAGCGCGTCAGGCGCGCGACCACGCCGGTGGCAACCACGGCGAGCGCGAACGCCGGCAGAGCCAGGTGATGCAGCAGATCACCGAGCGTGCGCTCGCCGAACAGCGACCACATGCCTCCGGTCGGGAACCAGGCCAGCCCAACCGAGAACCACAGGATCAGCATGGTGGCGAGGAAAAACGATGGCGTGGAAATGCCGACCAGGACCACCAGCGTGATGGCCTTGTCTGCGAATCCGTACTGGCGCACCGCCGCCACGATGCCGCCCAGCACGCCGAAGACCGTGCACAGGAAAAGCGCCGTCGCGGCCAGGAGCATGGTGGGGCCGAAATGCTCCAGCACGACGTCCAGGACCGGACGACTCAGGGCGTAGGAGCGCCCCCATTCGCCCTGCACGACTCCGGCGACCCAGGTGACGTACTGCACGGGCAGCGGCTTGTCGAGACCGAGCTGGCTCTCCAGCCGGGCGACGTTCTCGGGTGTCGCATAGGACCCCAGGATCGCGCGCGCCGGATCCCCCGGTATCAGCGAGATGATCAGGAAGACCAGCACGGTGACCCCGAACAGGACCGGGATCAGCAGCAGGATGCGCTTGAGGATGAATGTCGCCAACGGCCCGTTCTCCGGCGGTCATTGTCGCGGCAACGGCGGCCCCTCCCCCTCCGGGGGACGGGCCGCACCGTCACCGTGTGTGGCGAATTCCCTTCACTCCTTGCTGACGCCCTGCAGCTCCAGCACGAACGAGGGCTGCAGACGGAAATTGCGTACGTTGGCCGTGCTCACGGCATTCTGCCGCCAGCTCGCGACGAAGACCCAGGGGGCATCCTCCTGGACGATTTCCTGCATCTCGCGGTAGAGGCGAGCGCGCTCCGCCTGATCGGTCGAGCGGCGCGCCTTCTCCAGCAGTTCGTCCACTTCCGGGTTGGAGTAGTAGCCGGAATTGAAGCCGCCTTCCTCGGGGAACGATTCGGTGCGCAGTGCCAGGAACGGCAGGGTGTCCGGATCGTTGGTCATCCAGGCCATCTCCGCCATGTCGGCCTTGCCTTCCAGGCCGGGATTGACGCGTCCGAGGAAGGTGTTCCATTCGTAGGTCTCGATCTCCGCATCGATCCCGACCTCGGCCAGGTCCGCCTGGATGGCGGTACCCATGGGCACGGGGTCGAGCATGCCGGACCCACCCTCGGTCACGTAGAAGGTGACTTCGACGCCGTCGCCGTAGCCGGCCTCCTCGAGCAGCTCGCGTGCCTTGTCGGGATCGTGCGGATACGGTTCCAGCTCCTCGTTGTAGGCCCAGGCAAAGGCCCGCGGGGTCGGCCCGGCGGCGACCTCGGCCGTGCCCTGGAGCACGTCGTCGACCAGCGCCTTCTTGTCGATGGCGTAATTGGCGGCCTGGCGCACGCGCTTGTCATCGAACGGGGCCTCGCGCATGTTCAGGATCAGGAACCAGACATGCGGCCCCGCCTGTTCGTAGACCTCGAAATCCGGGTTTTCGCGGAACCGGTCGATCTCGTTGGGCGGCACCTCGACCATCAGGTCGATGCCGCCGGAGCGCAGCTCGTTGACCCGGGCATTGGCGTCGGTGATCGGCCGGAACACCACGCCGCTGAGTTCCGGCGCACCGTCCCAGTAGTCCGGATTGCGTTCCACCGCGACCTGACGGTTCGCCTCCCAGCGGCGGAAAACGTACGGGCCGGTGCCCGACGGATTGCGGCCGTAATCCTCGCCGTGCTCGCGGACCGCCGCCGGCGACACGATCAGTCCCGTCGGATAGGCCAGGTTGGACAGCAGCGGCGCGTACGGCTCGTCCAGATGCATGCGCACGGTGTGCTCGTCGACGACCTCCGTGCGCTGGATCGCGCTGAAGAAGAACGACAGCGGGAACGGCCCGGTGTCGTGGTAGGGATGCTCCTCGTCGAGCATGCGGTCGAAATTGAACTTCACCGCCTCGGCGTTGAACGGCGTCCCGTCGTGGAAGGTGACATCATCACGCAGATGAAAGGTGTAGACCGTGCCGTCGTCACTGATCTCCCAGTCGTGCGCCAGTGCCGGCTCGACCTCGAGCTTGCCGTCGGCATAGCGGACGAGCCCGTCGTAGAGATTGACCACGATGCGGAAGTCGTTCACCGCCGTGACATTGGCGGGATCCATCGATTTCGGTTCGGCGATCTGCCCCACCACCAGCACGTCGGCCGGCGTGTTGGCGACCGCCTGCGTGGCCGGCAGCAGCATGCCGAAGGCGATCAGTACCGACACTGCCAGGGATTTCGCATTGCTGTTCATGGTTACCTCGCTGTACCGGCTCTCGGGGCCGATTTTGTTGTCTGCCTGCCGGCCGCGGGAAGGTCTGCGGTCCGGGGTGCCGTCCTGCCTCCCCCGAGGGGGCTGTACCACGTCCCGGGAGTTCTGGCGTATATTTATCACGATAAATTGGCGCACCGCAAACTCGCCGCGGCGGCCGCCTTGCGGGGGTGGCCTGCCTGGGTGACCATTCCCCGGGCCCGCGAAGGCCGCGTCCCGGCGATTCGCGCGAGGGAGGCCAGACTTGACGAAACAGCGCGACCCGGATGCCGGAACCCGGCACTCCCACGCCCCGCGGGCGCGGGGCAGGCGGCTGCGCAAGCGCTCGGACGTCGTCGCCGACCAGATCAAGCACTGGATCATGGAAGGCGGCGTCGAGCCCGGCGGTCCCCTGCCCAACGAACGCGAGCTGGCCGAGCAGTACCGGGCGAGCAAGGGCACGGTCCGCGAGGCGCTGAAGTCGCTCGAGGTGCAGGGGCTGATCCGGATCCGGACGGGTCCGCGCGGCGGCGCCTCCGTGACCACGGTGGCTCCGGCGCGCGCGGAGGAACTGCTCGGCAACTATTTCTACGGCACCGACCTGTCCCTGGCCGACATCTATGCCGTGCGCCGCGTGGTCGAACCGATGCTCGCCGAGAGCGTGGCCGGGCACCTGGACGAGGCGGATCTCGACGAGCTCGACGCCTCGACCGAACTGTGCTCCTGCACGCCGCAGAGCGTCGACGAGGCGCGCGCCGCGCGCATGGCCGAACTCGATTTCCACGACATCCTTGCCGGGATCTGTCCGAATCCGCTGCTTGCCTTCTACTGCCGGTTCATCAACCGCCTGCTGAAGCACCTTGCCGTGTGCGAGCGCATCTACGAACAGCCCAACCCCGAGCTCACGGCCCACGGCCACCGCTACCACGTCAGGCTGATGGAAGCCTTCCGCGCGGGCGATGGCGCACGGGCGAGGACGCTGATGGCCGAGCACATCGCCGACGCGGAACGCCTGATGATGGAATCCGAGGCGGTGCTCGAACGGCGATTCCTCATGCCCGAGGACCTGACGGGCTCAACGGGGCCGTCATGAAACGGGAATCGCGGGAACCGCGAATGAACGGGAATGCTGCCGCTCGCGTGCCGGGAGCGTGTCAGAGCTGCGCTGACAACGAGTCGGTTCAGTGGAGGCAGGAAAAGCGAACCACGAATGAACACGAATCAACACGAATGTGAAACAGCATCCAGCGAGCGGATGTCGGAGCTTCGCTGATTTTCACTGGATTATTCTGTCCCTGGTCCGTGCAATCCTGACAGCGAAGCACCCGGAGCGTATCCGTTGGCAACACAACATTCGTGTTCATTCGTGGTTCCAGCCCTTGGGCCATCCTTCGGCAGCAGAGTGATAGCGAAGCTCCAACAGGCCTTCCACCGGCGAGCGGCAGCATTCGCGTTCATTGCTCGGCGCATCCCTGCGCCTCACCCCTTCGGGGCCTGCGCTACGCGCAGTCCTAATTTGCTCCCGGCAAATTAGTCGCGGTTCCACGAATCGAGCGGAAAGTCGCGCAGGAAGCGCCAGAGGGCGCGGGCGGCTGCGTCGGCGTCGGTTGCCGTGATCGACTCGTCCGGGTGGTGGCTCACGCCGCCGCGGCAGCGCACGAACAGCATGCCCACGGGCGCGATCGCCGACATCGCCATCGCGTCGTGGCCCGCGCCGCTGTAGAGATGCAGCGGTTCCATGCCCTCGGCCGCGACCGCGGCGGACAGCGCCTCGACCAGGCGCGGCTCGCAGGTGCAGCCGTCGGCGTCGTAGAGCACGCGAATCCGGCATTCCAGGCCGCGCTCGGCGGCGACGGCCTTGATCCGCCGGCGCAGGCTGTCCACGGCCGAACGGCGCTGTGCATCCTCCGGTGCCCGGATATCGGCGGTGAAGACCGCCTCGCCGGGGATGACGTTGACCGCGCCCGGACGCACGGCGATGCGGCCCACCGTACCGACCAGATTGCCGTCGTCGCGGCAGTACCGCTCGATGGCCAGCGCAGCCTCCGCGGTCCCCATCAGGGCATCGCGGCGCCAGTTCATCGGCACGGTGCCGGCATGACCGGCCTCGCCCGCGAGCGTGATTTCCAGCCGCGTACCGCCGGCAACCGATGTGACCACGCCCAGCGGCCGGTCGGTTCCCTCGAGTTGCGGGCCCTGCTCGATATGGGTTTCGACGAAGGCCAGCAAGGAGCCCGGCGGATATGCCGCCTCGGCGATGCGCTCCGGATCGGCACCGAATTCCCGCATGGCTTCGGCGATGGTCACGCCGTCGCCGTCGCGGGCCTCCAGCACCGACGGGTCCAGCGTGCCGGCAATGGCCTTGCTGCCGAGCAGCGTGGTCTGGAAACGCGCCCCTTCCTCGTCGGTGAACGCGACCACTTCGACGGCGAACGGCAGGCGCACACCGTCGCGGTACAGGCGCTCGACGGCGCTGATCGGCGCGACGATGCCCAGCATGCCGTCATAGCGCCCGCCGTCGCGCACCGTATCCTGGTGCGAACCCATCATCAGGGAGGCCGCGCCATCGG
This sequence comes from uncultured Ectothiorhodospiraceae bacterium, assembly GCA_964478305.1. Lineage (GTDB taxonomy): Bacteria > Pseudomonadota > Gammaproteobacteria > XJ16 > Halofilaceae > Halofilum. The sequence goes on from CAYZHJ010000059.1 coordinate 8,640, forward strand.
GCTCGCCGGCCTCGTAGCGACCGATCAGGTTGCCCGCCGGATCCTCGCGGCAGGTCATGCCGGCCTGTTTCATCCAGCCTGCAATCAGGTCCAGTGCACGCCGGTGCTGGGATGTACCGAACGTCCGCGTGAGACGGCCGGGCTCCTCGGTGAGCTCGGCCAGGGCATCGCAGCGGTCGATGATCTGCCGGCCGGCAGTACCGGGCCCGGTCTCGTGCGCCATGCCTGTCTCCAGGTGGGACCGGGCCCTGGCCCGGCCGGATGAAGGGAAAACCGGGCGGACGGCGAGCATGTCCGCCATGGTCGAACGACTGGCGGAATAATTTATCACCATAAATTGAAGCGGGCCAGCCGGGATCCCGGCCCGCCGGGCCGGAAGATCACGGCATGCCGGGATTCCCCGACTGCACCGCGGACAGGTCGCCGATGCCGGGATAGAGCGGCTCACCGCCGGTCGTGCCCCGGGGCATCGTCTCCCGGAATGCCTGTACGTCGGCGGCCTGATGGCGCCGATACAGGCGCCGGAGCTCGTCGACCGGACTGCCGTCGAAATCGTCCACGCGCAGATCGAGCTCGGGATAGATCTCGTTGCAGTACACCCGGATGGCGGCCGCCTGGGGCCCGCGCCGGTCACCGCCCGCGGCCTCGCCGGCGGCCAGCGCCTGCAGCAGGCGCTCGCTCAGGGGGCAATCGCCGTTCCCCTGTTGCCACGACGTCTGCATCGCTTCCAGCACGTGCGCCCCGGCCAGCAGATTGCCCGCGAACGAGACCCGCTCGCCCGCCATGGAACCGGCCCAGCTCCCGCAGGCATCGCCCGTCCGCGCCGCATGCTCGCCGGCGGCATTCAACAGGTGGGTCTGGCGCTGTTCGGCGTGGGGATCCGCGGCCAGCAGGCGCTCCAGGATCACGGCCGGTGCCGTGCCCTCTGCCAGCGCCGCCAGGCCGCGAGCCCCGAGCAGCGGGTTGGCGAGACCCTGGCTGACCACGGCGCCCGCCAGGGGATCCAGGTAGAGGCAGTACGAACCCACCGCCAGGAAACGGCTGGCGATCGCGGCACCGATGCGTCCGGTCCCGGGTTCGGCGGCTATCACGGAGTAGGTCACGGCGGGCTCCCGTTCGTTGAATCCAGGCAGTTCCGGTGCGGCTGCGGCGATCCGGTTGCGAGCAGCGTCATGGGTGGACGGTATACGCGCGTCCCGACCGCCCATGACCACGCGGCCGGGGCAATTCTACCCTGAACCTCCGCTCCCGATTCCCGGCCGTGGCAGCCTTCGCTGCTGCTCGCATGCCGGGGTTCGCAACGATCATCCGATCCGGCCGAGCACGGGGAACACCTCGATCAGCCAGTAGGCGAAGACCGTGAGCTGGCCGGTCATCATCGCCACGCCGACGACGATCAGCACACTCCCGGCCAATGGATGCAACCATCGTCCCCATCGCCGCATGCCGGCGAGCGAGCGCGCGAAGTGGTCGGTGAACACGGCCGCGAGCAGGAACGGGATGCCCAAACCGGCCGCATAGGTGGCAAGCAGCGCGATGCCGTTGAACTCGCCGCTGCGGGTGGCCGCGATCGTCAGGATGCTGCCGAGCACTGGCCCGATGCAGGGCGTCCAGCCCACACCGAACGCGATACCGAGTACGCCGGCCGCCCCGGGAGAACCGCCGTGCGGCAGCCGGTCGACCAGCCGGTAGTCGCGCAGCAGCCAGAGCGGACGGACGAGGCCGGTCATGAACACGCCGAACACGACGACGATCGCGCCGCCGACAAGGTTCGCCTCGAAACGATGCCGCAGCAGCAGATCACCGAGCGCGGTCGCACCGGCACCCATCAGGACGAATACAACCGAAAAGCCGAGCACGAAGGCGAGTGGTGAAAGCAGGCGGCCCGTGACCGCGCCTGGTCGCGCATGCCCGGCCGCGGCATCCGGTACGCGACCGGCAATGAACGACAGGTAGCCCGGCACCAGCGGCAGCACGCACGGCGAGAGAAACGAGATCAGGCCGGCAAACAGTGCACTCGCATAACCGAGTTCCCATCCCGTCATTGAACGCCTCGACGATCGGCCGGTTCCCGCATTGATGTCGCAACCAGGTCGCGGAAATAGGCCAGCATCTCCGATGTCGCCCAGTCGTCCTCGCCGATTGCACGGGCGATTTCGCGGCCCCGCGAATCCAGCACCAGGGTGGTCGGGATGCCGGCGACCCTCAGCCGCGGCAGCGCCCGCATGCTCGGGTCGATGTAGAGTTCGAGGTATTCGATGCCTTCTTCATCGAAGAAGTTCCGCACGGCTTCCGGGCCTGCTCGATCCACGGACAGCGCCACTACCTCGAAGCGCGGTCCGCCGAGTTCGGCCTGGAGCCGGTCAAGGGTCGGCATCTCCGCTCGGCAGGGCGGGCACCAGGTAGCCCACAGATTGAGCACGACGACCCTGCCCCGGAACTCCGCCAGCGTGCGTTCCGTGCCTTCGCCGTCCGTGAACGTGATTCGCGGCACCGGCTGCGGGCTGTCGTGCTCGCCGAGATTCCCGGGTGCCGGCGCGGCGTCAGCGGCCGCGAGCGCGAGCATCAGCCCGATCGTCATGGCCATGAGCCGGGTCCGCCGTGCATGCAGCCCCTTCAGCGCCACTCATCCGCCTCCCGGTAGACCCTGAAGATTTCGGGATCCTGTCCGCTGTCCGAAGGAATCGTCCAGACGCGCATGGACTCGCGGAACTCGCCCGTCATCCCGGGAGAACCCGCCGGCATGCCCGGCACGCTGATCCCGGTGATGCCGGGCTGTTCCACCAGGACCTGCCGTATGCTGTCCACGGGGATGTGACCCTCGAACGTGTAGCCGGCGATCAGCGCCGTGTGACAGCCGGCCAACTCGCCCGATACACCCTGTTTTTCCTTGATGCCGGGGAGATCGTGGGTCGGGATGACCTCGACGCGAAAGTCATTGTTCCGCAGGTAATCCGCGTAGACCTCACAACAGGCACAGCCAGGGGTCTTGTACAAGGTCACGGATTCACCGGCAGGAAGAGCCGCCGCCGATACCAGCAGGCCGACGGCCGACAACAATGGACGCAGCATGAGTGAATCCCCGATTCGTGTTTCAGGTCACCCGCACGAGCGACATCATGCCGCCCGCGAGATGCCCGAGAATGTGGCAATGGAACATCCAGTCGCCCGGATTGTCGGCGACGAAGGCGATGTCCACCGTTTCTCGCGGCGCGACCATCACGGTATCGCGCCACTCCCGGTGTGGCGTCGCTTCGCCGTCGCGGGCGACGACACGGAACGAGTGGCCGTGCAGGTGCATCGGGTGATGCCAGACGGTGCGGTTGTCGATCCGCAGCACGTAGCTGCGGCCACGCTCGAGCTCGAGCGCGGGCTCGACATCGTGACGCGCGGCAGCCACGCGGTTCATGCCCCACATCAGGCCGGTGCGACGCAGCACATCCATGTCCGCCACGGTCTCCGCCGGTGCGCCGTCGATGACGAGACCGCGCATCTCTCCCATCATGCCGCCGTCCAGCGTCACCTCGTGGCGCCCGGCCGCGGTCACGTCGGGCTCGGGCAGCGGATTGGCCGGCAACAGCGGCGGCTCGTGTGCCGCATCCGGACGCATTGCCCTATCTCCATAGACGATCGCCGCGAGCTCGTACTCCATGTCCTGATAGAACGTATCCATCACCGCATGCCGGGCACCCGGATCGCCGTCGCCGTCGAGCACCAGATCCGCACGCATGGCCGCACCCAGCACGAGCGGCTCGTCGGCTGCCAGGCGCACCGGCTCGTGCGGCTGGCCGTCCAGTGCGACCAGCCACGGCCGGTGACCGCCGAACGTGAGCGCGAAGTTGCGGGCATTGGCCGCGTTCAGCAGGCGCAGCCGCACGCGCTCGCCCGGCCGCAGCCACAGCGGCCCCGGCGGCAGGCCGTTGATCGTGATGTGGTTGCCGATGCGGCCGGCGTGGCTGCGGTCGTGCAGGTTGCCGAAGCCGCCGGCGAGATCCCCGGATTCCGTCAGGCGCCAGTCGTCCAGGACCCACAGGAGGTCGCGGTCGACGGCGGGCGGGTCCGTCTCGTCGACGATCAGGGCGCCGTACAGGCCGCGGCCCACCTGTTCCTCTCCGTGCATGTGCGGGTGATACCAGAACGTGCCTGCATCGGGCACGGCAAACTCGTAGACGAAGCGTTCGCCGGGCGCGATCGGGGGCTGGGTGACGTGCGGCACGCCGTCCATCGCGTTCGGCACGCGCAGCCCGTGCCAGTGCACGGTCGTCGCCTGCTCCAGTTCATTGTCGACGACGATCCGCAGGGTGTCGCCCCGGCGTGCGCGCAGCACCGGTCCGGGCACGCTGCCGTTGTAGCCCCAGGCCGGCAGGGATCGCCGGACTGGCCCGTGCAGCGCCACGCTGGCGGCACCGACACGCAGGCGGTACACGTGCGTGGCGCCGACGTCCTCGCCCCGCACCGGCCACGGCCAGGTCGGCAGCATCAGTCCGGCGCCCAGGGCGGCGGTGCCTTGCAGGAACCGGCGGCGTCCGTGTCGCACGGGCAGCCGCAGACTGTGGATCGAGTTGCCGGAAGTCATGAGGCACTCCCCCATTGCGCTTCCGCAAGCGCGCGGACGTACGCGATGAGCGTTGCCGGGTCGAACCGCAATCCGTGGAAGCGAGCCTGAAGGCGGCCCTCCGGCCCGATCACGTGCGTCACGGCCCCGTGGACCTGGCGTTCGGCATCTTCGCGCTCGCGGTCATGATCATGTCCATCGGAAGCCTCGACCACCCGAAACTCGAGGCCGTATTCCGCCGCGATCTCGATCACCGTCCGTGGCGGACGCTCGCCCCGATACAGCAGGTGCCAGTTTGCCGGTTCCATGCCGAAACGTTCGCCGTAGTCGCCAACGATCGCGGCCGTTTCCTCCGCGTCCTCCGTGTCGGTCGCGAGTGTCACGAACTCGACCCGGTCAGCGAGACCCTCCGCCGCCAGCCGTTCCTGCAGGTCCGCCACCATCGCCATGTGCGGCAGGCAGATATCCGTACAACGAGCGTAGACGAAATTGAGCACGACAATGCGTCCCCGGAAGTCGTCGAGACCGGCCGGCCGACCATCCGCGCGCGTCAGCGTGAAACCCGGTGCCCGGCGATCGACGAATTCCGCGAACCGGTCTTCCTCGTGCAGGCGTGTCTCGATGTCGGCGAGGGTTTCACTCGTCTGCGCGAGCCAGGCCACGACGGAAACGACGATGACGGCAAGCAGTGCCGCGGTTGCGATTATCGTCGGGGGAGCACCGCCGCGGTGATGTTTCACCACACGATAGTGCGCGGGGCAACCCGGACGGGGAGTTCGAGCAAACATCATGGTCATCAGCATGCGTGTCGAGACAGCAGGGAAGCGGGGCGCCGGCCAGCCGGCGCCCCGCCCTCCACTCAGTCGTTGCCCGGGGTACCGGAATCGGGACCGTGAGTGGACGATCCGGCGGCACCGTCGGTGCTCGCATGATCGGCCATGCGCTCCATCATGTCGCTGCACTGGCTCATCATGCCCTGCATCTGCGACATCATGCCCATGCCGTGACCGTCCCCGTCACCACGCTCCGCGTGCGCCCATGCCAACCCGCCGATCGCGAGTGCACCGCCCAGAAACGCCCCGCTCAGAAAGTTCCTTGCATTCATGATTCCATCTCCGAATTCATCAACCGGACCCGAAAGTCCGTTACAGGTGCGCTCGCCGTTGTTCCGGCGCAGCACGACTGCATCCTGACTTGCCGGACTGCACGAAGTACGCGCAGGTGCCGACTCAGATGAGCGCGGAGATGGGGGGTCGATACCGGCTGGCGGGATCCGGCGAGTGATAGCCGGACCGGTACGCAATGGCGGGAATCACGTCGGGCCAGGTCGTGCCCAGCATCAGGTCGCCCGGAACGATCACGGACACCTGGCAGGCCCCGGAACCGGGAAGGGTACAGATGCTGTTGTCACTGTCCGGCGTACCGGATAGCGATGAGGACCTCGTATCGGCCACATTGCAATCAACCACACCGGCAGCCTGGGCGTAGGGCAGGAAACCACCGAACAGGAGGAGAGCCACGAGAAAGGCACGTACCGGGACCGATCGGAGCATGGGAGTTATATAACACGCAATCCAGGGGCGCACAATCCATGGGGCAACCGCGGATCACGAGGCGGTGTCGACCGGGTTCGCCAGCACGTGATCGAGCCATATCGCGGTGAGCCGGTCCGGCAGGCGGTTCTGCTGCTGGCGAGCGGCGAGGTTGTCGAGGTCGATCCAGGCGAGCGGCTGATCCTGCTCGGCGCAGGAGAACACCGCGCGCGTGCGCTCGCCGGTCTCGGGGTCCTTCTGCCACTGCAGGCACTGGGCGCAGACGCCCTTGAGCATGCACTGCATCGGGCTGCCGACGGTGCCGAGCGCGACCACGTCGCGCCGCAGGCGCGATGCCAGCCGCCCCTGTTCGGACAGCGCGGCCTGGAAACCGTGCAGCAGGCCGGTGCCGCCCATCACCAGCAGGCGGTCGACCTCGCCCAGGCGAATGCGATGCTCCGGACCGAGCTCGCCGTCGTCGTAGCGGGCGGCGATATCGACCAGGTCGCGGCCGATGACGCTGCAGTCGGTCGCCCGGCGCGGCTCGATCGCCGGTTCCTCGGCCGTCGCCCAGACGATCGCGTCGGCGGCGGCCTCCAGCTCGTCGCGGTGGTGCAGCTCGCCGGCATCGTGGAAGGCGGCGAGGTAGAGCACGCGATTGCCGGCGGCGCGCAGCGTGCGGCCCAGATCCAGCATCGCCGCCGCGCCCCAGCGACCGGCGGCGACCATGACGGTCTCGCCCTCGGGGATCTCGGTGGGCTCGCCGGCCGGGCCCATGAGCACGACCGGATCGCCCGCGCGCAGCCGCTCGACCAGCCGCGGCCCCGCGCCGTTGCGCAGCACCAGCAGGCGCAGGACGTCGCCGTCGACGCCGGCACCGGAGACGGTGAGCTGCGGGATCTGCAGGCGCGTGCCCATCACCACCGGTGACAGCGATTCGAGGGTCTGCAGGCGATAGAACTGACCGGGACGGAAGTTGTGCGCCGCCAGCGGCGCGCGCACGCGCAGCTCGACCATCCCGGCCGCGCTCGGCTCGACCGCGACCACGCGCGCCGTCAGGCGGTCGGCGATGCCGTCCAGGAAGGCGCGGCAGTCGGCCTCGTCCGTCGCCGGCGCGGACGGGCGATCGTCGAGGGCGTCCAGCACCTGGGGAAAGCTCCGGGCGCTGGAGGCGATTGCCTTCACGACGCTGCCGTGGAATACCGGATGCGTGTCGCCGATGAAGGTTACCGAACGATCGAATGCCTCATAGGAAGTGAACGGACCGAACTCGCGCGCCTTGCAGTGCTCGGCCACCCGCACCGGCTGCAGGCTGTCCCGGTGCCGCACGTGCGGCAGGAAATGACTGCCGTCGAGCGCGAAGGTGCCGGGACGCTCGCGCTCGTAGATGGTGTTGGGGACGGTGCCGGCGGCGACGAACACGGCCCGTGCCGGGAGCCGCACCTCTTCGCGCGCGGCCAGCCAGCGGCCGCCGTGACGCTCCATCCGCCGGCACACCAGCGCGCTGACATGGGCATGGTCGTCCAGCTCGCAGTGGATCGGGTCGAGGCCCTCGGCGTAGTAGACGCCTTCCTGCAGCGCCTTGCGCACCTCCTCGTGGTTGCGCGTGTAGGCCGGCGAGTCGTTCATGCCCTTGCGGTAGGCAATGGTGACCCCGCCCCACTCGCGCAGCAGCGGCGCGAAGTCGGGCGTCTCGCCGGCCGCGGCCGCGCGCTCGCGCTCGGCCCGCACGGCGCGTCCGTGGGCGAGGAACTCGTCGAGAATCTGCCGATCCTCGAGGCCGAGCACCTCCAGCAGCTCGTCGGCGCGACCCGCCTCGGCAAGTGTCTCGTGGCGCCGCAGGATCTTCTCCACCTGCTTGATGTAGTACGCCTGCACCTCTGTGGCGGTGTCGATGCCGGTCAGGCCGCCGCCGATCACCACCGCCGGGAGGCGCACCTGCAGGCTGGCGAGACTGCTGTCCTTGCCGGCGCCGGTGAGCTGCAGCGCCATCAGGAAGTCGCTCGCCTGGCGCATGCCGCGGGCGAGGCTGTTGCCGATGTTGATCACGCGCGGCAGGCCGGTGCCGGTCGCGATGCAGAGGTGGTCGAAGCCGAGATCCCAGGCGTTCTCCAGCGTGATGGTGCCGCCGAGGCGCACGCCACCGTGGGCGGCGAAGTTTGCCCGTCGCGCCAGCGTCAGGTAGATCAGCTTGAGGAAGTTCTTGTCCCAGCGCACGGTGATGCCGTATTCGGCGACGCCGCCGAAGCCGAGCAGGATGCGCTCGTCGAGCGGTTCCTCGAGATCGTTCCAGTTGCGCACGGGCTCGTTCAGCAGCGCCTCGGGCAGCGGTTCGATCTTGAGACCGTCGACGCCGACCACGGCGCAGCCGGCCATGGTCAGGTGATGCGCCATGGTGAAGCCGGCCGGCCCCATGCCGGCGATCAGCACGCGCCGCCCGTTGTACGGCTGCTGCAGGTACTGCGTCCGGCGCAGCGGATTCCAGCGTGTCAGCAGATGATAGATCTCCACGCCCCAGGGCAGGCGCAGCACGTCGGTCAGGATGCCGGTCTCGATCTGCGGGATATCGACCGGATCCTGCTTCTGATAGATGCAGGCCTTCATGCAGTCGTTGCAGATGCGGTGGCCGGTGGCCGGCACCATCGGATTGTCCACCATCGCCATGGCCAGCGCGGCGACCGGATGGCCGTCGCGGCGCATGACGTGCATCTCGGAGATCTTCTCGTCCAGCGGGCAGCCGGTCAGGGTGTTGCCGAGCGGGTCGACCTTGAGACCCAGTTCCGGTTGTTTCTTCCTCTCGGGAAAGCCTTTCGCACAGAAGTCGCCGTCGTGCTCGTGGCAGTAGATGCAGTAGTCGACCTCGGCCTGTA
>CAYZHJ010000060.1:0-17438 GCA_964478305.1 uncultured Ectothiorhodospiraceae bacterium
TTCCGATTTTCTTCGTCTTCCCTGCGTACTCTGCGCCTCTGCGAGATACTGTCTTCTTGTGTTTCTTCGCGTGCTTCGCGCCTTTGCGAGAGGCCCGACGCACGGAGTTGAACACTATTCGGGAAGGTCCTCGAGCTCGTCGGTCGAACTCTGTCTGGCGTCCTTGGCGCCGGTATCGGTGGCGCCGCGGTGGGACGGCGCTCCGCCGCCGAAGTTGATGCGCCACTCGAGGTCGGTGCGCGAATCGGCGTAATCGAGCGCCGTCTGCAGCTCGATCCGGTCCTCCTTGTACATCTGGTATAGCGACTGGTCGAAGGTCTGCATGCCCTCGCGGCCGCCCTTCTCGATCGCCGTGCGGATCTCGTGTATCTCGCCCTTGCGGATCAGTTCCGAGATGTAGGGAGTGTTGAGCATGACCTCGACCGTGGGCACCCGCATGCGTTTCCTGCCCTTGCTGGGTACCAGCCGCTGTGAAATCACGGCCTTCAGGTTGAGCGACAGGTCCATCAGGATCTGGTTCTTCGTCTCACCCGGGAACATGTTGATCACGCGGTCGAGCGCCTGGTACGTGTTCACCGCGTGCAGCGTGCTCAGGCAGAGATGGCCGGTATCGGCGTAGGAAATCGCGGACTCCATCGTGTGTCGATCCCGGATCTCGCCGAGCATGATCACGTCGGGCGCTTCGCGCATGGCTTCGCGCATGGCGTTCTCGTTCGACAATGTGTCCAGCCCGACCTCGCGCTGGCCGACGATCGATTTCTTGTGGGCGAACATGTACTCGATCGGATCCTCGATGGTGAGGATGTGACCGGTCTTCGTGCGGTTGCGGTGATCCAGCATCGCCGCCAGCGTGGTCGACTTGCCCGACCCGGTCGAGCCGACCACCAGGACCAGGCCCTTGCGCTCCAGCATCAGGCTCTCGAGCACGCGCGGCAGGTTGAGATCGGCGATGGCCGGAATGTCGGACTTGATATAACGGATCACCAGCGCCACTTCGCCACGCTGGCGATAGATGTTGACCCGGAAACGGCCGATGCCCTCGCGCGAAAAGCCGAGATTCATTTCCATCTCGCGCTCGAACTCGCGTTGCTGATCCTCGGACATCAGGCTGTAGGCCAGCCGGCGCGCCAGCTCCGCATTCAGCGGACTCTTGCTGAGCGGCCAGGTCTCGCCGTCGATCTTGATCGCCGGCGGCGCCCCGGGGGTGAAATAGATGTCGGAGGCCTCCTTCTCGGCCATCCGTTTCAGGTAGGGATCGATCGTCGTGCTCATGACATCACTTCCGGCGCACCAGGCCCGCACCCTCGTCCTTGCCGGTATCCTCGACTTCCAGGTTGACGCCCTCGGTCAGATCCTGTTCCTTGGAGGCCTTGCTCTCGAGCTTCAGCTTCAGGCGCAGGTCGTTCACCGAGTCGGCATTGCGAAGTCCCTCCTCCGGCGTGATCGCGCCCTCCTCGATCAGATCGAACAGGGCGTCGTCGAAGGTCTGCATGCCGGCCTCGCGCGACTTCTTCATCAGCGCCTTCATCTCATGGATATCGCCCTTGAGCATCAGGTCGGCCATCAGCGGCGTGTTGATCAGGATCTCGACCGCCGCCCGCCGGCCCTGGCCATCGGGCGTGCGCAACAGGCGTTGTGAAACCACCGCCTTCATGTTGAGCGACAGATCCATCAGCAATTGCTGGCGCCGCTCCTCGGGAAAGAAGTTGATGATCCGGTCCATCGCCTGATTGGTACTGTTGGCATGCAGGGTCGACAGGCAGAGATGGCCGGTCTCGGCGAACGCGATCGCGTTCTCCATGGTCTCGCGGTCACGGATCTCGCCGATCAGGATGACGTCGGGTGCCTGGCGCAGGGTGTTCTTCAGCGCGATGTCCCAGTTCTCCGTATCCGTTCCGACCTCGCGCTGGCTGACAATGCAGCCCTTGTGGTAATGCACGTACTCGATCGGGTCCTCGATCGTGATGATGTGCCCGCTGGAATTGTCATTGCGATAGTCGATCATCGCGGCCAGTGACGTCGACTTGCCCGAGCCGGTACCGCCGACGAAAATCACAAGACCGCGCTTGGTCATGGCGATGTCCTGCAGCACGTCGGGCAGGTTCAGTTCGCCGAAGCTGGGGATTTCGTCGGTGATCGTGCGCACGACCATGCCGGTACTGCCGCGCTGGACATAGGCGTTGACGCGGAAGCGGGAAACGCCCGGCAGCGAAATGGCGAAATTGCACTCGTTGCTCGCCTCGAATTCGGCGGCCTGCTTGTCGTTCATGATCGAACGCGCGAGCATCTGCGTGTGCGACGGCGAGAGCTTCTGGCTGGAGGCCTGGACCAGCTTGCCGTGGATCTTGATCGTCGGCGGTGCGCCCGCCGCGATGTACAGGTCGGAGCCCTCGCGCGACTTCTGCATGCGCAGCAGATCGTGCATGAACTTGATCGCCTTTTCCCGATCCATTGATATTCCCGTCGTGGTCGTTGTGTCCGACTGCCTTCCGCCCGCAGTCTACTGCAGCGAGTCGGGATTGGTTGCCTTGCGTTTCGCCTCGTTCAGATCCACCACTCCCTTGGCGACGATTTCCTTGAGATTCTGATCGAGGGTCTGCATGCCCATGCCCTGACCGGTCTGGATCGCGGAATACATCTGGGCGACCTTGTCCTCGCGAATGAGGTTCCGGATCGCCGGTGTGCCGATCATGATCTCGTGAGCCGCGATCCGTCCACCGGTCTTCTTCTTCAGCAGGGTCTGGGATATTACTGCCCGCAGCGACTCGGAGAGCATCGAGCGGACCATGTCCTTCTCGGCCGCGGGAAAGACGTCGATGATGCGGTCGATTGTCTTCGCGGCCGAGCTCGTATGCAGGGTGCCGAATACCAGGTGACCGGTCTCGGCGGCACTAAGCGCCAGCCTGATGGTCTCGAGATCCCGCAGCTCGCCCACCAGGATGGTGTCCGGGTCCTCGCGCAGGGCCGAGCGCAGCGCCTCGCTGAAGCCCAGCGTGTCGCGGTGCACCTCGCGCTGGTTGACCAGGCATTTCTTCGACTCGTGCACGAACTCGATCGGATCCTCCACCGTGAGGATGTGACCGTGCTCGGACTCGTTCTTGTAGTTGACCATCGCGGCCAGCGTGGTCGACTTGCCGGAGCCGGTCGGGCCGGTCACCAGCACGATGCCGCGCGGGTATTCCGAGATCTTCTCGAAGCTCCTGGGAGCATTGAGCTGCTCCAGCGTGAGAATCTCGGAGGGAATGGTACGGAAGACGGCACCGGCGCCGCGATTGTGATTGAAGGCGTTGACCCGGAATCGGGCCAGGCCGGAAATCTCGAACGAGAAATCGGTCTCCAGGAACTCCTCGAAGGCTTTGCGCTGCTTGTCGTTCATGATGTCGTACACCATGCCGTGGACCTGCTTGTGGTCCATGGCCGGCGTATTGATCCGGCGCACATCGCCATCGACACGGATCATCGGTGGCAGTCCGGCCGACAGATGAAGGTCGGAAGCGCCGTTCTTCACGCTGAATGCCAGCAGCTGGGATATGTCCATGTAGCCTCCCGCACGGAATCGAACCGGGCCGCGATCCCCGATCACGGCCCGCGCACAGTATAGGCCAGTCGCCGCGCCGCCGCGAAAGGTGGTCCCGGCCGGGGAGTCCCGGATCCTCCCTGCCGGCATGCAGTTCCCGTGCCGCATGGGCGGACGGACGGGCGCGATGTGGCCTCGAGGCGATCACGACAGTATGCTGGCGCGGACTTTAGTAAGCTTTCAGGAAGTATTGTCATATCTCAGCGCGGTCCAGGGTCGCTGTGGCAAGGCGCGCGGAGGGAGTGGGGCGTCGTCACCACATGACCGACGAGCAACGCCGCCACAGCGGCCCTGGACCGCGCAACGGCTCTGAGACATGACAATACTTCCTGAAAGCTTACGTAACGGAGACCGGCGATGACCCACCACGGCATCACCTTCATCGGCGGCGGCAACATGGCGACCAGCCTGGTCGGCGGGTTGATCGCCGATCACTATCCGGCCGAACGGATTACCGTCACCGACCCGGCCGCGGACCGCCGCGAATGGCTCTCGCAGCGATTCGGCGTCCGCGTGGCTGACGACAACCGGGCGGCGACCGAACACGCGGACGTGGTCGTGCTCGCGGTCAAGCCGCAGGTCATGCGCGAGGTGATCGACGATCTCGCCGCGACACTGGCACAACGCCGGCCGCTGGTGGTGTCGATCGCCGCCGGCGTGCGCGAAAGCGACATCAGCCGCTGGCTGGGCTACCAGGGTCCGGTCGTGCGCTGCATGCCGAACACGCCCGCGTTGCTGCAGTGCGGGGTTTCGGTCCTGTATCCGAACGGGCAGGTGGACTCCGCCCAGCGCGACATCGCCGAATCGATCCTGCGCGCGGTCGGCACGGTGATCTGGGTAGAGGACGAAACCCTGATGAACACGGTCACCGCGATCTCGGGCAGCGGCCCCGCGTATTTCTTCCGCTTCATGGAGGCGATGGAAGAGGCGGCGGTCGCCCGCGGCCTCGAACGGGAAAAGGCCCGCCTGCTGGTGATCGAGACCGCGCTCGGCGCCGCCCGCATGGCACTGGAGTCGGACGATGACCCCGGGCAGTTGCGGGCCAACGTGACCTCGAAGGGAGGCACCACCGCGGCAGCCCTCGATGTATTCGAACGGGACGGGCTCGGCGATCTGGTGGATCGCGCAGTGGGCGCGGCCCACGATCGTTCGATCGAACTGGGCGAGCAGCTGGGAGCGGACGAATGAGCGGCGGCTATGGTCTCAATGCACTGCAATTCCTGATCGGCATCCTGGTCGACCTGTATGCACTGGTACTGGTGCTGCGTTTCATGCTCCAGGCCGTGCACGCCGATTATTTCAACCCGGTGGCACAGTTCGTGGTCCGGGTCACCAGCCCGGTTCTGGGCCCTCTCAGGCGCATGCTGCCGAACACGGGCCGCTACGACATCGCCGCCGTGATCGTGCTGCTGGCACTGATGCTGCTCAAGCTGGCCCTGTACCGTCTTGCATCGATCCCGAACACGATCATCGCCGGCTACTCGATCGGCATCGAGCATGTCTGGTTCGGCAGCCTTGCCTGGCTGGCCGTGGTCGATGCGATCACGCTGATCATCAACGTCTGGTTCTTCGCCGTGCTGATCCGCGCGGTCCTGTCCTGGATTTCGCCGGGCGGCTACAACCCGGTCGCCGAGATCCTCGACCGCATCACCGATCCGCTGCTGCGACCGGTACGGCGGATGGTCCCCCTGATCGGCGGTATCGACCTGTCGCCGCTGGTGGTGCTGATCGGACTGCAGGTACTCAAGATGCTGCTGGTGCCGCCCCTGCTGCACCTTGCATGAACGATTCCGGAAGCGATTTCTGCCGCTGGGACGGCGCCGATCTGCTGCTGCGGGTACGCGTGATTCCGAATGCCGACCGCAGCGCGCTCGCAGGCATCCGCGCCGGCCGCGTGCTCGTGCGACTGCAGGCCCCGCCCGCGGAAGGGAAGGCCAACGCGGCGCTGGAACGGCTGCTGGCGAAACTCTGCGGCGTGCGGCGCAGCGCCGTCCGCATCGAGCAGGGCGAGACGGCGCGCGACAAGACCGTGCGTATCGAGCGGCCGGGGACGATGCCGCCGCTGGGTGATGGCTGAAACCGCAGGCTGGCCGACGAAGGAGGCCCAGCGGCTGCATGAACGCTGGTTGTTGGGCCTCCTTCGTCGGCCCAACCTACGCATCTGGGCGCTGGGCGCTTGTAGCTGGGCGCTGGCTGCTTTCTATATACTCATTCGTTTATGGTCCGCCAGGCGTGAGCAATGCCCGAGCCCCTTCCCCCCGACTCCGTGGGCGTGGTCGAACCGCAGCGGCTGAGCTTCGACGAGCCGCTGCCGCTCGACTGCGGGCGCCCGCTGGAGCGGTACGAACTGGTCTACGAGACCTACGGCGAACTCGACGCCGGGGCGACCAACGCGGTTCTGATCTGCCACGCGCTCTCCGGGGACCATCACGCCGCCGGCTATCACTCCGCGGAGGATCGCAAGCCCGGCTGGTGGGATGCCTGTATCGGCCCCGGGAAGCCGATCGACACCCGCCGCTTCTTCGTCGTCTGCCCCAACAACATCGGCAGTTGCAAGGGCTCGACCGGACCGAACACGATCAATCCCGAGACCGGCCGACCCTACGGGCCCGAATTCCCGATCGTCACCTGCGGCGACTGGGCCCGTGCCCAGGAACGGCTGATGCGGCGGCTGGGCATCCGCCAGTGGGCGGCGGTCGTGGGTCCCAGCCTCGGCGGCATGCAGGTGATGCAGTGGGCGATCGATTTCCCCGGCGCGCTGCGTCACGCCATCGTCATCGCCGCGGCGCCGAAGCTGTCCGCCCAGAACATCGCCTTCAACGAGGTGGCGCGCCAGGCCATTACCTCCGATCCGGAATTCCACGATGGTCGCTTCTACGACCACGAGGTAATACCCCGTCGCGGCCTGATGCTCGCGCGCATGCTGGGACACATCACCTATCTGTCCGATGACGCCATGCGCGCCAAGTTCGGCCGCGAGCTGCGCGCCGGCAAGCTGTCGTACAGCTTCGAGAGCGAGTTCCAGGTGGAGAGCTACCTGCGCTACCAGGGACAGCAGTTCGTCGATCGCTTCGATGCCAACAGCTATCTGCTGATGACCAAGTCGCTCGACTATTTCGACCCGGCCGGCAATACCGGTGACGACCTGGCCGCCGCGCTGGCGCCGGCGACGGCACGTTTCCTGGTCATGTCGTTCACCTCGGACTGGCGCTTTCCGCCGCAGCGTTCGCGCGAGATCGTCAAGGCACTGCTCGACCGCCACAAGCGCGTGACCTACGCCGAAATCGAGGCCGAGCACGGCCACGATGCCTTCCTGATGCCGATTCCGCAGTATCTCGGCGTTTTCGGCGCCTACATGGAACGCGTCGCCGCCGAGAACGTGCCCGGGGAGGCCGCGGCATGAACCTGCGGCGCGACCTCGAACTGATCGCCGACTGGGTGCGCCCCGGTGCGCACGTGCTCGATCTCGGTTGCGGCGACGGCACTCTGCTGGCGTATCTGGCCGAAACCAAGGGCGTCACGGGCTACGGTATCGAGATCGACCCGGACAACATCGCCCGCTGCATCGCTCACGGCATCGACGTGATCCATACGGACCTCGACCGGGGCCTGCAGGATTTCGAGGACGAAGGCTTCGACTACGTGATCATGACCCAGTCGCTGCAGGCCCTGCACTACCCCGTGCGTGTCCTGGAGGAGATGCTGCGCATCGGCCGCGAGGCGATTACCTCGTTCCCGAACATGGGCCACTGGAAGTGCCGCCTGCAACTCGCGTTGAGCGGTCACATGCCGGTCACCCGGAGCCTGCCGCACCGCTGGTACGACACGCCCAACATCCATTTGTGCACGGTCCACGACTTCGAGCGCCTGTGCGCCGAGCGCGGCTATCAGGTACTGCGCCGCGCCGCGGTCGATCGCTACCATCGCACCAATCCCGCCACACGCCTGCTGCCCAATCTGCTGGGAGAGAGCGCGTTGTATCAGTTCCGGCGGGCTGGATGAGCGTAGGTTGGGCCGACGAAGGAGGCCCAACAGCCAGCGTTCGAACCAGTGACGGACCTCCTTGCGTCGGCTCGACCCGCGAACCGGCTGCTTGCCCTTGCCCGCCCCCTTCGGGAATCATTGCCCGTCAGCGGGGTCATACCCGTCAACGGCAACCACGAAGATCTTCCATGCTCCGAACCGTTCCAACCCGCCTCCTGCTCGCCGGCTGGCTGATCTGCCTGCCGCTCTGGGCCGCTGCCGGCGAGGGGGCGGCGATGCGCGATCTCGGCGACTACACGGTGCACTACAACGCCATGTCCGCGAGCGAACTGGATTCGGCCATGGCGGAACAACACGGGCTGCCGCAGACGGCCGACCGTTGCGTGGTCACGGTCGCGGTCGTCGACAAGGCAAGCGGTGAATCGGTGGAGGCCGGCATCATGGCGAGTGCCACCCGGCCCGACGGGCGCATGTTCAAGCTCGACATGCGGCCGGTTTCCGACGCGGGAGGCATGTACTACGTCGGCGAGCTGCCGCTCGACTCGGCCACGAACATCGAGGTCATGCTGGAGGTGCGGCCCGATCCGGACATGCCGCCACAGACCATCCGGTTCCGGCGCGAACTCGCCGCCCCCTGATCAGCCGGCACCCTCCTCAGCGGCGTGCCGGGCCTTCATGAATTCCCTGTGCCGCAGATGCAGCAGATCGGCGATCCGCCGCAGGAGCTGCTCTTCGTGGCTGTCGATGCGGCCGTCCGCGTAGGCAACGCGCCAGAGCTGCTCCATCAGCAGGCGCTTGCGCTCGATGGAAAAGCTTTCGTTGATCAGGCGGGTGAACTGGTGCAGCGAGGTGGCCTCGCGACTTTCCTCGGTCGCCAGTTGCACGAGTTCCGCGATCTCGCCGGCATCGATCTTCAGCGTGTCGGCCAGCAGCGCCTCGATCGCCGCCTGCTCGTCGTCATCGAAGTCGAAGTCCGCACGTGCGATCTCGATCAGCAGGGCCGCGGCCGCGAGATTGCGGCGGTGCTCGATGTCGCCGCCCTCCTCGACCGCGAGCCGCTCGCGAAAGAACTCCTGCAGGCGGGGAATCATGCTGCGCCGGTGTCAGTTCAGGGGCAGTCTCGGGACATAGACCCCGTCGCGGAAGTCGCGGAACAGTGCCTCGATGTCCGGATGCCAGACCGGCTCGCCGGTCTCGTCGGGCTCCAGGTTCTGCTCGGGAACATAGGTCTCGCCGTCGTCCTCGTCGATGATCACGTAGTACCAGGGCGCGTCCCGGCGCGGTGCCCGCTGCCCGGCGACGTGGCGGTGATACCACTCTTCGCTGCCCTGGTAGTCCGGATCCACGTCGTAGACCACGCCGCGAAAACCCAGTTGCTTGTGGCGGACGATCTGCCCCAGGGAGAAGCTGGCGATCGGCTCGAATGGCTGCATTACGGCTCCCGGCAAGTCTGGAGGAGGTGTGTGCAGGGCCATGGTAACAGACACGTGCGGAGCCGGCCCGCGGGCGAGCTGTAACAACTCCCTTGCTGCCCGACTGCTACACTTCGGAGTTCGTTCACGGTGGTCGCCCGATGATATCGCCCATGAATGCGCTCGCAGCCCGCATCCTCGCCGAATGCCGCAATGCCGTCAGCGGGCCGGCCGCGCCGCTGGTGCTGAGCGCAATGCTGGTGGTGGCCATTGCCTGGCTGGCGGCGATGCTCACCTGGCGAATGGTGGAGCCGCCGGCAGTGACGCCCGATACCTCGATCCCGGCCGCCGCGTCCACCATGCACGGGAATGACGGCGAATCAACGGACATTGCCTCGCTGCACCTGTTCGGCGAGACCGATGCCGACGAGCGGGCCACATCGCACAGCGGGCCGGCCGACGCCCCCGATACCCGGCTCAATCTCCGGCTCACCGGCCTGTTCGCCGCCGGCGAGGGCGATGGCATCGCGATCATCGTGCCCGGCAACGAGGACGAGTCGATCTTCGTGGTGGGCGATCGCGTGGCCGGGGAGGCGCGGGTGAACGGCATCTATCCCGACCGGGTGATCCTGGAACGCAACGGCAGGCTGGAGACGCTGCGGCTGTCGAAGGACGGCGCTTCCACGGACTCCGCAGCCACGCAGGCGCGCCGGGCGAGCGGCAACCGGGAGATCCAGCGAATCGCGCGCAAGGCGGACGAACTGCGCCAGCGGCTGATCCGGAATCCGCTCGAGCTCGCGCGAATGGTACGGTTCCAGCCCTACATGCGTGACGGCGAGTTGATCGGCTACCGTATCCAGCCCCGCGCTGCCGACGCCGAACTGCTGTCCGAGCTCGGACTCCGGCCCACCGACGTGGTGACCGAAGTCAACGGCACTTCCCTCGGCGATCCGGCAAGGGCGCAGGCAGTGCTGCAGGAGATGCGCACCGCCGAGACCATCTCGGTCACCTGGCTGCGTGACGGCGAGGAACACCGCATGACCGTCCCGATCGGATCCGGCCAATGACATTCGATCCCGCAGCAAGTCGGCGATTGACCCCCACCGGCCCAGATACGAGAATCGCGACTCCACGCGCGGTCGCAGGGAACCGGACCGGCGGGATGAATCCGGGAATCGTGCCACTCATGCACTTCGCCTTCTCTTCCCTTCGCGCCTTCGTCCTCGTGTCCTGCCTGATGGCGGCGCTCGTCACGGGCATGCCGGCACTGGCCGAGAACGGCGAGGAATCGTTCCAGCTCAATCTGCAGAACGCGGACCTGCGCTCGCTGATCCAGACGGTCTCGCAACGAACGGGCCGCAACTTCATCGTCGATCCGCGGGTCAATGCGAAGGTGGACGTGGTGAGCTCGAGCCCGATCACCGGCAGCGAGCTGTACGACATCTTCCTGGCCGTGCTCTCGGTCCACGGCTATGCGGCGGTACCGTCCGGTGACGTGACCAAGATCGTGCCCTCGAGCACCGCCAAGCAGGATGCAATCCCCGACGACGCCTCCGGCGCGCAGCTCATCACGCGCGTGATCACCGTGGAACATCTCAATGCGGCACAGCTGGTGCCGATCCTCCGTCCGCTGCTGCCGCAGGAAGGTCACCTGGCGGCCATCCAGGCCACGAATCGCCTGATCGTCACCGACAGTGCCGACAACATCGACCGGCTGTTGCGCATCATCAGGCGGGTCGATCGGCCGGCCGAGAGCGAGGTCGAGATGGTGCGGCTGCAACATGCGTCCGCCTCGGAGATCGTGAGCATCCTCGGCAGTCTCGAACCGCCGGGGGGCGCGGAGGGCGAGGGCAGTGGCGCACGCCTGGCGGCGGACACGCGCACCAACTCGGTCCTGATCCGGGGTCCGAGGGAATCGATCCTGCGCATGCGCACCCTGATCACGAATCTCGACACGCCACTGGAACGCCAGGGCAACACCCGGGTGATCTACCTGCGCTATGCCAATGCCGACGACCTGGTCGAGATCCTGCGCGGAGTCAGCGACGCCCGGGTCGAGGGGAGCGGCTCGGAAGGGGCCGGCGCCGGCAACGGCAACAAGGTCGTCATCCAGGCCGACCCGAACACCAATTCACTGATCCTCACCGGCCCGCCGGATCGCCTGGGCGAACTCGAGCAGATCACCCGCCAGCTCGACATCCGCCGTGCCCAGGTCCTGGTCGAGGCGATCATCGCCGAGCTGTCCGAGGACAACGCACGCGAACTGGGGGTGCAGTTCGCCGCCGACGGCACCGACGACGGCGGTCCGGCGGGACTGACCAGCTTCGGTGGCGAGGGTTCCAACATCGTCGGCATCGCCGCCAATCCGTCCAGTATCGGCACCGGACTGTCGCTCGGCGGGATCGATGAAAACGTCGACGGCACCGATTTCGCCGTGCTGATCCGCGCCCTGTCCTCGGATGCCAACAACAACATCCTGTCCACGCCGAGCCTAGTCACGCTGGACAACGAGGAGGCCGAGATCGTGGTCGGCCAGAACGTCCCGTTCGTGACCGGTCAGTTCTCGTCCCAGGATACCGGCGGCAGCGCCGTGAACCCGTTCCAGACCATCGAGCGGCGCGATGTCGGCCTGACGCTGAAGGTCAAGCCCCAGATCAACGAGGGCAGCATGCTCAAGATGGAGATCGAGCAGGAGGTCTCCAACATCGCCTCGTCCGCCCAGTCGGCCGCCGACATCGTCACCAACAAGCGCTCGCTGCAGACCACCGTGCTGGTCGAGGACGGCCAGACCCTGGTGCTCGGCGGCCTGATCGACGACACCGTGCGCACCCGTGACGAGAAGGT
Source organism: uncultured Ectothiorhodospiraceae bacterium (assembly GCA_964478305.1). Taxonomy (GTDB): domain Bacteria; phylum Pseudomonadota; class Gammaproteobacteria; order XJ16; family Halofilaceae; genus Halofilum. The sequence continues at coordinate 11,818 of CAYZHJ010000060.1, forward strand.
GCCGCTGCTGGGCGACATCCCGCTGCTCGGCTACCTGTTCCGCTACAAGAGCTCGACCCAGGTCAAGCAGAACCTGATGGTGTTCCTGCACCCGACCATACTGCGCGACCCGGAGCTGGCGAATCTGCACACCGGCGAGAAGTACAGCTTCCTGCGCCAGAAACAGCTGCAACGCAGCGAGGAAGGCGCGGAGCTGATGATCGACGACATCCCGATCCTGCCCGAGCTCGAGCTCCGCCACGACCCAACGCCGGACCTCCCGGTGGAGAATGACGATGAGCGAGACGGAGCCGGCCGCTGAGGCGGCCGCGCGGCCGCGCCTGTCCTACGCCTTTGCCCGCCGCAACGGCGTCCTGATCGAGACCGATCGCGAGGACGGGCCGGTCGCCGTCCTGCGTGCCGACGCCGCGCCCGACGCCCTGCTGGAGCTGCAGCGCGCCTGCGGACCGCCGGCCGCGGTCGAGACGGTGTCGGCGGAGGAGTTCGGCCGCCGCCTGACCCGGCAGTACGAGCGCGGCTCCGGCGGCGCGCTCGACGCCGTCGACGAGCTCGGCGGGGATACCGATCTGGCGCGCGCGGCCGAGGAACTCCCCGAGCCCGAGGACCTGATGGAGTCGGAGGACGATGCGCCCATCATCCGCCTGATCAACGCCATCCTCACCGAAGCGGTCCGCCACAATGCCTCCGACATCCACATCGAGCCGTTCGAGCAGCGCTTGGCCGTGCGCATGCGCATAGACGGCGTACTGCAGGAGACGGTCGAGCCGCCACGCTCGATCGCGCCGCTGATCATCTCGCGCATCAAGGTCATGGCGCGGCTCGACATCTCCGAGAAGCGTCTGCCCCAGGATGGGCGCATCTCGCTCAGGATCGCCGGCAGACCGGTGGACGTGCGCGTCTCGACCCTGCCCTCGGGCCACGGCGAACGCGTGGTGCTGCGGCTGCTCGACAAGCAGGCCGGGCGGCTCGACCTGGAGCACCTGGGCATGTCGCGGCGCGACACCGACCTGATGAACGACCTGATTCACCGGCCGCACGGCATCCTGCTGGTCACCGGCCCCACCGGCTCCGGCAAGACGACCACGCTGTACGCCGGGCTGACGCGCCTGAACGACGCCAGCCGCAGCATCCTGACCGTTGAGGACCCCATCGAGTACTACCTCGACGGCATCGGCCAGACCCAGGTCAACACCCGGGTCGAGCTGACCTTCGCCCGCGGCCTGCGCGCGATCCTGCGGCAGGACCCGGACGTGGTGATGGTCGGCGAGATCCGCGATCTCGAGACCGCGCAGATCGCCGTGCAGGCCAGCCTCACCGGCCACCTGGTGATGTCGACACTGCACACCAACACCGCCATCGGCGCCATCACCCGCCTGCGCGACATGGGCGTGGAGCCCTTCCTGCTGTCATCGAGCGTGGTCGGCATCCTCGCCCAGCGGCTGGTGCGGCTGCTGTGCCCGCATTGCCGGGTGGAGCACGTCATGACCCCGGCCGAATGCTCGCTGTTCGAGATCGATCCCGCCGACCCGCCGCAGGTCCGCGCCGCCGGCGATGGCTGCGAGCACTGCAGCCGCACCGGCTACCACGGCCGCTCCGGGATCTATGAGCTGGTCGCGCTCGACCGCACGCTGCGCAACCTGGTACACGACGGCGCCGGCGAGTTCGAGATGGAGCGCCACGCCCGCCGCAACGGTCCCGGAATCCGCGCCGACGGCCTGCGGCGCATTCGTGCCGGCGAGACCTCGATCGAGGAGGTGCTGCGGGTCACCCCCGCCGGTGACAGCGAAGCCGCGACGGTGATCGAGTGATGCCGGCGCCGCCGCGATGAGCGCCTTCGAATACACCGCCATCGACGACGCCGGGCGCGAGACCCGGGGGGTGCTCGAGGGCGACACCGCGCGCCAGGTGCGCCAGCAGTTGCGCGACCAGGGCTGGACGCCGCTGTCGATCAGCGAGACGGCTCGCCGGGAACGCGCCGGGCAAGCCGGAGGCCTGTCGAGCCTGCTGCGCTACGGCACCGGCCTGTCGACCCGCGAGCTGGCCGTGATCACGCGCCAGCTCGCGACCCTGATCCAGGCCGGTTCGCCGGTGGAAGAGGCGTTGCGCACCATCGCCCGCTACTCGGACCGGCCGCGGTCCCGGAACCTGCTGATGGCGCTGCGCTCGCGCGTGGTCGAGGGCCAGAGCCTGGCAGCGGCATTCGCCGCGTTCCCGCGCAGCTTCTCGGAGATGTACGTCGCCACCGTGCGCGCCGGCGAGGAAGCCGGTCGCCTGGCCGGCGTGCTGGAACGCCTCGCCGACTACATCGAGCGCTCGCTGGAGACGCGCAGCAGCGTCGCCGGCGCCCTGATCTATCCGGTGATCCTGACCATTGTCGCCTTCGGTATCGTCTCCCTGCTGCTGGCCTACGTCGTGCCCGAGGTGGTCACCGTGTTCGATGCCCTGGCACAGGACCTGCCGGGGCTCACCGTCGCCCTGCTCGCGATCAGCGAATTCGTGCGCACATGGGGCGCGATGACGGTTGTCGTCCTGGTCGTCGCGCTGATCCTGTTCATGCTCGCCATGCGCAACGAGGGTTTCCGGTATCGCTTCGACAGCCTGATCCTGCGCCTGCCGTTCCTCGGGCCCCTGCTGCTGCAGATCGACACCGGCCGCTTCGCGCGCACGCTGTCGATCCTGGCGACCAGCGGCACGCCGGTGCTGGAAGCGCTAGGCACCGCCGCCCAGGTGATCGCGCGGCGGCCCGTCCGCGCCGCCGTGCGCAAGGCGGCCGCCCAGGTGCGCGAGGGTGAATCGCTGCAGCGGGCGCTGAACGCCAGCGGCTGGTTCCCCCCGATGATGCTCCAGCTCATCGCCATCGGCGAGGCCTCGGGCGAGCTCGACACCATGCTGCACCGCGCGGCCGACTTCCAGGAACGCGACACCAACATGCGGATCTCGGTTTTCGTCACCGCCTTCGAGCCCGTCCTGATGCTGGTCATGGGCCTGATCGTGCTGTTCATCGCCCTGGCCATGCTGCTGCCCATATTCGAGCTGAACCAGCTCGTCGGCTGAGCCTGCACGCGATCACCGCATGGCGCCGGCCATTGGCCGGCGGTATTCATGATCGACTGCGGCGCCGCTTCGCGCGGACCGCCCTTGCCGGCAGGGGAGATCCCGATCCTTCGGGATTTCCCGTCATCTCGAGGTGCATTGCATGCACGAATTGGCCCTGTCGAACCACGACACCCGGCTTCGGCGCCAATCGGATTCCCTCGAAAACATGACACACTGGGCGGAAATGGTGTATGCCAGCAGTGATCATGGTTGAGTGCCGTGATCTCACGGGCAGATGGACGAGATGCCATGGATTCGAGCGCACGGACTCTCCAGTGGCCGGATCGCTTCCGGGTTTCCCCGAGCACCAGCGGTCCATTGACGGCATGCCTCATCCTCGCACTGCTCGCCGGTGCCACGCTGCTGGTCTACACCACCGGCGGCACCAAGCTCGCCTGGCCCTATCTGATGCTCGTGCCCGTACTGATCGCCGCGGCCCGGTTCCAGGTCGCGGGCGGGCTCCTCGTCGGCCTGGCCGGCGGCCTGTTGCTGGGACCGTTCATGCCGCTCGATGTCGGCGCCGGCACTCCCCAGGAAACGGCCAACTGGCTCGTCCGCCTGGCCTTCTATACCGGGCTCGGCGGTTTCACCGGCCTGCTGTTCTGGCTGATCCGCCGCGAGAGCGAACACCGCGAGCGCGAGGCCCGGGTCGACACCGATAGCGGGCTGCCCAACAAGACCGCACTGGCGGAAACCCTGGAGCGCCGCCGGCTGGACGACGGACCGTTGCCGCTGCTGTGCCTGATCCGGGTGATCGATCTCGCCGAGATCATCGAGGTGGCGGGCATCGGTGCCGCCGATGTGCTGATGCGCGATTTCGCCCGACGCCTGCGTGAGGGGATCGATCCCCGGATCGAGGTGTATCGATTCAGCGCGTCGGAACTGATGACGCTCCATCCGCCCCGGACGACGGATCCGGAAACCGCCGCGCAGGCGATCCTCCGGGCCGCCGAAACACCGATGGAGATCCGGGGCGTGCCGGTCCACATCGAGCTGGCGCTCGGCAGTGCCGGCACCGGCGGGGAGAGGATCGAACCACGCGAGCTCGTGCGCCGGACCCGGGTCGCACTGTTCAACGCCGTCGAGAACCAGCTGCCCCATCGCTCCTACAAGCCCGAACTCGAGCAGCGGAGCACCGAAACCGTCCGTCTGCTGGGACGGGTGCGCCGAGGGCTGGAGCGGGGTGAATTCGAACTGCATTACCAGCCCAAGATCCACGCCGCTACCGGCCACGCCGGCGGGTGCGAAGCGCTGGTGCGCTGGCGCGATCCGGACAGCGGCGATCTGATCCCGCCGGGGCGCTTCATGCCCCGGGTCGAGCATTCCGCACTGATCGGGCCACTGACCCGGTTCGTGACGCGCTCTGCCTGCGAATTCACCCGGCGGACCGGCGGTTGTACCAGCCTCAACCTCTCGGCCCGCAATCTGCTGGACAACGAGGTACTGGATACGCTCGTGGACATTGCCGCTGCCGACCGCTTTCCCGAGGGATGCATCGAGGCCGAAATCACCGAAGGCGCGATCATGCGCGACCCGGAGACCGCCCGTCGCTCGATCGAGCGGCTGCGCGGCTGCGGCATCCGCGTGAGCATCGACGATTTCGGCACCGGCTATTCCTCGTTCGAATACCTGCGCTGGCTGCCGCTGACCGGGCTCAAGATCGACCGTGTCTTCATCCGCGACCTGGGCGAGGATCCGGCCGCGGAACGACTGCTGGCGTGCATGATCGATGTCGGCCATGCCCTCGACCTCGAAGTGGTCGCGGAGGGCGTCGAGACACCGCAGCAGTTCGAGATCCTGCAGCGTCTCGGCTGCGACCTGGTCCAGGGTTTCCTGTTCGCGCGGCCGATGCCGGAAGCGGAGTATCTCGACTGGCGCCACCGGCACACGGCAACCGCGATGCCATGAACTGGCCTCGGCAGCCGGCGTGCACTCCGATCGAGGCGCATGATCCGATGCCGGGCAGGCGGGACCGGTTCGCGGTCGCCCGCGCCCCGATGCCGGCCCCGTGTCCCTCGCGCCGACATGACGGCCCGTCGTTGGGCTATCATCAAGCCGGGAAAGACGGAGCCACGCGATGACGATCGGATATCGACAGCTCGTGGCCGAGGCGGAGGCCGCGATCGAGACCATCGATCCGGCGCAGGCACGTACCCTGCTCGGACAGGACGACGTGGTGTTCGTGGACGTGCGCGACGTGCGCGAGGTCCGCCGCGAGGGACGCATACCGGGCAGCTTCCACTGCCCGCGCGGCATGCTCGAGTTCTGGATCGACCCGGAGAGTCCGTACGCGAAGGACGTCTTCGCGCGCGACGCATGCTTCGTCTTCTACTGCAATCTCGGCTGGCGCTCGGCGCTGGCCGCCGAGACCGCCACGCGCATGGGCCTCGAGCGGATCTGTCACATCGGCGGCGGCTACACCGCCTGGAGCGAGGCCGGCCTGCCGACCGAGATGCCGGAGCGCTGAGCCTTCGGTCAAGCGGGAATCACGCGGTGATGATGAACGGATGTGGTGGCCAGGGACG
>CAYZHJ010000061.1:0-16651 GCA_964478305.1 uncultured Ectothiorhodospiraceae bacterium
TTCGCGCCGAGCGGCGAGACCTGGGAACGGGCCGTGCCGGCCTGGCGCTCGCTGGTCAGCGACGAAGATGCCGTGTTCGATCACGAGGTCACGCTCGACGCCGCCGGGATCGAGCCGCAGGTGACCTGGGGCACCTCGCCGGAAATGGTCCAGCCGATCGGCGGATTCGTGCCCGACCCGGAACAGGAATCCGATCCCGTCAGGGCTCGGGCCATGCGGCGCGCGCTGGAATACCAGGATCTGCAGCCGGGCATGCCGATGACCGACATCCGGCCGGACAAGATCTTCATCGGTTCCTGCACCAATGCACGCATCGAGGACCTGCGCGCGGCGGCGCGCGTCGTCCAGGGGCGAACGATCGCCGATTCAATCAAGCTGGCCATGGTCGTTCCCGGTTCCGGTCTCGTGAAACGCCAGGCCGAGAGCGAGGGCCTGGACGAGATCTTCAGGGCGGCGGGCTTCGAGTGGCGCGAGCCCGGCTGCTCGATGTGCCTGGGCATGAACACCGACCGGCTGTCGCCGGGCGAGCGCTGCGCCTCGACCTCGAACCGCAATTTCGAGGGGCGCCAGGGCCAGGGCGGCCGCACCCACCTGATGAGCCCGGCCATGGCCGCCGGCGCCGCGGTCGCCGGACACCTCGTCGACGTGCGCACGCTCGCCGACCGGAGGCACTGAGATGGAGCCCTTCACGCGCTTCACGGGGCGGGTGGCGCCGCTCGACCAGTCCAACGTCGACACCGACGCGATCATCCCGAAGCAGTACCTGAAGTCGGTCCAGCGCACCGGTTTCGGCCCGAACCTGTTCGACGAGTGGCGTTATCTCGACGCCGGCGAGCCGGGGATGGACAGCTCGCAGCGGCGCGAGAATCCCGACTTCGTGCTCAACCAGGAGCGCTACCGCGGCGCCTCGATCCTGCTCGCGCGCGAGAACTTCGCCTGCGGCTCCTCGCGCGAGCACGCGGTCTGGGCGTTGACGGACTACGGCTTCCGCGCCGTGATCGCGCCGAGCTTCGCCGACATCTTCTACAGCAACAGTTTCAAGAACGGGTTGCTGCCGGTGAGACTGGATGCGGCAACGATCGATCGCCTGTTCGAGGAAACCGGGGCCACCGAGGGCTATCGGCTGACGGTGGATCTCGAGCGGCAGCAGGTGATCACGCCGGATGGCAGCGCATTCGACTTCGAGATCGACCCGTTCCGCCGCCGCTGCCTGCTGGAAGGACTGGACGACATCGCCCTGACCCTGCAGCACGCCGACGAGATCCGCGCCTACGAGGAACGCCGCCAGCGGGAGGCGCCGTGGCTCTTCGGTGGTTGAAGGCGTATTGAAGGCCGTGCAGGAGGGATCTCGCAAAGCCGCGAAGACGCAAAGAACGCCAAGAGAAAGAAATTGAATTGTTGCCTTGTTGATCCTTTGCGTTCTCTGCGGCCTCTGCGAGAGTTTTCAGTCCGTGCGCAAAGAATCTCGCAGAGGCCACGAAGAATGCCGATGAGAAAATGCATTACCTCATCTTCGCGTTCTTTGCGTCTTCGCGGCTTTGCGAGATCCAATCGCACGCTCGTTCATCGAACGCAATGATCACGAATATCGCAACCGGGACAATCGAAGGATGACCTACCGCATCGCGCTGCTCCCCGGCGACGGGGTCGGCACGGAGATCATGGCCGAGGCGGCGAAGCTGCTGGAGGCGCTGCGCACGCGTTTCGGACTCGAGGTCGAAACCGAACGGGCGGACATCGGCGGGGCCGCGGTCGACGCCGCAGGCGACCCGCTGCCCGCGGCGACGCTCGAGCTCGCGCGCGCGGCCGACGCCGTATTGCTGGGCGCGGTCGGCGGGCCGGCCTGGGACGAGGAACCGCGCGAGCGCCGGCCGGAGACGGGCCTGCTGCGCATCCGCCGCGAGCTCGGCCTGTTCGCCAACCTGCGCCCGGCACTGCTCAATGCCGCGCTGGCCGATGCTTCGACCCTGAAATCCGATATCGTCGCCGGCCTGGACATGATGATCGTGCGCGAGCTGACCGGCGGCATCTACTTCGGCCAGCCGCGCGGCATCGAGACGACGGCCGACGGCACGCGCCGCGGCTACAACACCATGGTCTACGACGAACACGAGATCGAGCGGATCGCCCGGCGCGCCTTCGAGATCGCGCGCCGGCGTAGCGGCAGGCTCTGCTCGGTGGACAAGGCCAACGTGCTCGAGGTCTCGCAGCTCTGGCGCGAAGTCGTCGAGCGTGTTGCCGGCGAGTACACCGACGTGACACTGTCACACATGTACGTCGACAACGCCGCGATGCAGCTCGTGCGGGATCCGCGTCAGTTCGACGTCATCGTCACCGGCAACATGTTCGGCGACATCCTGTCCGACTGCGCGGCCATGCTGACCGGTTCGATCGGCATGCTGCCGTCGGCCTCGCTGGACGCCGCCGGCAAGGGCATGTACGAACCGGTGCATGGCTCGGCGCCGGACATTGCCGGCAGGAACAGGGCCAATCCGCTGGCGACCCTGTTGTCGGTTGCCATGCTGCTGCGTTACACGCTGGACGAGGGCGAGCTGGCCGATCGCGTCGAGAGAGCGGTCGACCGGGTTCTCGCCGACGGCCTGCGTACCGCCGACATCGCTGCCGGCGGCAAGGCGGCGTCGACCACGGAGATGGGCGACGCCGTGGTTGCCGCGCTCGATCGGCCAGCGGCCTGATCCACCTTCACTGATCGTTTCGGGGATTCCACATCATGTCGAAGAAATGCAACGTCGCGGTGGTCGGAGCAACCGGCGCCGTCGGCGAGGTCATGCTCTCCATCCTGGCCGAACGGGAATTTCCCGTGGCCGAGATCGCGGCGCTGGCGAGCGCGCGCTCGGCGGGCTCGCAGGTGCGGTTCGGTGATCGACAGCTCACCGTGCAGGACCTGTCGACGTTCGATTTCTCCGGCACCGACATCGCCCTGTTCTCGGCTGGCGGCTCGATCTCGGCCGAGCACGCGCCACGCGCCGCCGCCGCGGGCTGCGTGGTGATCGACAACACCTCGCACTTCCGCAACGAGCCGGACATCCCGCTGATCGTGCCCGAGGTCAACCCCCACGCGATTGCCGGCTATCGTCAACGAAACATCATCGCCAACCCGAACTGCTCGACCATCCAGATGGTGGTGGCCCTGAAACCCCTGTACGACGCGGTCGGCATCGAGCGGATCAACGTCGCCACGTACCAGGCCGTGTCGGGGACCGGCAAGGAAGCGATCGAGGAACTGTCGCGGCAGACTGCGGAATTCCTCGAGGGCCGCACGGTGGAGCCACGGGTCTATCCAAAGCAGATCGCATTCAATTGCCTGCCGCACATCGATTCGTTCCAGGACAACGGCTATACGCGGGAGGAAATGAAGATGGTCTGGGAAACGCACAAGATCCTGGAGGACGAGTCGATCGGCATGAACCCGACCACGGTCCGGGTCCCGGTCTTCTATGGTCACTCGGAAGCAGTCCACATCGAGACCCGGGAACGAATCGACGCGCAGCGGGCACGCGACTTGCTGTCGAAGGCACCGGGGGTTACTGTCATCGATGATCGCCGCGATGGTGGCTATCCCACGGCCGTGACCGAGGCAGCGCATCGCGACGCGGTGTTCGTCGGCCGGATTCGCGAGGACATCTCGCATCCGCGCGGACTCGACCTGTGGGTGGTCGCCGACAATGTGCGCAAGGGGGCTGCGCTCAACAGCGTGCAGATTGCGGAGTTTTTGATGAAAGGGTATATGTAGCCTACAGTTAGAAGCACTTTGTTAAAGTCACTTCTTTAAAGTATATTCTGAAAAAAATGCCCATGTGCCTAGGCGCAGAGGGCAATGCCGGGCCGCCGCCGGAGGGCGGCGTGCCCCCGAATACCAGACCAAGGGGCAACCGAAATCGTGCGACGACTGGCCCTGGTACCGCTTACCGTAGGTATCTTGCTGTTCCCGTCCGCTGCTTCCGCACTGGGCCTCGGCGAGATCGAGATGCAATCGGCGCTGAACCAGCGCCTCGATGCGGAAATTCCGCTGCGCGGCGTTGCCGGGGATGACGCCGACCGGATCATTGTCTCGCTCGCCTCGGAAGAGGCGTTCCGGGAAGTCGGACTGCAGCGCCCGTTCGCCCTGACGCGCCTGCAATTCAGGGTCCGGCAGCACGACGACGGTCGTCATTATATCCATGTGACCAGTCGTGAACCGATCGTCGAACCGTTTCTCAGCTTCCTGATCGAGATTGACTGGCCCGACGGTAACCTGCTGCGCGAATACACCGTGCTGCTGGACCCGCCCGTGTTCGTCTCCGAGCGGGAGGAGGAGCCGACAACCGTCGATGAGGCCGAAGCCCCCGCCGCCGCGGACGAGGAATCCATGGCGGCGGCCGGCGTGCCCGCCGACATCGAGCGCGATACGGAAACCGCCGCTGCCGAATCCGAACCCGAACCCGAGGCCGAGCCCGCACCCGAACCGGAGTCGAAACCCGAACCGGCCGCGGACGCCGAGCCCGCACCCGACGAGGCATCGAGACCGCTCGCCGGGGATTTCTCCGATACGCCGGTCTTCCTTCAGGTCGAGCAGGCGGAGGAACGGGCCGAGGCCGAGGCCCTCCGCGCGGAAGAGGAGCTGGCGGAAACCGAACCGGAGCCGGAACCGGAGCCGGTGACGGCCACCGCAACCGGCTATGACACCGGGCCCGGCGAATACGGACCGGTCGAGCGCGGCGAGAACCTCTGGAACATCGCTGCGCAGCTGAGACGTGACGACATGACCGTGCAGCAGATGATGCTCGCGCTGCTGCGCTACAACCCCGATGCATTCGTTGACGACAACATCAATCGGCTCAGGCAGGGCTATGTACTGAGAGTGCCCACTGCCGAGGATGTGCTGTCGCTGTCGGCACAGCAGGCCGTCGCCCGGGTACGGGAACACAATACCCTGTGGCGGGAGTTCCGCACCGCAGCCCGCTCCGACGCGACCACGGCCGCCGAACAGCCCGATGCGTCGGCTGATGCGGATGCGGATGTGGCAGCGGCGGGCGAAGATGGCGGCCTGAAGATCGTCGCTTCGGACGAGGGGGCCGGTGCCAGCACCGACGAATCGGCCTCGGCCACCACCGATTCGTCCACCGGACGGGACGAGGACCTGAAACTGGCCCGCGAGCAGCTCGAATCGGCCCGGATGGAAAAGGCCGAGCTCGAATCCCGGGTCGACGAGCTCGAGGAAACCGTCAGCAAGATGGAACGGTTGATCGAGGTCCGCGAGGACCAGCTGGCCCGCCTCCAGGATCAGTTGCAGAAGGTTCAGCAGGGCGAGGAAATCGACGAGAGCGCACTCGACGAGGCCGATGCCGGAACCGGTGAAACGGAGCCCTCGGAAACGGATGAAGTCGCCGGGACGGAGGAACCTGCCGACGAGGAAGAACCCGAATCCACCGAGGTCGCTGACGGCGAGGACGAGGAAACCGACGAGGTCGTCGCGGCGGCCGATTCGGACGGTGACGCCGGAACCGAAGAGACCGGCGAGACCACGGGCAGCGACGAAGGCGCGCAAGCCGGCGCGGGCGACGGAGAAACCACCGAAGGCGACGAACAGCGTGCGGCGGCCGAATCCGCCCAGGGGTCGGAAGAAGCGGAATCGGGTGTCGTCACGGTGCGGACCCAGCCGCAGGAGCCGGACTGGCTGGACAGGGTCGGCGCATTCTGGAACTCGGTCAGGGCGACCGTCGGCGGACTGCTGGCCGGTGCGGGTCTGGGCACGTTGATGGCGAATCCGCTGGCACTCCCGGTCGCCGGCGGGGCACTCGTGCTGCTGCTGCTCGGCGGACTGCTGGTCGCCCGTCGTCGGCGGGCCGGTGACGAGGAGGAGATCCTCGACGACGGTGGGCAGGTGGCCTTCGCCGGCGGCATGACCGACGACGACCAGTTCAGCGCCATGTTGCAGAGCGAATCCGGGGACGACGTCGCCGTGGAGGAGGACGTCGGCGGATTCGACGAGGGCGATGACACGCTCGCGTTCGGTGCTGAGGATGCAGAGGAGGCGGAATCGGCGCTGATGACCGAGGAATTCGACCTCGACAATCTCGAGGAAGAGGATCGGGACGAACAGGCAATGACGGCCGCCGATGCCTCCGAGGACGAAACCATTGCCGAGGCAGACGTCTATCTTGCCTACGGACTGCATCAACAGGCAGAGGATCTGCTCAAGCTGGCATTGCAGGAACAGCCCGACCGACTCGATTATCACGCCAAGATGCTCGAGACCCTCTACGGTGCCGGCAAGACGAAGGAATTCATCGAAAGTGCCGAGACCTTCCAGTCGAAGGTCGGCGATCCCGGTGACCGGCTGTGGCTGCAGACGGTCGCGATGGGCAAGGAACTGGCCCCCGACAACCCCCTGTTCCAGCAGCAGGTCGACGAGACATTGAAACCCGCCGAATCGGCGGCGACACATCCACCGGAAACCGATTTCGAGATCGGGGGCGAGGAGGAAGACGCGACCGATCTGGACTTCAGTTTCGAGGAGGACAGCGAGCAGGGCGGGATCGACGAACAGGACGACGATACCTTCGCCCGGACCGTGATGCTCGATTCGGACGACTTCGAAACGAAGGAAGGTGATTCGGGCCTGGTCGGTCCCGGGGAACAGACCGGAACGTCAGGGGACGCGGCGGGCGGAGCCGAATCCGCCGACGAGGACGAGCTGGACTTCGATCTCGAGGACTTCTCGCTGGATACGTCAGAGGAATCGGCCGAACCGGCCGAACCGGAAACCGAATCGATATCGACCGCCGAAACCGGCAGTTCCGGTGCGGACGAGGATCTCGAATTCGACCTGAGCGACCTCGACCTGGAAGAGGACGAGAGCGGGTCTCCTGCGACCGCGGACAGCGGTGAGGATTCCGGGGACGCGGGAGAGGTCGAGTTCGATCTGGGTGATCTGGAAATGGACGACGAGGAATCGTCCCTGACGGCAACCGGCGACACGCTCGAGTCCGAATCGGAGCTTGCCGACATGGACACGGGCGGGCTGGAGGATCTCGAGGGAGAGATCGACGAAACGCTGGGCGAAGAAGCGGCCGGGGCCGATTCGCTCGATTTCGAACCCGGCGACTTCGACCTGGATACCGGCGAGACGGAGGGTGAAGGCGAGTCAACGGTTTCACTCGATACCGCGGATGACATTTCGCCGCCGGAGCCGGAGAGTGATCTGTCCGTGGACGAGCCCGCCGGATCGACGGCCGCGGCCGGGACGGAGTTCGGCGAAACCGGTGACGAGGACGACTTCGACACCATGATTGATCTGGCGCGCGCCTATATCGACATGGGCGATGCCGAAAGCGCCCGCGCCACTCTCGAGGAAGTCGCGCAGGCCGGCAACGAGAAGCAGCGCAGCGAGGCCCAGAGCCTGCTCGGAAGCGTCTGACGCGCTTGTCTGCCGGGAACAGGCCGTGACTCGCCTTGCCTGCGGCATCGAATACGATGGCACGGGTTTCCGCGGCTGGCAGGCGCAGACTCCCGGTGTGCGTACCGTCCAGACGGCCGTGGAAGACGCGCTGGCGCATGTCGCCGATCACCCCGTTCGCACCGTCTGCGCAGGCCGCACCGATGCCGGCGTGCACGCCGTCGGCCAGGTCGTTCACTTCGATACACGGTCCGCGCGCAGCGAAAAGGCCTGGCTGATGGGCGGCAACACCCATCTGCCCGCGGATGTCGCCATTCGCTGGATCCGTCCCGTTCCCGATGATTTCGATGCCCGCTACAGCGCCGTCTCGCGCCACTATCGTTATCTCGTCCTCGAGGGATGGGACCGGCCGGCGCTCTGGCGCAGGCGTGCACTGTGGAGCCACTGCACCCTGGATACCGACGCCATGACCGCCGCGGCCCGTCCCTTGCTGGGCGAGCACGATTTCAGCGCCTTCCGCAGCGCCGAATGCCAGGCCACCCACGCCTTGCGGCGACTCGAGCGCCTGCAGGTCCGGCGTTCCGGTTCCACGGTCGCGATCGACGCATGCGCGAACGCCTTTCTCCACAACATGGTGCGGATACTGGTCGGCACGCTCCTGGTTGTCGGACGCGGTGAACGATCGATCGACTGGCCCGCGGAACTGCTGGCGGGGCGTGACCGCACGGACGGCGGCGCCACCGCGCCCGCGCACGGCCTGTATCTGCTCGGCCCGTCCTACCCGGATGAATACGCGCTGCCGGCCCCGCGCGAGGCGATATGGCCGCTGTCCGGAGAGGCTTCTGTGCTATCCTGAACAACCGGTTTCACCGCTCCGGCATCTGCTCGCGACGCAAATCCGAGTCCGTGACCATGCATCCGTAGCGATCCCGGGCCCGGCGGAATCGTGGCGCGGCGATGCCCGCGGTTGCATGCCCGGCATGGCGGCTCGCGACGGCACCATGAATGGATCCCGCTACCATCGTTGGCAGCAGCATGAGCAACACTCGCATCAAGATCTGCGGCGTGACCCGGCCGGAGGACGCGCGCGCCATCGCCGAGGCCGGGGCGGATGCGATCGGGCTCGTGTTTCACCCGCGCAGCGGCCGGGCCGTCGAAGTCGAGGCCGCACGCGCGGTGGTGGCGTCACTGCCGCCGTTCGTCACGACCGTGGGGCTGTTTCTCGATCCCGACGCGGAACGGGTACGCTCGATCATCGACGGCGTGGGCGTGGACCTGTTGCAGTTTCACGGTTCGGAAACGGCCGATTTCTGCACCGGCTTCGGCCGTCCCTACATCAAGGCCGCCGCCATGGCGGACGGCGACGAGCCGGCGGCAGTCGCCGGCAACCACCCCCGCGCCCGCGGCATACTCGCGGACAGTCACGCCGCGGGACAGGCGGGCGGTACCGGCAAGGCGTTCGCCTGGGAGCGGCTGCCGCGCGAGCGCGGCTATCACCTGATCCTCGCCGGCGGATTGACGCCCGACAATGTCGCCGAGGCGGTACGACGACTGCGACCCGACGCGGTCGACGTCAGCAGCGGCGTTGAACGAGAGCCCGGCATCAAGGATGTCGGCCGGGTGCAACGATTCATCGAGGAGGTACGACGTGGCGACCGCAGCTAAGGCTCGAAACGGCAAGCCCGATTTCCATGCACTGCCGGATGAACGGGGCCACTTCGGCCCCTACGGTGGAATCTTCGTTGCCGAGACCCTGATGGCTCCGCTCGCGGAGTTGCGGGCGGCATACGATCATCTGCGCAACGATCCCGACTTCATCGCCGAATTCGACTGGACACTGGAACATTTCGTCGGCCGGCCCAGCCCGCTCTACTACGCCGAGCGCTGGTCGCGGAAGCTGGGCGGAGCGAGGATCTATCTCAAGCGCGAGGACCTGAATCACACCGGCGCGCACAAGGTCAACAACACGGTCGGGCAGGCGCTCGTTGCGAAGTACATGGGCAAGCAGCGGGTGATCGCCGAAACCGGTGCGGGCCAGCACGGCGTGGCGTCGGCCACGGTTGCCGCGCGGCTGGGCATGAAGTGCGTGGTCTACATGGGCTCGGAGGACGTCGAGCGCCAGGAAACCAACGTGTTCCGCATGCGCCTGCTCGGGGCCGAGGTCATCCCGGTGGAATCCGGCTCGCGCACGCTCAAGGACGCCCTCAACGAGGCGATGCGCGACTGGGTCGCCAATGTCGACAGCACCTACTACATCATCGGCACGGTCGCCGGACCGCACCCCTATCCGGCGATGGTGCGGGACTTCCAGTCCGTGATCGGCCGCGAGACGCGCGAGCAGATGATGGAGCAGGAAGGCCGCCTGCCGGATGCCCTCGTTGCCTGCGTCGGCGGCGGTTCCAATGCCATCGGCCTGTTCCATCCGTTCCTCGACGACGACGGCGTGAAGATGTACGGCATCGAGGCGGGTGGCGAGGGGCTGGCCACCGGCCATCACGGCGCGCCGCTGTCTGCCGGCCGTCCCGGCGTGCTGCATGGCAACCGCACCTATCTGATGAGCGACCCGGCGGGCCAGATCTCCGCGACGCACTCGATTTCCGCGGGCCTGGACTATCCGGGCGTGGGTCCCGAGCATGCCTGGCTCAAGGACATCGGACGGGTCGACTATTCGGCGATCGACGATGACGAGGCATTGTCCGCCTTCCACGAGCTGACCCGCATCGAGGGCATCATGCCGGCGCTGGAAACGGCGCATGCGGTCGCCTTCGTGCGCGAGCTCGCGCCAACGATGGATCCCGATCAGACGATCGTGGTCAATCTTTCCGGCCGTGGCGACAAGGACATGGCCACGGTGGCGAAGTACAGCGGGGAGGCAGGGACATGAGCCGGATCGAGGGCCGGTTCCGCGACCTGCGCACGGCCGGGCGCACCGCGCTGATCCCGTACATCACCGCCGGCGATCCCGAACCGGGCGCAACCGTTGACCTGATGCATGCACTGGTCTCGGCCGGGGCGGACATCCTCGAGCTCGGGGTGCCGTTCTCGGATCCGCAGGCGGACGGTCCGGTCATCCAGAATGCCTGCGAACGGGCTCTGGAACACCACGTGACGCTTGCGGACGTACTGACGATGGTTGCGCGGTTCCGCGAGCGTGACGGCGATACACCCGTGATCCTGATGGGATACATGAATCCGGTCGAGAGCATGGGCGCCGCGGAATTCGCACGCCGTGCCGGCGAGGCGGGAGTCGACGGCGTGCTCGTGGTCGATGGCCCGCCCGACGAGAACGAGGAACTGGTGCAGGAGCTAAGCGGGCACGATATCGATCCGATCTTCCTGCTGGCACCGACCACGTCGGAGGAGCGCATGGAACGAATCTGTCGCAGCGCGCGCGGATTCGTCTACTATGTCTCGCTCAAGGGCGTCACCGGCGTGGCCGATATCGCGATCGAAGAGGTCAGGAGCAGGCTCGACACGATCCGCGGTCACACGCAGTTGCCGATCGGCGTCGGCTTCGGCATCCGCGATGCCGATTCCGCGGCCCGGATCGGCGTGTTCGCGGACGCCGTGGTGGTCGGCTCTGCCGTGGTTTCGCGCGTGGCCGAGCACCTCGATGATCCGGCCGCCGCCCGAACCGCGGTCAGTGAGCTGGTCGGGGACATGCGCGAGGCCCTCGACCAGGCTCGCAGGGCCTGATGCGAAGCGTGCGCGTGCGCGCATCGAGCACGACCGGGGAACCTCTGACCAGCAGGGCCGGGATGGCCGTTGATCAGACCCTTCCCTGACCAGGAGACGAGGCAATGAGCTGGTTCGAACGATTGATGCCGCAGCGGATCCGCACGGATGCCCGCAACAAGGGCAACGTGCCCGAGGGTCTGTGGGTCAAGTGCGAATCCTGCAGCGCGGTCCTCTATCGCGCGGAACTGGAACGCAACCTGGAAGTCTGCCCCAAGTGCTCGCACCACCGCCGCATCGGTGCCCGGGCCCGGCTCGAGCAGTTCCTCGATGCCGAGCCGCGCGAGGAAATCGGTGCCGACATCGAACCGGTGGACATACTCAAGTTCCGCGACAGCAAGAAATACAAGGACCGTCTCGGCCAGGCCCAGAAGGCGACCGGGGAGAAGGATGCCCTCATTGCCATGAAGGGCGCCGTGTACGAGATTCCGCTGGTGACCTGCGCCTTCGAGTTCGCCTTCATGGGCGGATCGATGGGCTCGGTCGTCGGCGAGCGTTTCGTGCGCGCGGTCAATGTCTCGCTGCAGGAGGAACTGCCGCTCGTGTGTTTTGCCGCCAGCGGCGGCGCACGCATGCAGGAAGCCCTGTTCTCGCTGTTCCAGATGTCGAAGACCTCGGCCGCGCTCGCACGCCTGTCACGTCGCGGCATTCCCTATATCTCGGTAATGACCGATCCGACCATGGGCGGCGTTTCCGCCAGCCTGGCGATGCTCGGAGACGTGCACATTGCCGAACCGAAGGCACTGATCGGCTTCGCCGGCCCGCGCGTCATCGAGCAGACCGTGCGCGAGACCCTGCCCGAGGGGTTCCAGCGCGCCGAGTTTCTGCTCGATCACGGCGCCATCGACCGGATCGTCGACCGCCGCGAGATGCGGCGGGAGATCGCCAACCTGCTCACGCTGTTCACGCATCGACCCGGCATCCAGGAGGCAGTGGCGGTCGCGGGCTGAAAATCGATACCACCTCGACAGCGCGGAAGCCTCACGCGAGAGGGCAGGGTCCGCGACGAGAAACGAGGTATCCCTGCCGCGTCCGCCCGTGTGACCCACGTGAACGGCAACTCTCTTGCGCAGTGGCTGGAACGGCTCGAACGGCTCCATCCGACGGAGATCGACCTGGGGCTCGACCGGGTCGGTCCCGTGGCGGAAACGCTCGGCGTCCTGGAACCGTCGGCACGCGTCATCACCGTGGCCGGAACCAATGGCAAGGGCTCGGTCTGCTGCCTGCTGGAATCGATTCTCGCGGCCGCGGGCCATCGAGTGGGGCTTTACACCTCGCCGCATCTGCAACGCTTCAACGAGCGCATCCGGATCGGAGGCGCGGAGGCCGATGACGAGGCGATCCGCGCGGCCTTTGAACGGATCGAGCAGGCCCGCGGCGCCACCACGCTGACGTATTTCGAATTCGGCACGCTGGCCGCCCTCGACCTGTTCATGCGCGCACGGCTCGACGTCTGGGTGCTCGAAGTGGGGATGGGCGGCCGCCTCGATGCCACCAACGTGATCGATGCCGATGTCGCGGTCGTGACCTCGATCGGCGTCGATCATGTCGAGTGGCTGGGGGAGGATCGGGATGCCGTCGGCCGCGAGAAGGCCGGCATTGCCCGACGCGGCCGGCCGGTCGTCATCGGCGACACGGCACCGCCCGAAGGGCTGTTGACGGCCATCGAGCGTCTGGGAGCGGAACCGGTCCGAATCGGGGAGGCCTTCGATTGCACGGTCAGCGGGGACCGCTGGGACTGGGTGGGTCGGGATGGCGGTCATGCCGAACTCCCGCTGCCCGCACTCGTCGGCGGCTACCAGGTACGCAATGCGGCAACCGCCCTGGCGTCCCTGCAGCAGGCCGGTATCGAATGCCCTCGCGGGGCGATCGAGGCGGGACTGCGCAGCGCCCGTGTACCGGGACGCTTCCAGGTCCTGCCGGGGGCGTTCGAGACCATTCTCGATGTCGCCCACAACCCGGATGCCGCCGCGACACTCGCGGCGACGCTGCGGGACCGGCCGAGCGGGGGCAGGACCGTGGCACTGATCGCCATGTATGGTGACAAGGATGCCGACGGGGTGATCGAGAACCTGGCCGACGTGGTGGACGGCTGGTGCGTGGCGGGACTGAACGGCACGCGCGGTCGCGATGCGGCCTCGCTCGCGGACATCGTCCACAGGCTGGGGCTCGATTTGTGGCTGGAAGCCCCCGATCCGCTCACGGCCTGGCACGAAGTCCGCCACCTCGCCGCGGCCGGCGATCGGATCGTGGTGCTCGGATCCTTCGCCACCGTGGCGCAAGTGGCCGCGGACATGCATGATCGACCCTGACAATCCGCCACTGGCGCCGGTGTGGCTTTACCGGGGCCCGGGGCAGTAGAATCGCGCGCCTGCGACATGTGCCGGCATGACCGGCCGGGATGCGACTGACTTGGACCTCGCATTGAAACAGCGACTGGTCGGCGCCATCGTCCTGATGGCGCTGGCGGTGATCTTCCTGCCCATGCTGCTGGACGGCGCCGGCACGCCTGAAACCCTCGATGTCGAAGTCGAGATTCCCGAGCGCAGCGAGGCCCCCGAATCGCGCTTCGAGGAACCGGATGTCGCCGCCGAGCTCGCCGAGCCGGCCGAGCCCGCCGAGCCCGCGGGGGAGGAGGACACCGAGGACCCGGCGGCGGAGACCGGAGTCGAGGCGGATGCCGCCGTGGAGGCCCCCGAAACACCGCCCGTGACCGGCTGGGTCGTCCAGGTGGGCAGCTTTTCGCGCCAATCCAATGCGCAGGTATTGCGCGACCGCCTGCGCGATCAGGGATATGCCGCCTTCGTGAACGAGGGCGAGTCCGGCGGCAATGCCGTATGGCGCGTCCGGGTCGGACCGATGGCCGAGGAATCCGAGGCGCGCGAAGTCGCGCGGCGCCTCGAGGAAGAACGCGGCAAGCCCGCGCTGGTGATGACCCATCCCTGAGGAAGCAAGGCCGATGCGAACCCGGGAATCGCGGGGGGTACCACTCACGGATGCTCGCCATGCTGCCGGACGCAGGCAATGAACGGGCTGGACTGGGCCATCGTGGCCGTGGTGATCGTGTCCGGCCTGATCAGCATCTGGCGCGGTTTCGTCAAGGAAGCGATTTCGCTGGCGACGTGGATACTCGCCTTCTGGATCGCGCTCGTCTTCGCGCCGAAACTCGCCGTGATCATGCCGGCGGGGCTGGAAAGTCCGACCCTGCGCTGGCTCGTGTCGGTGGTGGCACTGTTCATGGCCACGCTGCTGGTGGGCGGACTGGCGAATTTCCTGGTCTCCACGCTGGTCGAAAAGACCGGCCTGACCGGGACCGATCGCGCCCTCGGCGTGGTTTTCGGTATTCTGCGCGGAGTGGTGATCGTCGCCCTGGGCGTGCTGCTGGCGGGTGAAACCGCGCTGGAGCGCGAGCGCTGGTGGGAGGAATCGAGCCTGCTCCCGTATTTCAGTCCGATGGCGGACTGGATGAAGGAGAATTATCCGGCCGACATGGCGGGGGCCCTGCTGGCACCGGAATGAGTGACGCCCACTCGGGGGAAGAATCGGATGTGTGGAATCGTCGGGATCGTCGGTCGTGGCCCGGCCAATCAGGGCCTTTATGAGGCCCTGACACTGCTCCAGCATCGCGGTCAGGATGCCGCCGGCATCATGACCAGCGACGACAGCGGCCGACTGTACATGCGCAAGGGCATCGGTCTGGTGCGGGACGTGTTCCATACCCGCCACATGATGCGATTGCAAGGCAATATCGGCATCGGCCACTGTCGCTATCCGACAGCCGGCAGCCAGTCCTCGTCCGAGGCGCAACCGTTCTACGTCAATTCACCGTACGGCATCGCGATGGCGCACAACGGCAACCTGACGAATGCCGACGATCTCAAGCGCCAGTTGTACGAAGCGGATCTGCGTCACATCAATACTTCCTCGGATACCGAGGTCCTGCTCAACGTGTTCGCCCACGAACTGCAGAAGGTCTCGACTTCCACGCGGCTCGAGGCCGAGCAGGTGTTCACGGCCGTGCGCGAGGTTCACCGCCGCTGCCGCGGAGGCTACGCGGTCGCCACCCTGATCTCCGGCCGCGGCATTCTCGCCTTTCGTGATCCCCACGGTATCCGTCCGGTCGTTCTCGGCCGACGCGACACGGTCATGGGAACGGAGTACATGATCGCTTCCGAAAGTGTCGCTCTCGACGCGCTGGAGTTCTCCCTGGTACGCGACCTGAAGCCGGGTGAGGCTGTCTACATCGAGAACGACGGCACCGTACACATGGAGACATGCGCCGAACAGACGATGAGCGCGCCATGCCTGTTCGAATTCGTCTATTTCGCCCGTCCCGATTCGATCATCGACGACGTCTCCGTCTACAAGTCACGCCTGCGGATGGGGCAGTACCTGGCCGATCAGGTACTGCGTGAATGGCCCGAGCACGACATCGACGTGATCATCCCGATCCCGGACACCAGCCGGACTTCCGCGCTCGAGATGGCGAATCGCCTCGGCGTCAAGTACCGCGAAGGATTCATCAAGAACCGCTACATCGGCCGCACCTTCATCATGCCCGGACAGCAACTGCGCCGGAAATCGGTGCGCCAGAAGCTCAATGCCATCGAGCTCGAGTTTCGCGGCAAGAACGTGATGCTCGTGGATGATTCGATCGTGCGCGGGACGACCTCGGAGCAGATCATCCAGATGGCACGCGATGCCGGCGCCAAGAAGGTCTACATGGCCTCGGCGGCCCCGCCGGTCCGCTATCCGAACGTCTACGGAATCGACATGCCGGCGGTGGAGGAACTGATCGCGCACGGGCGCAGCGAGGCCGAGGTGGGCGAGGCCATCGGCGCCGACTGGCTGATCTACCAGTCGCTGGACGACCTCATCGAGGCGGTCCGCACCGGCAACACCGCGCTGCGCCGGTTCGAGGGCTGCTGCTTCACCGGCGAGTACGTGACCGGCGACGTGGACGAGCAGTACCTGGCGCAGCTCGAGCTGCTGCGCGGCGAAAAATCCCGCGACAGCCTTGCCGCCGGCACCGGCGAGGAGGTCGAGGACGTCGGCATCGGGTAGCGGCTTCCTTCGGACGCCGTGCAAGAGCCTCTCGCGAAGACGCAAAGCGCGCAAGGATCAAAAAAAGCATGAATATCGATCTCTCGGCTCTCTGCGCTTCTTCGCGTGCGCTGCGGCCTCTGCGAGAGATTTCAGTCCGTACGAGAAGAATCTCGCAGAGGCCGCAGAGAACAGGGAAGTGTGCACAGAAATGATTCATTCAGGGACCTCGTTGCGTACTTTGCGCGCTTCGCGTCTTCGCGAGAGGCCCGTGGCAGGGCGGAAAACGGAAGCAATCCCGGCGGGGCGCGCCCCTCGCCGGGGCCGGCGCCATATGGGATAATCCGGCGACTGAAATCCGGCGGTTCCAACGGAGGAGTTGCGTGAACGACGATCGCAAGAAGGCACTGGCGGCGGCCCTGGGCCAGATCGAGAAGCAGTTCGGCAAGGGCGCCGTGATGCGCATGGGCGACG
>CAYZHJ010000062.1:0-16465 GCA_964478305.1 uncultured Ectothiorhodospiraceae bacterium
GCATCAGCTTGCGGCGTTCGATGGAAAAGCTGTCGGCCATGGTCACGACCAGCGGGTAACCCTTCGCCGCGCAGACCATGGCCAGGCCGATGCCGGTGTTGCCGCTGGTCGCCTCGACCACGGTCTGGCCCGGCTTGAGCGCGCCGCTGCGCTCGGCTGCCTCGATGATGCCGAGCGCCAGCCGGTCCTTGACGGAGGCAGCGGGATTGAAGAACTCGGCCTTGACGTAGATGGTGACGTGTTCCGGTGCGAGATGGTTGATGCGGATGCAGGGCGTATCGCCGACCGTGTCGACGATGCTGTCGTACAGGCGGCCACGCCCGTCGGTTGTTCGGGTCCCGGGTTCCATGTCTGCTCCTTCGAGGTTGTCGATTGTCGAGTCAGCGGTCCGCGGCGTCGCCACCGTGACCCCCGATCCGGGATTCTACTCCCGATCAGGCGGACGCATGTGCAAACCATGCTGAACCGGAAGAAGCGGTGCAATACCCGGTAACCCGATGCCGAATCCTCGATCTTCCCCGGAGGAACCATCCGGCGCGGCAGCCGGTCGGCGGCCCGGCCCGGTCCCGTCACTGCGCGACTTCGGGCCAGTGCTCGTCCGCCGCCGCGATGTACGTTTCGCGGTCGGCGTTCCATCGTTGCTGGTACTCGGCGTCGTGGTTGAGATACAGCCGGCCTTCGTGGATCGCCCAGTATTCAGGATCGCCCGCCGCCGTCGTACCCTCGGCCACGGCGTAGGCGCAATGGCCGCCGTAGGCGGGCGCATAGCGCTCCGGGTCGTCGCGGAAACGGGCCAGGTGATCCGCGCTGGCAAAGCGCCATTCGACGCCGCGCCATTCGGTGCTGTGTTCCGCCGATCCCTCCACGGGCTCGCCGCGGGTGAAATAGGCGACCACGTCGTACCCGCCCACCGCGAGATCGCTGAACCAGCCCGTGTACACGGGGCCTGTCGCATGCACCGGTGCCGACAGCAGCAACGCCACGGCACCTGCAATGAGATGGCCGGTTCGATACATGATGGTTGCCTCCTTCCGTCATTCCGCCATGTTCACTGTCCGCCGCGTGCGCGCCGGCGCAGGAATGCATCCACGAGCACCGCGCCGGTCAACAGCACGAAGCCGGCGAGCTCGACCAGCATGCGATAGTCGATCAGCAGCGCATGCAGGATCAGTCCGCCTCCCGCGAGGGCGCCCAGTCCCGGAACGGGTGACCGGTGACGCCGGAAGCCGGGCAGCACCGCGAACACGGTCAGCACCGCGAGCGCAACGATCGAGCCGGCCCAGGCGGCCTCGTCGAGCGCCAGGCGGATGCCGATCAACGGCAGCAGCGCGGTGAGCGCGAGCAGGCCGTAACAGGCCAGAACCGCCAGGGTCATGGTGATGATGCCGACGGTGCCGCGCGCCCAGAGTCGGCCCACCGTGTTCGCGGGTGCGCCGGTTTCACGCCCCATGGCCGGTACGCCCGTTTCCGGATACCGGGATTTCGCGGATCCCGCCGCCTACTCCTGCGACCGCCTGGCCGTGATCGTCCAGGAGCTCGACGGCATCACCACGCCCTCCTCCTGGTGATAGGGAGCGAGGGCGTCGCGCAGCGCCTGCTCGATCCGTTCACGCTGGCGCTCGGCTTCCTCGCCCGCCTCGCGGAACACCTCGCCGGCCGGCCCCAGGGCGAGCTGGAAGTTCACCGCGTCGTCCAGCGACGATCCCACGGTAACCGGTCCATCGTTGCGCTCGAAGTGGATATCCTCGAAGCCGGCGATTTCGAGCTGCTTCGAGACCACTTCGGTATTGGCCATGGAGAACGGTCCCGGTCCGCAGGTGCGCGCCTCTTCGCCCGGCGGCTGCAGGAACTCGAGAACGACCTGCTTGGGCAATCCGAAAAAGGGGTTGTCGTCGATCGATCGCCAGACGATGAACATGAGGTCGCCGCCGGGCTTCAGCGCGCGGCGGATGTTGCGCATGGCCGCGACGGGATTCTCGAAGAACATCATCCCGAAGCGCGAGAAGCACAGGTCGAATTCCGGCTGGAAGGGATAGCGTTCGACGTCCGCCGCCTCGAAACGGACGTGATCGAGACCCTCGGCCGCCGCCTCCCGGCGGCCCTTCTCGAGGAACCGGTCGACACAGTCCAGCCCGAGGACACTGCCCTCGGGGCCAACCTTGCGTCCGAGCTCGAGGGCGGTGTCGCCCCAGCCGCAACCCACGTCCACGACGCGCGAACCCGGTTCCACGGTGAGCTTCTCCAGCGGAATCCGGCTGTGATAGCTCAGACCGTTCATCAGGATCTCGCGGAACCGCTCGAACTTGTCGGCGAGGGTATCGTTCCAGAACTCCACGTACTCCGTGGTTTGGGGAATCGTTTCGGTAGCCTGGCTCATGGTCGTGCCTCCCTTGTCGGTGAACGCCCGCCGGCGGGTCGCCGGGTGGCGGTTGCACCCAAGGACGCAGGAACCAGGGGATTTGTTCCCGCCTCGTGCCGGGAACCCGGCGGCGGGCCATTCCGATCAGGGAAACGCGGTCCGCACGGGAACCGGCGATGAGGGTGTCGGCCGCTCGTGGCCGATTTCCCGATTCAGCTGCCGATCGAGCTGCAGGCGGCCGCAGCGGATGCGCTGCCTGCGATTCATGGCGTACAGCTGCGGGAAGATCCGCACGGCACTCGGCACCAGCGGAAAGTCCTCCCCGAGGGCTATCGCGCGCGTGGCGCAGTACCACAAGCGGTAAGTCGACTGGTGCACCGACAGTTCGCCCAGTTCGGCGGCGTTCATCACCGACAGGAACAGCAGATCCTCGGTTTCGCGGGTGCTGAATTCCAGCCACTCGGCCTCGCCACGACCGACGAGGTCCAGGAATCGCCGGCTTCCGTGGTCGATACGGACGTAACCGGTGGTATCGAGATGATCGACTTCGGCCGCGTGGCGGGACCAGAGGCGATCCGGGCAGGAGATCCCGATGATCTCCCCGAACAGGCGGGAAGCCAGCGCAGCCAGCGAATGGACAGCCACCACATCGGTGTCGTCGAAATAGAGGTCGATCGCCGAACTGAGCTGGCGATGGGCGGTCTGGATCTTCGTGACGAACATGGTGCGTCCTCCTCGATGCCTGCGCGATCTCGCGCATGGATGGACTCACCCCCGGCCGGGATTCCCCGGCTCCGTGACACGTCCGTTGCCGGCGCGCACGGCTGTCCTGTTCGCCCCTCTCGCCTTGTTCGCGTACGGAATCGCCGTACCCCGCTGTTGGTCCGGGGTTGCGGCGGTTCCGGATCGGGCCGGCGGCGCGGGCGCCGCCCGCGGCCCGTCACGGTCACCATTCAACGCCCGAACGGGCGCTTGTGCAACTCGCTGCCGCCCCTTGCCCCGCGCGGGGGCGAGACTGTCAGACGAGCAACACGATCAGCAGGATGATCAGGAGCAGCTCGACGGTCGACAGGTTGCTGCCCGCGGGGAGGCTCGCGATCTGACCGTGCAGGTGCGCCACCTCGGCATCGGTCAGCCGCTCGACCCGCTCGCGTGCATTGTCGCCGGCCACACCGAGCGCCTCGAGTTCCGCGGCGACAGCGTCGCGTTCCAGCAGTTCCACGAGTGCCTCGCGCTGTGTCGAGTTGTCGGCGTCGTGCAGAACCCGCTCGGTACCCACCATGCCGGCCTGTGCGGGTACCGCAACCGACAGCAGCAGAATGAGGGAACCAATCATGCCGCCGATGCGGCGGCCGCGGCAGGAATCGGACATGAGTACCTCCCGGATGACCAGAGTGTCAGGTGTCGTTCGTCGTACTGCCGACAACCGCGTCCGGAACGGGTTGCACAGCCACATCCAGACTAGTCGATCCGGGGAGGACACTTTGTGCGGCAACGCACAGAATCATTCCCGGGCTCTTCGCCTCCTCGTGTGGGTGCTGGCTCCTGTACCCGAATGTTCGGGAACCCCGGCAAATGGCGGAACACCGAAATACACCGAAAAGAGGATTATGGGAGCGACGTCCGTCGCGAACGGACGGTGCAAGGTCGGTGCGGGCGGACATCGCAGACCGGACCGTTCACATCCAATCCGATTGGCCCTTTCGGTGCGTTCGGTGGTTATTGCTCATCAGCAGCCTCGCAATGCCCGGCCCGCACAAGGCAGCAATGACCCTCATTTTGTGACCGACCCTCCGGCCGGATCCGCCTCGCCCCGCCCCGTTCACAGCCGATTCGGGCAGTCTGATAGAGTCGACGCGTACAAGTCATCCGGGCCGGCGAGGTCCGGGAGGCCATCGATGAGAACACGCGCATCCACGCAATTCGCTGTTTCCTGTCTCCTGCTGCTGGCTGCATGCGCGGCCCCGCCGGCGGGCGATGATGCGGACTCCCTCGGCGCCGGCGGCCACGACGTCGTCGCCTACTTCACCGAGGGAAGGTTGACGCAGGGCTCACCGGCACACGCGACCACCTGGGACGACCGCGAGTGGCATTTCGCTAGCGCCGAACACCGGCGCATGTTCCGCGAGGAACCCGGGCGCTATGCGCCGGCCTACGACGGTCACTGCGCCTGGGCACTGTCGCAGGGGCGGCTGTCGCGGGGCCGGCCGGAGCACTGGGCGATCCACGAGGGACGCCTGTTCTTCAACTGCAACGCGGAAGTCCACGAGCGCTGGCTGCAGGACCGCGAACGGTTGATCGGGATCGCCGACCGGGAGTGGGCGGAACGCGGCGGGGATTGATCCGCCGGACGCTGCCGAATCGGAGCGCCGGGGCGATCAAGAACGCGGCGGAGACCGGCGGCCACGCGATTATCCGCACGCCGCCGGGATATTCTGTTATGGTGCGCCCGGTTGATGCGCACCGGTCGGCATCACGCTTTCGCGGTTTCCCCTCGGGGCACACCCCGGATTCATTTTCCCTCTTTCCGCCTGGACCGGACCCGGGCGAGCGGCGTTGCCGTGCGCGGGCAGGCATTCCAGGAGCATTTCCCACGATGTCATTCACCGAACTCGGCCTCTCGGCCGCGCTGGTCCGCAGTGTCCACGATCACGGTTACACCGTGCCCACGCCCATCCAGGTGCAATCCATTCCTGCCGTTCTCGCCGGCCACGACGTGCTGGCCACCGCGCAGACCGGTACCGGCAAGACCGCCGGTTTCACGCTGCCGATGCTCGATCTGCTGACGCGCGCCGACACCGGCGGAGTCAGGGCAGTGCGGGCGCTGATCCTGACACCCACGCGCGAGCTGGCCGCCCAGGTGCAGACCAGCGTGAAGACCTATGGCAAGGGGCTGCCGCTCACTTCCATGACCATCTTCGGCGGCGTGGGCATGCAGCCGCAGATTTCCGCCCTGCGGCGCGGGGTGGACATCCTGGTGGCCACGCCCGGGCGTCTGCTGGACCACATGCGCCAGGGCACCGTTGATCTGTCGCGGGTGGAGATCCTGGTGCTGGACGAGGCCGATCGGATGCTCGACATGGGCTTCATCCGCGACATCCGCAAGGTGATCTCGGCATTGCCGGTGAAGCGCCAGACGCTGCTGTTCTCGGCGACCTTCTCGGCAGAGATCCGCAGCCTGGCGCAGGACATGCTCCATCAGCCGACCCGCATCGACGTGGCCCGCCGCAATACCGCCGCCGAGGGCGTGACCCAGACCGTGCATCCGGTCAATCGCGACGGCAAGTCCGCCCTGCTCTCCAGCCTCATTCGCGAAGGTGACTGGAAACAGGTACTGGTGTTCACCCGCACCAAGCACGGCGCCGACCGGCTGGCAAAGCAGCTCGACCGCAACGGCGTGACGGCGACGGCGATTCACGGCAACAAGAGCCAGGGCGCGCGCACCACGGCCCTCGCCCGCTTCAAGCAGGGCGGCGTGCGCGTGCTGGTCGCCACCGACATCGCCTCGCGCGGACTGGACATCGACCAGTTGCCGCACGTGGTGAACTACGAATTGCCCCACGTGGCCGAGGACTACATCCACCGCATCGGCCGTACCGGCCGTGCCGGCCATGGCGGACATGCGGTATCGCTCGTCTGCGCGGACGAGCACAAGCTGCTGAACGGCATCGAGCAACTGTTGCAGACCCGGATCACGCAGCAGCCGGTCTCCGGCCACGAGCCCGATCCGGGCGAGCGGCCCCGGCCGCTGTTCAGCCAGTCGCGGGGCAGCGGGCAGTCCCGTGCCGCCCAGCCCCGCGGCAACCGCCCCGCCGGCGGTCACGCGGCACCCGGCAAGGGTTCTCACGGCAAGCGGACGGAGAACCATCGCGCCGGCCGCGGACGGCGGCCGGGTTCACAGTCCTCGCGGGGCTGATCTGCGTCAGCGGCCGTGACTACCCGACCGCATCCGGCGGCACCGGCCGCCGGCGCCACTCGCCGGGCGAGTTGCCGGTACAGCGCCTGAACGCGCGGCCGAACGCCTCCTCGGAACCGTAGCCCACGGCCGAGGCCACCCGGGCGATGCCCTGTGTGCCGTCGGCCAGCAGGCCGGCGGCAATCTGCATGCGCCACTTCAGCAGGTAGGCCATCGGCGCGACGCCGAGCCGGGCGGTGAAGCGTTCGACCATGACCGTCCGCGAATAACCCGCCTCGCGCGCGAGCGCCCCGAGTGTCCATGCCCGCCCGGGATCGCCGTGCAGCAACCGCAGCACCCGCCCGACGCAGGGATCGACCAGCGCGCCGAGCCAGCCGGGATCCGCATCCGGCAACGATTCCATGTAGCGTCGCACGACCTCGATGAACAGCAGCTCGCTCAGGCGCGACAGCACGGAGCCCGTGCCGATCCGGTCGGCGGCGCTCTCCGCGATCACGGCCTCGATCAGCGCGCCCAGCGACCCCCGGTTCGAGCCATACCCGTCACTGACATGGACCAGCGGCGGCAGCGCCTGGATCAGGGGATTGAAGGGCTGGACATCGCAGCCGAGAAAGCCGCACAGCACCCGCACGCTGTCGGGCGCACCGCGGCATTCGTCCACGTAGAACGGTAACGCCTCCCCGGTGACGGGCAGGCGGTAGGCCTCCATCACGGGCTCGGCGCGCATGCCGGGCCCGCTCGCCATGACGTGCGCGTCCCCGTGGGCATAGAGCGCGATGCTTCCCGCCGAGAGCCGCACGTACTCGGCCCCGTCGGCGGCGAGCGCCGTCCAGCATTCCCCGCGAGTCACGACGTGGTAGGCGATCGTGTGCTGTGCCCGGGGCAGCAGCCGCGGCGCGATCCGGCTGCCGGGCGGCGACTCCGTCACCCACGGCGGCGCGGCCCGGACCTCGTAGAAGATGGCGCCGGACAGACGCACCGTGCGCAACACGTCCGACAGTACGTCGTCACCCATCGCCCCTCCCGCCACCATCCGCATCCCTTGCCAGAGTCCCGATCCGACGCGGTTCGAACATTCCGGCCGCCCGGTCGGCAAGTCCGGACGCTCGATCATACCCCCGCCGGCGTCGCGGACGTAGATTACGCCCGCACCGTGACGCGGCAACGGCCGCTGCCCGGATCGAGACCAGCCGCCCATCATGCGGCTACCACACGGGAGAATCGAAGTGAACGCGACAGTAATCGAGAACGAGCGTGCATCGCTCGCCAACCCGCCGGGCGATGCACCGGCAGTCGACGAGCAGGCACTGCAGGCGTTCGCCGGCCGGATACTCGACGACGTCGGTGGCGCCTTCGCGCTGCTGCTGGCGTTCATCGGCGACCAGACGGGCGTGTACCGGGGCCTGCGGGAATCGGGCCCGAGCAGCGCCGCGCAACTGGCCCGGACCATCGGCGTCGACGAGCGTTACCTGCTCGAATGGCTCAGTGCCCAGGCCGCGGCGGGCTACGTCGACTACAACGAGGCCGACGACACCTTTTCCCTGAACGCGGCGCAGGCCACCGTCCTGTCACGGGAGGGACATCCGGCCTGCATGCAGGGGCTGTTCCAGCAGATCGTGTCGCAGTTCACCACCCATGAACGCGCACTCGAGGTCTTCCGATCCGGCGACGGTCGCGGCTGGGAAGACCATCACGCCTGCTGCTTCTGCGCCACCGACCGTTTCTTCCGTCCCGGCTATGCGGCCAACCTCGTGGATGCCTGGCTGCCCGCCCTCGACGACGTGCTCGAAAAGCTCCTCGCGGGCGCGAAGGTCGCCGACGTCGGTTGCGGACACGGCTCCTCGACTGCGCTCATGGCGCGGGCGTTTCCCGCCTCGAGCTTCCGCGGCTTCGACTTCCACGCGCCCTCGATCGAGGCGGCCCGGGAAGCGGCAGCGGCGGCGGGTGTCGAGGCGAATACCCGC
This sequence comes from uncultured Ectothiorhodospiraceae bacterium, assembly GCA_964478305.1. Taxonomy (GTDB): domain Bacteria; phylum Pseudomonadota; class Gammaproteobacteria; order XJ16; family Halofilaceae; genus Halofilum. The sequence continues at coordinate 8,240 of CAYZHJ010000062.1, forward strand.
TTCGATGCGGTCACGGCCCGGGAGATGCCGGCCGAGGGCTACGACTTGGTGTGCATGTTCGATGCCCTGCACGACATGGGCGACCCGGTCGGTGCCGCCCGCCGCATCCGCGAATGCCTCGCCCCGGACGGCACGTTCATGCTGGTCGAACCGCTCGCGGGCGATCGTCTCGCCGACAATCTTCACATCCTGGGCCAGGTGTTCTACTCGGCCTCGACGCTGATCTGCACGCCGGCATCGCGCGCCCAGGAAGTCGGACTCGCCCTCGGGGCGCAGGCGGGCGAGAAACGGCTGACACAGGTGCTGCGGGAAGCGGGGTTCACGCGCATCCGCCGGGCAGCGGAGACCGAAACCAACATGGTGCTGGAAGCACGCCCGTAGAGGCGGGCACCACCGCGCCGGGGAACACGGATGTTCCCCACCAGCCGAAACGAGGGTCCGTCCCGGTTTTCCGGGGCGGGCCGTTTTCCGCAACTGCTGCACCGCATTGACCGGACATCGTTCCGCCGGCGTGCGCGAATGGCGACAAGCGAACCGCCGACGGCAACGAGAAACAACGATGGACGCCCTGCTCTACCTGGCCAACGGCCTCAACCTGCTGTCCTACTTCATGCGGGATATCCTGTACCTGCGGATATTCACCGTCTCGTCATTGACCTGCCTGGCGCTGTACTTTGCCAGCCGCACCGAGCCGCTGATGGAGGTGGTGTACTGGAACCTGTTCTTCCTGTTGCTCAACGGATTCCAGATCGGCCGCATCCTGCTGGAACGGCGTCGGCCGGCGCGAGGGGCTACGGGGAGGGACGCGGACGAGGCAGCGACGTGAAACGGCGGCACCGAACCATTGCAGCGAGATGCTGACCCTTCCCTATGCCGCTTGCCCCTCCATGTCCGTGACCGACAGGGCACGCAGGGCCGCGCGCAGGTGCTGCGACCCCATGTCGGCAACGAGCCGATCCACATCCGCGTGCGTACGCTCCCAGACCGGTACGGCGCGAGCCAGCAACTCGCCACCTTCCGGCGTCAGCGTCATCAGCCGGCCGCGCCGATCCCGCGGATTCTCCGTCACCCTGACCAGGCCGCGGCGCTCGAGGGGTTTCAGGGCCGCGGTCAGCGTCGTGCGGTCCATGCCGAGCAGACCCGCAACCTCGCCCATGCCCGGCGCATCGGGCCGATTCAGCGATATCATCAGCGAGAACTGCCGGTTGGTCAGCCCCAGCGGGCGGAACGCCTCGTCGAAGCGCCGTGCCAGCGCGCGTGCGGTTCGTTGTACATGCAGGCACAGGCAGGTATCGCGGACATGCCGCGTGGTTTCGCGGGATACGGCGGGAGTGCTTGACATGGCCTTATCATGTTGATATCAACTTATTTTGTCAAGAGCCGGCGAGTCGATTCCGCCGAAGGACGAACGACCACCTGACAGGCCTGCCATGAAGAACAAGAGGACATCATGACGGACAGCGACAGGATCATTCCCTTTCTCTGGTTCGACGACCATGCCGAGGAAGCGGTGAACCACTACGTCTCGATATTCGAGGATGCGGATATCGGCGACATCAGTCGTTACACGAGCGATGTGTCCGAGATCTCCGGACGCCCGGCGGGATCGGTGATGACGGTGAGCTTCCGTCTCGCGGGCCAGGACTTCACCGCGCTCAACGGCGGCCCGCTGTTCGAGTTCACCCCGGCCATCTCCCTGTTCGTCAATTGCGCCGATGCGCAGGAGGTCGACCGGCTGTACGCCGGTCTCGTCGAGGGCGGAACGGTGCTGATGCCGTTGCAGGCGTATCCCTTCAGCGATCGCTATGCCTGGGTGCAGGACCGATTCGGTGTTTCCTGGCAGCTCATTGCCGCGCCACGGCCCCGGAAGATCGCGCCCTGCCTCATGTTCGTCGGGGATCAATGCGGCCGCGCCGAGGAAGCGATGCAGCGTTACACGGAGATCTTCTCCAACTCGGGCATCGAGGGCATCGCCCGCTGGGAGGCCGGCGAGCAGCCGAACGCCGAGGGCACGGTCAAGCATGCCGTCTTCCGGCTGGCGGGACAGGAGTTCCGGGCCATGGACAGCGCGCTCGATCACGATTTCACGTTCAACGAGGCGGTTTCCCTGCAGGTGTCCTGCGACAGCCAGGAGGAGATCGATCACTACTGGGAGCGGCTCACCGACGGCGCCGACCCCGCGGCGCAGCGATGCGGCTGGCTGAAGGACCGCTTCGGCGTTTCCTGGCAGATCGTGCCGACCGCCCTGCCCGAGATGTTGCGAGACCCCGATCCGCTGCGGGTCGCGCGCGTGACGCAGGCCTTCCTGCAGATGAGGAAGTTCGACATCGGCGTGCTGCGGCGCGCCTTCGACGGAGACCGGCCATGATCACCGTCACCGCCTTTCGCTGGGTGCCGCCCCTTGCACAGGGCCTGGTGCGCGACACCCGTGTCCGCTGGGCGCTGGAAGAGGCCGGCCTGCCCTACCGGACCCGGCTGATCGATTTCGAGGAACGGGAATCGGCCGACTACCGTGCGCGCCAGCCGTTCGGGCAGGTGCCGGTGTTCGAGGAAGACGACCTCGTCCTGTTCGAATCCGGTGCGATCGTGCTCCACATCGGCGCGCGCAGTGAAACGCTGCTGCCCGCCGGGATGGCGCAACGGGCGCGCGCGATTGCCTGGGTGTTCGCGGCGCTCAATTCCGTCGAGGTGTTCGTCCAGCAGCTGGCCGAGATCGATCTCTTCCACCCGGACGAGGACTGGGCGCGACAGCGCCGACCGGCAGTTGAACAGGCGGTCGGGAAACGGCTCGGGGAACTCGCCGCCCGGCTCCGTGATCGCGAATACCTGGAGGGCCGCTTCACCGCTGCCGACCTGATGATGACCCACGTGCTCCGCTGTCTCCGGCACACGGACCTGGTGGAGCGCGAGCCGGCGCTCGGGGCCTACAAGGCACGCTGCGAGGCACGCCCGGCCTTCCAGCGCGCGCTCGCCGACCACATGGCCGTGTTCGAGCAGGCCTGAACGGCCGTAACGCCGGGCGCAAACATCGCGGCCGGGCACTTCATTGCCGGAACAACCGCCCCTGACCCGATCGGCGATCCTCGATACCGGCACTGCGCAGCATGTGCCAGGCAAGCGCCTGGTTGCTGGTGATCACGGGCACGCCGAGTCGATCCTCGGCCGCCGGCAGCACGTCCAGCGTGCGCAGGTTGGTGCACGAGACGAACACGCCGTCGCACGGCGACGCCTCGCCCACGCGCACGATCGCCTCGAGCACGGATCCGGGATCGATGCGGGCGACGCGGCATTCCTCGGCCTGCTCGAAGGATCCGAATGCGCCGATGGTCAGGCCGTCCGCCTCGAACGAGGCACGGACGGCGGCGGAAACGGATGCGATATAGGGGCTCACGAAACCGAGGCGGCGGATGCCGAGCGCGTTGCAGGCGGCCTTCGCGGCCGTGAGCGGATCCGTGATCGCCGTGTCGACGAAGCTGGCGGGACCGTCCCCGGGCCTGGCCAGCCGGATCAGTTCGGCCACACGCCGCGGACCCATGACGGTCGCGGCCGAGGTACAGGCGTAGCCGACGACATCGAATGCAGTCGCCGGCGGCAGAAGGGCGGCGGCATCCGGCAGCCGGGTGACCATGTCCTCCAGCGTCTCCGGCGTGACCGCGGCGCCGCTGCGGATGCGTGTGCAGTAGAGCGCGACCCCGTCGAGATCCAGCAGCCGGCGGCATTCCGGTTCGACGGTCTCGTCCACGTGCAGCACGATCAGTCCGAGCCGTGCCCTGTGGCCGATGCCGCCGTCGCTGTCGTGGACCAGGCGCATCTCAGGCGATGACCGGCAGTTCGCGCGGGGCCCGGCGCGAGAGCAGTTCGGCCCCCTGCTCGCGGATCACGATGTCCTCCTCGTGAACCATCGTGCGCCCCGGCCCGATGCCGAGGCCGGGCTCGAGCGTCAGCACCATGCCGGGGGCGAGCACCGTGTCGTCGTTCGCCGTGTGCGACGGCCACTCGGTGAGCTGCATGCCGAGGCCGTGACCCAGTCGGCCGACGTTGCCGCATTCGTGACCGTCCGCCTCTATCACGCCCTGCATCGATCGGAACAGGTCGGCGCAGGTCGCACCGGGGCGGGCGGCGGCGAGGCCCGCATCGGTTGCCCGGTAGAGCGTGTCGTAGACGCGCCGCGTGTCGTCGTCGGCCCGGCCGATGGCGTAGTTGCGGTCGAAGTCGCAGAAGTAGCCGTCGTGCAGCGAACCGGTGTCCAGCATCAGCAGATCGCCGTCCTGCAGCGGCCGCGGGCCCGGTGGCGAGATCACGTCGTCATAGCCGCCCGGCGCGGCGGCACCCACGAGATAGGACACGTCGTCGGCGCCATGCTCGAGCAGGGCGACCTTGAAGCGGCGGAACGTCTCCGCCAGCGGCTGGCCCGCCTCGACGAACCCGGGCACCGCGTCGAAGGTGTCCGAGGCGATGCCGCAAATGTGCGCGATCTTCGCGATCTCGGCCTCGGACTTGATCATGCGCAAATCGCGGATCAGCCCGGTGGCATCGACGAAGGCCGCATCGGGCAATGCCTCGGTGAGTTGCCCGTAGTCGGCCAGCGGCATGCGCAGCATGGTCTCCGGGCCCATCGGCAGTCCGATCCGTCCCTTGCCTGCGCCGATCTCCCGCAGCACTTCCACCACCAGCGACACGCCCTCGTCTCCCGGCCGCGGCGAGGCCCAGGTACGGATGTCGTCGATCCAGGTCCGCGCCATCACCGGGGCCCCGATGCCGGGGATGGCGGCGATCGGCTTGCGGTCGCGCGGCACGACCAGGAACCACGGCCGCGTCGGGCTCTGCCAGAACTGCGTGAGGAAGCCGCTGAAGTAGCGTACCTCGGCCTCCGTGGTGAGCAGCAGTGCATCGAGTTCGGCCTGCGCCATCGCGCGCTGGGCGCGCGCCAGGCGCTGCTCGAACTCGGCCGGCGGGAACCCGCGTGGCGGTTCGTCGCTGCTCACCGGCCCAGCCGCTCCATCACCAGCGCCCGCCAGTACGCGATCCCGTACGGCAGGATCGCGTCGTTGAAATCGTAGTGCGGGTTGTGCAGCGGCATCGCATGCGCACCCTCGGTACCGTTGCCGATAAGCATGAAGCAGCCCGGCCGGTGCCGCAGGAAGCCCGCGAAGTCTTCCGAAAACCCCATCCGTCCGTGCGCGGCGTCCACGGACGCCCCCTCGACCCGGCCGGCAGCGTTGACCGCGGCCCCGGTCTCGGCCGTCGTGTTGACGGTCGGCTCGAACTCGCGCACGTAGTCCAGGCTCGCACTCGCGCCGTGGGCGGCAGCAATGCCGTCGACGATCCCGCGCATGCGCCGGCGGATGGTGGCACTCACGCTGTCGTCGTAGCCGCGCACATCGCCCCGGATCGTCACCGTGCCCGGCAGGATGTTGCGGGCACCGTCCGTGACGAACTCCGTCGCGGATACGACGCCGTACTCCTCCGGTGCGAGCGAGCGCGAGACGATCGTCTGCAGGCCGAGGATGATTTCCGAACCGGCGACGAGTGGATCGATGGCCTGCTCGGGTGCCGATGCATGACCGCCCCGCCCCTCGATGCGGATCGCGAAGTTCTCCTCGAACGCCGTGAATGGACCCTCGCGCGTCGCGAAACCACCGACCGGCAGTCCCGGCAGGTTGTGCAGGCCGTACATCTCGTCCATGGGAAAGCGCTCGAACAGGCCGTCGTCGATCATCGCCTGCGCGCCGCGGCCGTTTTCCTCGTCCGGCTGGAAGACGAAGTGCACCGTGCCGTCGAAATCGGCGTCTCCGGCCAGGTCCAGCGCCGCACCGAGCAGCATGGTCGAATGGCCGTCGTGGCCGCAGCCGTGGAATTTCCCGTCCACCGTGGAACGGTGGCCGAAATCGTTGCCTTCCATGATCGGCAGCGCATCCATGTCCGCGCGCAGCCCGATCGCGCCTCGACCGTCGCCGCGGTGCAGGCTCGCGATCACGCCCGTCCCGCCCACGCCCGTGGTCACTTCGAGACCGGCCGCATGCAGGCGATCGGCGAGCTCGGCGGCCGTGGATCCGACCTCGAAACCGGTCTCGGGCGAGCGGTGCAACTTGTGCCGCAACGCCGCCAGATCGGCAAGGGCGGATGTCTTCACCAGAGGGATGCTCATGCCGCATCTTCCCGCCCTTCGGTGACGAAGGCCAGTACCCGGCTCGTGGCGGACAGCCCGAGTTCATTGCGGCCTTCGCCGGCGTGCTGCAGCGCCGCCACGCCGGCGGCACCGGAGGCAGTCGTCCCGATGCCGTGGCGTCCGAGCAGCGCGACAGCGGCGGCGGCCTGGTCATCGTCGATCGTGACGAACCAGTCCGCGCCGCGTGCGAGTTCCCCGAGGGCCAGGTGCGACGGTTCCTTGCAGTCGAGCCGCCCCATGTTCGAAACGGGCCCGGACGTTGTCACGGGCGCTCCCGCGCGGATGCTCTCGATCAGCGCCGGGGCGGCCTCGGGCTCGACCACGACGATTGTCGGACCATCCCCCCAGCGCGCACGGAACAGGGCGGTCATGGCCGCCGCGAGGCCGCCGACACCGGCCTGCAGGAACACGTGTGTCGGCGGTGTCTCCAGTGCCTGCACCACCTCTTCTCCCATCACCAGGTAGCCCTCCATGACGCGGGCCGGCAGATCGACATAGCCGGGCCAGGAGGAATCCGACAGCAGAATCCAGCCATTCCTGCCCGCGTCCTCGGCGACGGCCTTCATGCTGGCCGCATAGTCGCCGCCGGATCGAACGACCTCGGCATCGAGTGCACGCAGGCGATCCGCGAACGCTTCGGGGACGGCGTCGTCCAGGTAGATCACCGCCCCGGCTCCGAACAACCGCGCTCCCGCGGCAACAGACAGGCCGTGATTGCCGGCACTTGCACAGGCATAGACCGTATCCCGCAGCGCGCCCGACATGTCTCCCACGACGGGCGGGCCACCCCCGCCGTTCACGCGCCGGGCCGCTTCGCGTGCAATGACATACGCCGCGCCCAGCGCCTTGAAACTGCCGAGCCCCATCCTGCGGCTCTCGTCCTTGAGCAGGAGCGATTCGATGCCGAGGGTCGGAGCAAGTCCTGCCATGTCGCGAAGTGGCGTGGTTGCCACCATTGGACAATGCGTGAGCAAACCAATGGGTTCGGAGGCATTCGCGATGACAACACCCCGAGCCAGATTCGCCTCCGACGGCAGGCCAGTCCCACGATACGGATTGAGTAACAGATCCACGGTGCAGCATTCCCTTGTAGCATGAAGGGGTGAACGTATCAGATACCGGCACGACCCGCGCGGGATGAATGAATGGATCCATCCCGCGCGAGCCTGCCTGCCGAACAGGCTGTCGAGAATGAGTCATCCTGCCCATTTCCAACGCACGGGGTGCGGCCTTACAGCGCCAGCCAGGCATTGAATCGCTCGGACAGCGAGTCGCCATTGTCCGCCCAGAAACCGACATCCTTCACGATCGCCGTTTCCATGTGCTCCGGATTGGTCGGCATGTGAGGTTTCATGTCGACGCCCGCTTCGGCATGGTTGCCGACCAGGCTGGCCGACGAGGCCCGGGCCGGTCCGTACGAAATATACCTGGCCTGATCCGCCAGCCGCTGCGTATGCGTCGCAAACCGCAGATATTGCTTGACCTCCTCCGTCAACTGCCCCTTCGGTACGACCCAGCCGGTGGGTTCGAGCACCTGACCATCCCAAATGATGTCGAACGGCTGACCCTCCACGACCTGTGCATGGAAGAAACGGCCGTTATAGCTGCTCGCGAATGCCACTTCCCTGTCGGCGAGCAACTGGGGCGGCTGCGCCGCTTCCGACCACCAGATGGTATGTTCCTTCAGTTCGCCGAGCTTCGAGAACGCCCTGTTGATACCCTTCTCTGTACCGAGCATGTCGTAGACCCGCTCGACCGGAACCCCGTCGGCCATGAGCGCCCATTCCAGATTGCCCGCCGGAATCTTCTGCATCGCCCGCCGGCCCGGATAACCGGATGTATTCCAGATATCCTTGATCGAGTCCGGTTGTTCACCCGACCATGCCTGCGCGTTGGTTGCCCAGACCGTCCCAAACAGGATCTGGGGCACAAAGCAGCCAGGCAGGTCGACGAGAAAATCCTCACTGGGCGAGTCGCCATTCGGCGCAGGCTCGAGCATTCGATCGTAATCGATCGGTTCGACCAGACCCTGATCGCACAAGCGCATGGCCGCACCC
>CAYZHJ010000063.1:0-16189 GCA_964478305.1 uncultured Ectothiorhodospiraceae bacterium
GTTGGCGAACTGCACGATCAGGATGCCGTGCTTGGAAATCACCCCGATCAGCGTCACCAGCCCCACCTGGGTATAGATGTTGATCGAGGTGAAGCCGAGGCTGGTGAAGACCAGCGCACCGGATACCGCCATCGGCACGGTCACCAGAATGATCAGCGGATCGCGGAAACTCTCGAACTGGGCCGCCAGCACCAGGTAGATGACCGCGATCGCGAGAAAGAAGGTCACGACCAGCGCCGTGCCTTCCTCGACGTACTGCCGCGACTGGCCGGAGTAGTCGACCGTGTAACCCCGGGGCAGCACCTCGGCCGCCGTGTCCTGCAGGAAGGTGATGGCCTCGCCCAGGGACACGCCCGGCCGCGGAACGCCCGAGATGGTCGCCGAGTTGAGCTGCTGGAAGCGCTTCAGTTCCTGCGGCTGCACCGTGCGCTCGAGCGACACCAGGTTCGACAGGGGCACGAGTTCGCCCTCGCCGGTGCGCACGTGGTAATTCTCGAGCTGTTCCGGGTTCAGCCGCTCCTGACGCGCGACCTGCGGCGTGACCTTGTAGGCCCTGCCCTGGATGCTGAAGCGATTGACGAAGCCGCCGCTCACCATCGATCCCAGCTCCCGGCCGAGGTCCGCCATGGTTATGCCGAGGTCGGCGGCCTTGTTCCGGTCCACGTGCACGACCACCTGCGGCTTGTCGTAGTTCATGTCCGAGTTGGCGAATATGAACAGGCCCGACTGCTGGGCGCGCTGCAGCATCTCCTGCGAGACCTCGTACAGGGGTTCCGACTCGTCGGTCGTACCGATGACGAACTGCACGGGGAGACCGCCGCTGGTGCCCGGGAGTACCGGCGGCTCGAACGCCACCGACTCCAGGCCGGCGATGGAAGCCACCTGCTGCTGGATCGTCCCGGTAATCGTCCCCGAATCCTGCTCCCGCTGGTTCCAGGGCTTGAGCCCCATGCCGGTAATTGCGGTGTTCGGCTTCGGCGGGCCGCCGAAGGTGACGCCGTTGAACTGGAACACGCGCCCCACCGCATCGTTCGACATGCCGATGTCGACGATCTTCCGCGTGAAGCGCTCGGTCTGGTCGAGCGAGGCAGTGGGCGCGGCGTTCGACTGGACCAGCATGAAGCCCTGGTCCTCCTCGGGTGCGAGCTGTGACTTCGAGGTCTGGTAGAGGAAATAGCAGCTCACCAGCACCACGCCGCCGACCAGCAGGACGACGGGCAGCGTCTCCAGCGAGCCGTGCAGCCGCCGCTCGTACCAGTTCTGGAAGCGGTCGAAGGTCCGGTCAAGGAATGCTTCCAGCCGGCCCTGCTCCTGGCCGGGGCCGTGCCCCTTGAGGATCTTCGCGCACAGCATCGGCGACAGGGTCAGTGCGACGATGCCGGAAATGATGACCGCGCCGGCCAGCGAGAAGGCGAACTCGGAGAACAGCGTTCCGGTGAGACCGCCGACGAAACCGATGGGCGCGAACACCGCCAGCAGGGTAATGGTCATGGCGATGATGGGACCGCCGAGCTCGCGCGCGCCCTGGATGGCCGCATCGTACGGCGTCATGCCCTCCTCGATGTGGCGGTGGATGTTCTCGACCACGATGATGGCGTCGTCGACCACCAACCCGATGGCCAGCACCATCGCCAGCAGTGTCAGCAGGTTGATCGAATAGCCGAGCACCAGCATGACGAACGCCGCGCCGATCAGCGACAGCGGCACGGCGATCACCGGGATCGCGACACTGCGCATCGAACCGAGGAAGGCGAAGATCACCACCACCACGATCAGGATCGCCTCGATCAGCGTCTTGACCACCTCGGTGATCGATTCCTCGATGTACTCGGTGGCGTCGTAGGGGATGTCCGACTCGAGCCCGGTCGGCAACTGCGAGACAATGTCGGCATAGGCCTCGCGCACGCCGTCGACGACGTCGAGCACGTTGGCGCCGGGGGCGGGATCGACACCGATGAACACCGCCGGCTTACCGTTGAAATTGACCGAGGACTCGTAGCTCTCGGCCCCCAGCTCCACGTCCGCGATGTCGCCGATGCGGATGGTCGCGCCGTCGGTGCGGGTGACCACGAGATCGCGGAACTCGTCCTCCGAGCGCAGATCGGTGGCGGCGCGCATGTCGAGCGCGATCATCTGCCCGCGCGTGGAGCCCACGGCAGCCTGGAAATTGTTGTCCTGCAGCACCTGGCGCACCTGCGCACCGGTGACGCCGAGCGAGGCCATCTTTTCCGGCTTGAGCCAGATGCGCATGGCAAAGGTGCGGGCACCGATGATGCGCGCCTTCTCGACACCCGCGACCGTGTTCAGCTTCGGCTGGACGACGCGCACCAGGTAGTCGGTGATCTGGTTGTTGTCCAGCACCCCGGAGAAGAACGACAGGTACATGATCGAGGTCGAGTCGCCGACCGAAAGATCCAGGGTCGGCTCTTCGGCCTGCTCGGGCAGATCGCCCCGGACCTTGTTGACCTTGGAGGTGATCTGGGTCAGGGCGTCGTAGGGATCGTAGTTGAGGTCGAGGTTGGCCGTGATGATCGATACGCCCTGCACGCTGGTCGACTCGAGGTAATCGATGCCCTGGGCGCTGGCGATCTCGGTCTCCAGCGGCGTGGTGATGAAGCCCTTGACGAGATCCGCGTCCGCGCCGGTGTAGATGGTCTCGATCGTGACCGCGGCGTTCTCGGCCTCGGGGTACTCGCGCACCGTGAGACCGAGATAGGCGCGGGCCCCGAGCAGCACGATCAGCAGACTGACGACCGTCGCCAGCACCGGCCGGCGAATGAAGATGTCGGTGAAATGCATCAGCGATTGCCCACTTGCGGATCGGGATCGTTGCTCGGCTCGATCGAATTGTCGATCCTGACCTTCGAGCCGTTGCGCAGCTTGAGCTGACCGCTGGTCACGACCCGGTCGCCTTCCTCGAGACCCTGGACGATGGCGACCTGGTCACCGCGCGTTGCCCCTGTCTGCACGAACTTGCGCTCGACCGTGAGCTCGGTCTCGCCTTCCTCGTTCTCGCCCTCGTGAACGAGGAACACCGAATCGCCGTACGGGTTGTAGCTGACGGCGGTCTGCGGCAGCGTGATGACATTCTCCTGCTGCGGCAGCAGCACCCGCACATCGACGAACATGCCCGGACGCAGGACGCCGTCGGGATTGCCCATGCGGGCACGCACATCGACGTTGCGCGTTGTGCGCTCGACCTTGGGGCTGATCGCCGTCACCTCGCCGGAGAATTCATGCCCGGGCCAGGCGTCCGCCAGGGCGACCATCGGCCGGCCCGTCTCGATCCGTCCCAGGTCGCGCTGCGGCACGGTGAAGTCCACCAGGATCGGATCGAGGGTCTGCAGGGTGACGATCGATGCCCCGACATCGACGAACTGGCCCTCGTCGACCTCGACGATGCCGATGCGACCGGGAAACGGCGCCCGGATCGTCTTCTTGTCCAGCTCGGCCCGGATCTGGCCCACCTCGGCACGCGCCTGCGCCAGCTCGCTTTCCGCGCGATCGACGTCCGCCTCGGAATTGGCCTGCTGCCCCCGCAGCCGCTGCTGGCGCTCGAGCTCGATCTCGGCCAGCCGCGTCTCCGCTTCCGCCCCCTGCAGGGCATAGCGCAGACCCTCGGAGTCGAGCCGCACGAGCACGTCGCCGGTGTCGACCTCGGCGCCGTCCTCGACCGCCACCTCGATCACCTTGCCGGCGATCTCGCTCGCCAGGTCGGACCCCTGCACCGCGCTCAGGTTGCCGACCGACGCGATGCTGGGCTGCCAGGTATCGGCCGCGGCACGGGTCGCCGTCACGGTATGAACCGGCGCCGGCTGATTGGCAAAGAACTGCTGCGTCATGTGCGAGACGAAGGCGTTGTAGCCGAATATTCCGCCGAACACGAGTCCGAGCAGAACCACGGCGATGAACATCCGCTTCTTCATTCAGACATCTCCCCCACGAGTCCCGCGGGTACCTTCATCCTCCGCGAGACCCTCGAGCAACACGCGGCTGACGAGCGCCGCATAACGTTCCGGGTCGTCGACGAAATCCACCCCCGAGAGGTGGCGCAGCACATGCTGCGACTGGAACAGGAAAACGTTGCAGGCGATCGCCATCGACGCCGCCAGGGCCGGCGGTACCTCGTCGGTCAGCATGCCCGCACGCTGGCCGTCACGGAACATCTCGACCAGTTGCGAGAAATGCTCGTCGAACACCTCCGCGGCCAGCTCGCGACCCCGGCTGGGGCCGCTTTCCAGCACCTCGCGCAGGATCAGGCGCGCGCGATCGGGCTCGGCAAACATCTGCTCGACGTCGTCGTGAACGAACTGGCGCAGGCGCTCGTCGAAGGCGCGGCCGGGCTCGTGCAGTCGCTCGAGCACCGGTTCGAACCTGCCGCAGGCGCAGCGCATCGTTTCGAGATAGAGCGCATCCTTGGAACCGAAATGATGGAACACGTTCGCCTTGCTGGTGCCGGCATGGGCGGCGATGGCGTTGATCGAAACGCCGTCGAATCCGCTATCGGCGAACAGGTCGGTGGCGGCGGCGAGGATTTCCGCACGTCCCGCCGACGGGTTTTGCGAGTCATCGGACAAGAGGCTATACTCCGCGACTGACCGACCGATCGGTCAGCGGCGAAGTGTACGTCGAACCGGGCTCCCGATGCAAAGGGATGCAAATGGACCTCACCTTGCCGGCCACCGGCAAAGGTCTTAACCTCGGCCGCGGGACGGCGGCGAAGGAACGACCATGAGCGAGATGAACTTCGAGCGGGCACGCTACAACATGATCGAGCAGCAGGTCCGGCCCTGGTCGGTGCTCGATCCCCGGGTCCTCGAAACCCTCGGGCAGTTGCCGCGCGAGCATTTCGTTCCGTCGGCCTGGCGTCGCCTCGCCTATTCCGACACGCGCATCCCGCTGGGCCACGGCCAGACCATGATGCCGCCGGTGGTCGAGGGCCGGCTGCTGCAGGCGCTCGAACTCCACGACGACGACCAGGTACTGGAGATCGGCACCGGCAGCGGTTACCTGACCGCCTGCCTGGCGCGGCTGGCGCACGCGGTGGACACGGTCGACATCCACGAGGATTTCACCGCCTCCGCGCGTGCCCGGCTGGCCGAGCTCCGCATCGACAACGTGAGCCCCGCCACCGGCGATGCCGCCCGCGGCTGGGATGGCGGACGCCAGTACGACGCGATCGCGCTGACCGGTGCCGTGCCCGAAGTCCCCGATGCCTACAAGCGTGCGCTCGCGCCGGGCGGCCGGCTGTTCGCCATTGTCGGCGACGCGGATCAGCCCATCATGGAAGCGGTTCAGATCGTGCGTGTCGGCACCGGGGAATGGTCGGTCGAAAGCCTGTTCGAAACCTGGATCGCGCCGCTGATCAATGCCCGGCGGCCGCCACGATTCGAATTCTGACACCCAGCAGTGGCCGTGGACACATGCCCGGCCTTGCGACCGACTCCGGGAGTACCTTGTTGATGCCATCCAAGCGAGCGTTTGCCCGTGGATTCGCCGCCCTCGCGCTGGCGCTCACGGGCACGGCCGTTCACGCCGACAATCTGTTGCAGGTCTATCGCCTGGCACAGCAGAACGATCCCGAGTTCGCCGCCGCGCGTGCCGAGTATCAGGCGGCCCGCGAAGCCGTGCCGCAGGCGCGCTCCGCGGTCCTGCCACAGGTCACGTTTTCGGCCTCGACCAGCGAGGACAGCCAGGAGGATCTCGATACCGGCCAGAGCGACGATTTCTCGTCCACGGAGTATGCGCTGAGCCTGCGCCAGACCCTGTTCGACTGGAACGAGTTCTCCGGGCTCGGCCGGGCCGATGCGCAAGTGGCGCAGGCCGAGTCCGAATTCGCCGTCGCCGAGCAGGACCTGATCACGCGCGTGGCCCAGGCCTACTTCGATGTGCTCGGGGCGCGCGACACGCTGCGTTTCGCCCGTGCCGAGAAGCGAGCCATCGAGCGCCAGCTCGAGCAGGCCCGGGAACGCTTCGAGGTCGGGCTGATCCCGGTCACCGATGTCAAGGAGGCACAGGCCAGCTACGATCTTGCGGTATCGCGCGAGATCGACGCCGAGAACGCGCTGGAGAACGCGCGCGAGGTGCTGCGGACACTGACCGGCCAGCCGCCGGGAACGCTCTCCGGCGTGGTCGCCGATCTCGAGCTGCGCTCGCCCGAACCGGCCTCGCCGGGTCCCTGGGTCGACACCGCCCTGCAGCAGAACCCGGCCTACCTCGCGGCACGCTCGGGCGCGGAAGTGGCGCGTTACGAAATCCGCCAGGCCCGTGCCGGCCATTATCCGAACGTCGACCTGGTGGCCAGCCGCACACGTCAGGATCGCGAGGGCGGTTTCGACTCGGGCGAGTTCGAGACCGACAGGATCGGTATCGAGCTCACCATCCCGCTGTATTCCGGCGGCGCAACGGTTTCGGCGACCCGCGCGTCGCGTTCGCAGTTCGAGGCGGCCCAGTCGCGCGCGATGCAGGCCCGTCGCAGCGCCGAGCAGGACACCCGCAATGCCTTCCGCGGCATCGAGGCCAGCCTCAGCCAGGTACGTGCGCTGGCCCAGGCGGTCGAGTCGAACCGTTCCGCGGTCGAGGCGACCCGGGCCGGGTTCCGGGTCGGAACCCGTACGGCGGTCGACGTGCTGGAAGCCCTGCGCGACCTGTACCAGGCCCAGCGCGACTATGCCACCGCCCGCTACCAGTACATCGTCAACCGTCTGCGCCTGAAGCAGGCGGCCGGCACGCTGACCATCGAGGACGTGCGACTGATCAACAGCTGGCTCGGCGACGAACCGGCGGGAGACGACGCTTCCTCATGAACACGCCGTCGCTGCTGCGCGCGGAGGATTCGGTCCTGCTGATCGTCGACATGCAGGCCCGCCTCGCCGCCTCGATGCCGGTCGAGGCATTCCAGCGCGCGCGGGATGCGACCATCGTGCTCGCCCGTGCCGCGAACGAGCTGGGAGTGCCGATCCTGGTGACCCGCCAGTACCCGAAGGGTCTCGGGCCGACCGACGGCGACCTCGTCGCCGCCCTGCCCGGCGCGGCCGCGACCATCGACAAGACCTGCTTCTCCGCCAGCGGCTCCGAGGCGCTGACCGAGGCATTGCGCGCGACCGGCCGCGAGCAGGTCGTTGTCTGCGGCATGGAGGCCCATGTCTGCGTACTGCAGACGGCGTTCGGACTGGCGAGTGCCGGCCATGAACCCTGCGTGGTCGCCGATGCCGTCTGCTCGCGCAGCGCGGAACACCGGGACAATGCCCTGACGCGCATGACCGCGGTCGGCATCATGGTCTCGAACCACGAATCGGTCCTGTTCGAATGGCTGCGCGACGCCCGCCACGAGCACTTCAAGGCGGTGTCGGCCCTGCTCAAGTGAGCGGGAAGGGCCAACGGCGCGGACAACGCCTGCGCCGGATCGGCGGTGCCGCCCTGGCGCTGCCGCGCTGGTGGCCGACCTGGATCGGGCTGGGGCTGCTGTGGCTGCTGGCACAGACGCCATGGCGACTCCAGATCGGACTCGGCCGCGCACTGGGCCGCCTGCTCCACGGCTGTGCCCGCGAGCGCCGCCGGATCTCGGCGATCAATCTCGAGCTGTGCTTCCCCGACCTGTCGTCCGCCGAACGGGCGCGGCTGCTGCACGACAACTTCGAGGCCCTGGGCATCTCCCTGTTCGAGATGGCGACCGGCTGGTGGGGCCCGGAACAACGCCTGCGACGGCTGGCACGCATCGAGGGCAGCGAGCATCTCGACGCTGCCCTGCAGCAGGGCCGCGGCGTGATCCTGCTGCAGGGGCATTTCCTGACGACCGACATCGGCGGCCAGTTGCTAGGCCTGTCGATACCGTTCACCGCCACCTACGCGCCGCCGAAGAACCCGGTCATGCGCACGCTGACCGAGCGCCTGCGCGGGCGCTACCTGCACAACCAGATCCATCATGAACGGGTGCGCGACATCGTCCGCGAGCTGCAGGCCAATCGCATCGTCTGGCACGGCCCGGACCAGAGCCCGGGCCGCAGGACGGCGGTGGAGGCCCGTTTCTTCGGCCATCCCGCGCCGAGCAGCATCTCGACGGCCAAGCTCGCGCGCGTCAGCGGCGCGGCGGTGGTGCCCTATCACCCGGTGCGCCTGGCCGACGGCCGTTATGAACTGCGTCTCGAACCGGCGCTGACCGACTTTCCCGGCGACGATCTCGCCGCCGCCACCCAGCGGGTCAACGACGTGCTCGAACGCCACATCCGGGATGCGCCCGAGCAGTACCTGTGGGCGCACAAGCGCTTCAAGAGCCGCGGGCGGGGTGCGCCCGACCCGTACGCATGAACCACCGGCCACCCCTTCCCTATCGGGCACTCGGCCCGGTGCTGACACCGATCTTCAGCGGCCATGCCGTCATGCGCGCCCTGCGCGACGGCGGGCGCGACTACCTGCGGGAACGCTTCGGCCACATCGAGCCGATGACGGGGCCGGCGCCGGTCTGGCTGCACTGCGCCTCGGTCGGCGAGGTGGTCACCGCGTTGCCGCTGCTGCGGGCACTGGAGGACGCCGGCATCGGCCCGCTGGCACTGTCGACCAACACGCCGACCGGTCATGCCACCGCAAGGCGCCGTGTCGGCGAGGACGTGCGCGTGGTCTATCTGCCGCTCGACCGGCCGCGCCCGGTGCGCCGCTTTCTCGACCGGCTGCGCCCGCGCGCGGCCCTGATCCTGGAGACCGAGCTCTGGCCCTGGCTCTACAGCGAGCTGCACCGGCGGGAGGTACCGATCGCGCTGATCAATGCGCGGCTGTCGACGCGCACGCTCGATGCCCCCCGCTGGTGGCGGGCGATGGCCGCTCATTGCCTGCAGCAGGTCACCCTGGTACTGGCCCGCTCGGAAGACGATGCCGCCGGCTTCCGGGAGCTGGGCGCGCCCCCGGAGCGGCTGCAGGTCGTCGGCAATCTGAAGCTGGCGGCCGCGAGCGCCGAGCCGCCGGATCCGGTCGAACTGCCGAGGCCGTTCGTGCTGGCCGCTTCGACGCACGACGACGAGGAGCGGCAACTGGCGGCGGCCTGGCGCGACGGCGGCGATTCCGGTCATCTGCTCGTGATCGCGCCCCGCCACCCCGAGCGCGGCAGCACCATCGCCCGCGAACTGGCAGCGGACGGTCATCGCGTCGCCCGCCGCAGCCGCTCCGAACCGATCGCGCAGGACACCACCATCTACCTGGCCGACACGCTGGGCGAGCTGACCGGCCTGATGCGCAGCGCCTCGCTGGTCATCATGGGCGGCTCGCTGATCCCGCACGGCGGCCAGAACGTGCTCGAGCCGGCCCGCGCCGAACGGGCGATCGTCACCGGCCCGCACATGGACAACTTCCGCGCGGAGACGCGCGAGCTGCTCGCGGCCGGGGCGCTGCAACAGGGAGAGGATGCACCGGCCGTGGTCGCGATCGCGGTCGCGCTGCTGGCCGACGAGAACACGTGCAGCGAGATGGGGCGCCGCGGCCGGGCGGTACTGGAAGCCGGCGCCGAGGTGATCGAGCGCTATCTTGCCGCGCTGGAACCGGTCCTGCCGGCGTCCCGGTAGCCGCGTTCCAGCGCCACCCAGTCCGCCTCGGAGAAGACGAACCCCGGATCCTGCGCGGCCAGCTTGTCGAGCGAACGCCGCAGACGCGCGAGGTTGCGCTCGGCCCAGCGTCCTCCCGGACGCGACCGCAGGCGGGCCCGGTCGAAGTCGATGAGATGGACCGCACCGTCCTCGTCGAGCAGAACGTTGTGCGCGTTCAGGTCGGCATGATCGACCCCGGCGGCATGAAAGCGGGCAACAGTGCCGCCGATCGCGGACCAGGTGGTCCCGGCCGGGAAACCGGCGCGCACGGTCTCCGCAAGGGTACGCGTGCCCGCAAGATAACCAGTGACGAGATCGCCCCGGTACCATGGCGACAGTATCCCGGTCGGCGCGATGCGGGCGGCATACGGACGGGGCACCGGCATGCCGCCGGCATGCAGGCGGGTCAGTATCGTCAGCTCGCGCCAGGGACGGCTGTTGCGCAGGCCGGTGCGCAGATACCGGTCGGCGACCAGGTGACGCACCATGCCGCCCCGGCAATAGTGGCGCAGGATGAGCCGGTGGCCGCCGGCTTCGAACACCACGGTCGCGCCCCGCCCGGTACCGCCCGCACTTCCGCCGCCGCTCGCGGCGAGCCCGTGCGCATCGAACCAGGCGTCTTCGGGGCGCACGCCGCCGTCTGGCCAGACCACGACGCCGCTGTCACGAACCTCGAGCCGTAGCCGGCAGTCCGCGGTGTCGGGTCCGGTGATCATGCCCCGTCGAGTCCGAAGGCCCGGAATGCCTGCCGGAACTCGTCGGCGATCTCCGGATACGCCCGCCAGCGTTCGATCAGGCCCCGGACATCCTGGCGCATGTAGCGACGGCGGACGAAGGACCACGGCGGGTGCCGGATGGTCGTGTCGAGATCGATCAGCACCGGCCGGCCATCATGTATCAGGAAATTGTCCGGCCGGTTGTCGCAGTGCGTGACATTGGCCCGGTGCAGGCGCGCGTAGATTCCGACCATCTCGTTGACGAGTCGCCTGCGCTCCTCGGGCGCGAGCGACGGCGAGGTCAGGCAGGCGATGGCGCCCTGCCCGGGCACCCATTCGGAAATCAACCAGGAACGACCGTGGAATGGTCCGTAGCGGCGCTCAATATAGGCGATCGGCGCGGCCGTCGGGATGTCCAGCGCCTCGACGGTATGCGTGGCATACCAGCCCCGGGCCGCCCGGCTGAGCAGCAGGGCACGCTGCAGGGCCTTCAGCCGGGTCTTCGCGTGACTTTCCTTGACGACCACCGCGCGCCCGTCGATGTGCGCACGAACCACCCGGGAACGCGCGTTGTCCTTGAGCACGGAGACGTCTTCGGAATGCATGAAGGTGACCGGATCGGCCAGTACCGCATGCAGCGCGGGCGTGTCGTACTCCTGCACCACCTCGCCACGCAGCCGGCCGCCGGCGAATCGCACCGGGACCACGGGCCGGCTGCCTTTCAGGTAGAACATCATGTCCGCGTTCGTCCGATGAGATGCGCCCGGACGCCTGCATCGGCTGGATTCATTTCCGCCCGATTGATCGATTCAGGCAGCGCATGCGCCGTCACACCGGTCAGTCCGGCGTATCCGGGCGCATCCGGGCGATGCGCTCGATCAGTTCCGAGGTCGAACGGCCATCGATGAAATCGACCACCGCGACGCGGCCGCCATGGCCGGTGACGGTGTCGTGACCGACGATGTCCTCCGGCGCGTAGTCGCCGCCCTTGGCGAGGACGTCGGGCCGCAGCCGCTTGATCATGGCAGCCGGCGTGTCCTCGCCGAAGGCGACCACGTAATCGACACAGTCGAGCGCGGCCAGCATTTCCATCCGCTCGTCCAGCGGCACCACGGGCCGCCCTTCACCCTTCAATCGCCGCACGGAATCGTCGTCATTGACCGCCACCACCAGGCGATCGCCCATGGCCCGCATCGCGCGCAGGCCGCGGACGTGGCCGATGTGCAGCAGGTCGAAACAGCCGTTGGTGAAGACGATGCTCTCGCCGCGCCGCCTGGCCGCTTCCAGTCGCGGCAGCAGTTCATCGACCGCGAACACGCCGCCCGGATCGATGCTGCGTCCCTCGCCCTCGATCGCCGCGTGCAGCTCGTCGAGCGTGGTCTGGGCGGCACCGAGATGCCCGACCACGATGGCGGCGGCATGATTGGCCAGCACCGCCGCCTCGGCCGCATCGTGACCGGCGGCCAGGGCGGCCGCCATCACGCCGATCACGGTGTCGCCGGCGCCGGTGACGTCGTAGACCTCGCGCCGGTGCGCCGGCAGGTGCAGCACCTCGCCGTCGCGCGGCACCAGGCTCATGCCCTCCTCGCTACGGGTGATCAGCAGCGCGCCGAGATCGTGCCACTCCAGCAGCTCGCGGGCGCGCGCCTCGAGTGTCGCGTCGTCGGGACAGGCGCCGGCGACGCGTTCGAACTCGGCACGGTTCGGCGTCAGCAGGTCGGCGCCACGGTAGCGCTCGAAGTCGGCGCCCTTCGGATCGACCAGCACGCGGCGACCGGTCGTGCGGGCGAGCGTGATCAGCTCGCTGCAGACCGGCGTCAGCGTGCCCTTGGCATAGTCCGACAGCACCACGATGTCGCAGTCCGCCAGCGCCTGCTCGCAGGCCGTCACGAGCGGGCCGTGATCGGCGCCGGCGAAACCGTCCTCGACGTCGAGTCGCATCAGGTGCTGGTTGCGGCTGAGCACGCGCAGCTTGGTGATGGTGGGCGAATCCTCCGTCGCGATCAGCCGATGCTCGACCGCGGTCTCATCCAGTGCCGCGCGCAGTCCCGCACCCGCCTCGTCATTGCCGGTGAGGCCGAGCAATACGCAGTGCGCGCCCAGCGAGGCCACGTTGAGCGCGACATTGGCGGCCCCGCCCGGCAGGTCGCGGAACTCGCGCAGGCCCACGATCGGTACCGGCGCCTCCGGCGAGATGCGGTCGGTACCGCCCGACCAGTAGCGATCGAGCATGACATCACCGACCAGCAGGACGCGGCTGCGGCGGAAGGCTTCGGCGTCGAGGATCATGGGATCGCTGAGGCTCGGTCGAAGGTGTAGCCGAGGCGCTCGATGTCGGCGGCATAGTGCTCGGCGACGAGCGCGGCGGTGGTGTCGTCATAGTAGCGGCGGTAGTCGTCGCGGTCGACCGCGCGACGCTCGTGCGGCAGATCGATCGGCGGCAGGCCGATGCGCTCGCAGATGGTGCGGAAATCCTCGTGCAGGTTCTCGTAACGACCAATGTAGTCAACGATGATGTCGCCGTGCAGGTCGATCAGGTAGTCGGATTGCAGCTCCCGCGAGACATCGAGCATGAAGTCGTACGGGCGCTCCGGGTCGAACTTGTGGCGCAGGAACTGCTCGAAGGTATCGATGCCCTCGATCACTTGCGGTTTCTCGCGCCCGATGTGGTGCCAGGAGCTGACCTGCAGATCCCAGGGATTGCGCACGAACACGAACTTGAACAACGCATCGAAGATCTCGGCCGGCAGCATCTCCTTCGCCGCGACCGCCTTGGCATGGCGCGGGAACTTGACGCCCAGCCGATGCCGCGGCCGCGTCATCTGGCTTATCAGGCTCGCGATCAGCAGTGCCGGCGCATAGCGTCCCGACCAGCGATACTTCCGCAGCGCCGCCCGCACGCTCGTGCCGCCGGTCTTGGCGATGTGGACGAACAGGAAGTTGTGCGTGTGCGAGATCAGCATTGAGTGATTCCCTGCCTTCGATCAACAGTGTACCGAAGCACTGTGCATGGCGCCGTATTCAAGGTACTGCATGATCTCTCGCAAAGGCCGCAGAGATCGCAGAGGGCGCAAAGAAAAGGCGATGCACTCCGAGTCATTCAGTTCCTTCTCCACCATTCGCCAACCACTACACCGTGATCTGTTGATGCGAACATCGCTTTTTACCGTTCTTCCTTTCGTTCTCTGCGATCCCTGCGAGATTTTCTTGTACATCGCCTGTCCGCGAACTCGCCGTTCAGGACCCGCAATCCCTTCCGTTCATGACCGCGTCGACCCGCTCGACGACGTCTTCGACCGTGATCGCCGCCATCGCCTCCTCATGCCGCACCCGCTTGCCCCACGGGGCCTGGTCCACGGTCTGGCCGCAGTAGCGTTCGAGGTTTTCCGGATAGCGATTCACGGTCCACTCGCGACTGAGATAGGGGCCGGTGCGATCAGGATTCGAGGTGGCGTATAGCCCGATCACGGGAATCCCGGCGGTGGTGCCGAGATGGGCCGGACCGGTGTCGGGAGCGACCAGGGCGGTGCAGCGCTCGAGCACCGCCAGCAGCTGCTTGAGCGTGGTCGCGCCGACCAGGTCGACCGGCTCGGTCCGCATTTCCCCCTTCACCGCCTCGGCGAAGGCGCGCTCGCCCGGATCCGGACCGCCGGTCAGCACGGCGACGCAGCCGTGCTTCCGGGCGGCATGATCGGCCACGGCCGCGTAGCGCTCGGGCAACCAGTTGCGGTAGTTGCGCGGGCGCACGCTGGAGCAGGGATTGATGGCGAGGACCGGCTGCCCGTCCGGCACACGGGCCGCGGCGAATTCGCGATCATCGTCGGACAGGGGAATGTCCCAGCTCATCACCCGCTCCTCGATTCCCAGCGCCACCAGAAAGTCGAAGAAACCGTCGAGTACGTGCGCCTGCGGGTGCGGGGGCACTCGCCGGTCGACGAACAGCACGTGAGCGTCGCGCGAACGGGCGAGGTTGAAGCCGAGTCGCCGTACGGCCGGAATGGCCAGCGCGGTCAGGTTCGCCCGCAGCGCCGTCTGCATGTGCAGCAGCACGTCGAAGCGCCGGCCGCGGAACCGGCGCCGCAGTTTCAGCAGGGCGGCGAGACCGCCGTTCTTGTCGTGCGGGATGACCTCGACCCCCGGCAGATCGCCGACGAGCTGTGCCTCGACCTCGCCGACCACCCAGGTGATGTCGGTCTCCGGCCAGTGCGCGCGCAGCGTGTGCACAACCGGCAGCATGTGCGTGACGTCGCCGATCGCGGACAGGCGCAGCAGACACAGGCTGCGCGGGGCGGCATTGTCGACGGCGGATTCGCTCATGCGGGATTCAATGGCGGGCTCGACCCCGGCGGCGCGGATTGTAGCAGGGCGATTGCCATGACGACGGTCACCGGCGCACCACAACCCGGATGAAACGATGCGGACCAATTCGCCGGGAGCGAATCGGGACTGCGCACAGCGCAGGCCCGAAGGGCGAGGCCCGGAGATGGGCCGAACATTCCGGGCTACGCGGCCGGGGATCAGGTGGAAGCCAGTCCCATCACTTCCAGGTAACGGCCCGTGCTGCGGGCCCGCGTGTACTCGATCACGGCCTGTCGCAGGGTCGCCGGCGGCAACGGCTCGGCCAGCGTGCGCTCGATCGCCTCGGCCATGGCCTCGACGTCGCCGACCGGGACCAGCGGCCCGTACTGCCCTTCGACCAGCACTTCGCGCGGCCCGCTGCGACAGTCCGTGGCCACCACCGGCGTGCCCAGATACAGCGCCTCGGTCAGCGCATTGGGCGAGCCCTCCCAGGCCGACGAAAGCACGAACACGCGGACGCGCCGCATCCAGCCGTACGGATTGTCGACGAAACCCGGAAAGTCCACCGCTGCCTCGATCCCGAGCTCGCGCGCGAGCGCCTCCAGCGCCGCACGATCCTCGCCCTCGCCGAGAATGATCAACCGGGCGTCGACACGTTCCCGCAACCGGGCAAAGGCCCGCAGCAGGGTCGGGAAATCCTTCTGCCGGGTGAGGCGGCCGACGCCCAGAACGACCGGCGGGCCATCCCCCGCCAGCCAGGGATGATCCGGGCCGTGTTCGGCGAGGTGGTCCAGCGCCGGGCCGACGACGGGATTGCGAATCACGTGAACCCGCTCCGGGGCGACGCCGCTGGTGATGACGACGTCCTCGGCCACGCCCCGCGAGACCGCGACAATGGCATCGGCGCGCGGATACCAGCGGCGGATCGGCCAGTAGCGCAGCAGGCTGCGGAGCCAGCTCCGCCCCGCCAGTGATTGCGAAAGCGTATTGCCGATGCGCAGTACCACCCGGGTATCCACTCCGGCACGGGCGCGGGCACGCAGCGCGGCCCGCCCGGCGCGGTCCTTGGCCGCCAGCAGCACCGGCGGACGAACCCGTCGCAGGTAGCGCACCAGTGAAGGCGCCGCGAGCGCGGCATGCCCCGGCCACAGGGGCACGACCCGCGCCCCGTCCGGGATATCGGCGAAATGTCCGCCGCGGCGCTGCAGAACCAGCACATCGACCGCATGCCCAGCCTCGAGCAGGCCGGCGATCAGCGCGTTCATCATGCGCTCGACGCCGCCATCGCCGGAGTACGAGATCAGGATGGCGATCCGTGCGTCATGCGCGGCCATCGAGCGCCTCCGGGTCCGGGGACGACAGACCGAGAGTCTCCATGTACGCCCGCGCGCTGCGCTCGACGGTATAGGGTGCGGCGGCCTCGCGCAGCAACCCGGCGGAAGGTGGATTGTCCAGCGTGCGCGCCACCGCCTCCGCGAGTGCCCGCGCATCCCCAACCGGCACGAGCGCGCCGTAGCGACCGCCCCGGAGGATCTCCGAGGGGCCGCTCGGGCAATCCGTCGACACGACCGGGATGCCGAGCGCCAGCGCCTCGACCAGGGC
>CAYZHJ010000064.1:0-3924 GCA_964478305.1 uncultured Ectothiorhodospiraceae bacterium
GAAGATCTACCGGTCGGTGGACGAGGACGGCAACGTGACCTACACGGACCAGCCACCGTCCGATGATGCCGAGCCGGTCGAGCTGGATCCGCTCACGACCGTGCCGGCCGCCGAGACCGAAAGGCGCTCCGGCCGGGACGGGGAGGACGAGGAGCCGGCCCATCCCGGCTACCAGGGGCTGGAAATCGTCTACCCGACGGCTGACGAGGCAATCCGGCACAACGGCGGCCAGGTACCGTTCCGGCTCGAGCTCAGGCCGGAGGGAGTGGAACTGGATGAGCAGCACCGGGTGGAGATCCTGCTCGACGGCAGCGTCCGCGGCGGCGGCAACGCGCTCACCGTCACCGTCGGCCCGGTCGACCGGGGCCCGCACGAAGTATCCGCGCGGGTGGTCGACGCCGGCGGCAACGTGCTGGCGCAATCGCGGACCGTCAATTTCTTCCTCCTGCGGCATTCCGTGCAGCCCTGAAGGAAACGCAGCGCCTCCATTCGGTCGAAGATGCGGTCCCGCGCTGCAAACGAAGGATACAGGCCGAACCGAAGTGCGACCTGCATCCTTGGCTGCACGCCTCCTTGCCCCATTGCACTACAATGGTGCACATGTCCGCTCAGTCTCCTGAATCCGTTGCCTCGCAGGCACCCGCCGAACTGCCCGAGGCGCTGGCCGCGGCCGTGATCGTGATCGACCCTGCCGCCACGGTGCGCTACGTCAATGCCGCGGCCGAGGACCTGCTGGCCGCCAGCCGGCGCCATCTGGTCGGCGCGTCGCTGTGGCGGATCGCCGAGCTGGAGCCCGACTGGCGCCGGGGACTGGAGGACGCCCTGGCCGAGGTACAGGCGCTGGCGGCGCGCGAGGTCTCGCTGACACCGGCCCACGGCGGCGTGCGTTGCCGGGTCGATGCGCGGGCCTCGCCGTGGCAGTCGGAAGAACTGGGCCCGGTCATGGTACTGGAGCTGTCGCCGCTGGATCGCCAGTTGCGCATCGCGCGCGAGGAACGGCTCGCGTCCCAGGAGCAGGCCAGCCGCAGCCTGCTGCGCGGGCTGGCCCACGAGATCCGCAATCCCCTCGGCGGCCTGCGCGGGGCCGCCCAGTTGCTGGAGGCAGAGCTGCCGGAGGAACGGCTGCGGGAATACACGGGCGTGATCGTGCGCGAGGCCGACCGCCTGCGCGCGCTGGTCGACCGCATGATGGGACCGGCGCAGCCGCCGGCAATGGATCCGGTCAACATCCACGAGGTGACCGAGCACGTGGTCCGCCTGCTGCGCGCCGAAGCGCCGGCCGGCATCGCCCTGACGACCGACTACGATCCCAGCATCCCCGACGCCCTGGGCGACCGCGACCAGTTGATCCAGGCACTGCTCAACCTGGGCGGCAATGCCGTCGAGGCGCTGGCCGGCAAGGGCCGGCTGATGATTCGCACCAGCACCCTCCGCCGCTACACGATCGGCGCCGTGTTCCACCGGCTGGTCGCCTGCATCGAGGTCATCGACGACGGGCCCGGGGTATCGCCGGAACTGCTGGACACGCTGTTCCAGCCCATGGTCAGCGGCCGCCCCGATGGTTCCGGTCTGGGCCTGACCATCGCCCAGACCCTGGTGCGCCGCCATGGCGGGCTGATCGAATGCGACAGCGTGCCCGGCGAGACCGTCTTCCGGGTGCTGCTGCCCCTGCCGGAGCCCGCCGATGCCCGCTGAACCGCAGGTCTGGCTGGCCGACGACGACCCCTCCATGCTGTGGGTGCTGGAGCGCGCGCTGCAGCGTGCCGGACTGGCGGTCCGCGGATTCGACAGCGGCGATGCGCTGCTGGCGGAACTCGCCCGCGAGCGGCCCGATGCCGTGGTCACCGATGTGCGCATGCCGGGCAGTGACGGACTCTCCGTCATGGCCCGCATCGAACGCGAGTATCCGGATCTGCCGGTGGTCGTCATGACCGCCCATTCCGATCTCGATACCACGGTGGCGGCATTCGAGAGCGGGGCGTTCGAGTACCTGGCGAAGCCGTTCGACATCGACGAGGCGGTGGCACTCGTCCGGCGTGCCTGCGACAGCGGCCGTTCGGCCGAGGGCGCCGGCGAGTCGCCGATCGCGGGCACGAACCAGCTGGTGGGGCAGTCACCGGCCATGCAGACGCTGTTCCGAGCCATCGGGCGACTGGCCCGCACCCCGATCACGGTACTGATCACCGGCGAATCGGGCACGGGCAAGGAACGCGTCGCCCAGGCCCTGCATCGCCACAGCCCGCGCGCCCGGCGGCCGTTCGTGGCGCTGAACATGGCGGCGATCCCGCGCGAGCTGCTGGAGTCCGAGCTGTTCGGCCACGAGCGGGGCGCCTTCACCGGTGCCGACAGCCGCCGTATCGGCCGTTTCGAGCAGGCCCACGGCGGCACCCTGTTCCTCGACGAGATCGGCGACATGCCGGCGGCCCTGCAGACGCGCCTGCTGCGCGTGCTGGCCGAGGGACGCTTCTACCGCGTCGGCGGCAGCGAGCCCTGCGAGGTGGACGTGCGCATCCTCGCCGCCACCCACCAGGACCTGGACGCCCGGGTGGCCCGCGGCGAGTTCCGGGAAGACCTGTTCCACCGCCTGAACGTGGTCCGGTTGCCGGTGCCGGCACTGCGCGAGCGGCCGGAGGACATCGCCCCGCTGGCGGCGCATTTCCTCGAGCGCGCCGCGGACGAGGTCGGCGTCGCGCGCAAGCGGCTGACACCGGCGGTGGAGGAACGGCTGCGCGGACTCGCATGGCCGGGCAACGTGCGCCAGCTCGAGAACCTGTGCCGCTGGCTGACGGTGATGGCGCCGGGACACGAGATTCGCCCCGGGGACCTGCCGCCGGAGCTGCAGGAGACGCCGGCCGGCACCGCCACGACGGACTGGGAGCAGGCGTTGGCCGAATGGGCGCGGAGCCGGCTCGAAGCAGGCGCCGACGCGATCGCCGGCGAGGCCACCCAGCGCCTGGAACGCATCCTGATCGAACGCGCCCTGGCCCATACCGGCGGCCATCGCCAGCAGGCCGCGAAGCGGCTGGGGTGGGGACGGAACACGTTGACCCGGAAGATGAAGGAGTTGGGGATTGAAGGCTGACAGATGGCAGATGGCAGATGGCAGATGGCAGCAAGACGATGGCGCGGCTGAATGATCGTGCAAGGTGTGTCAAATGATGCAGGAGCGACGTCGCTCCCGCAGGCTTCGTTTCACGTCCCTGCCATCTGCCATCTGCCATCTGCCGACCGCCCTTCCACCAGTGCGACGAACGCGGCTTCGAGGTCTCCGTCGTGGCCGGCGGCCAGGTCGGCCGGGGCGGTGTCAGCGACGATGCGGCCTTCGTGGAGCAGCAGCACGCGGTCGGCCAGGGCCTCGGCGTCCTGCATCAGGTGGGTGGTGAAGAAGACCGTGCGGCCCTCGCCGCGTGCCTCGGCGAGGGCCTCCTGCAGACGCCGGCGCGCGGTCGGGTCGAGGCCGCTCATGGGCTCGTCCAGCACCAGCAGCTCGCGCCCGGAGAGCAGGCACGCCGCCAGCCCGAGCATCTGCGCCATGCCCTTGGAATAGGTCTGCGCCGGGCGCTCGAGATCGGCCGCCTCCAGCCCCAGTCGCTGTGCCATCGCCTGCTGCTCCGCCCGCTCGCGCGGGCGGTGATGCAGCCGCGCCATGTAGTCGAGGTACTGCAGGCCGCGCAGGTAGTAGGGCGGGTGGAAGCGCTCCGGCAGGTAGGCCAGGCAGGCACGCGCATGGCGGTCGGTCTGCGGCAGCCCGGCGAGCAGGATGCTGCCGCGGTCGGGCTCGCGCAGGTCCAGCAGCAGCCGGATCAGGGTGGACTTGCCGGCGCCGTTGACGCCGACCAGGGCGACGGTCTCGCCGCGCCCCACCGCAAACGAAACCCCGGCGAGCACATCGTGCCCGCCGAGGCGGCGGTGGACATCGTCGAA
>CAYZHJ010000064.1:4024-15986 GCA_964478305.1 uncultured Ectothiorhodospiraceae bacterium
TGGTCGGCCAGGTTGCGCACACGTGCGCTGGCGATCAGCTCCTGTCCCTTGAGCACGCCGCCGAGCAGCAATCCGATGATGACCAGCACCACCGCGATCTCTACCAGCGTGAATCCCTGTTGCCTCTGCTTGCGCATCATCGTCCTGTCTCCTGGTTCGGCGTCGGAACCGAAGCCTGTCTCTTGCCTGGGCCCGTCCCGTCGATTGCCCGACACTCGTGCCGGCTTTCCGACGGTTGCGGACCTGTCCTCAGTGGCAGGCCCGGCTCCCCGCCGTGCGGGTCAGTCCGGGCTCGGTGCCCGATTTTCCAGCGCTTTCAGGCGCTTATCGAGAAACCGGAGTTCCTGCGGGTCGTCGATCTCGCCGCTTTCCAGCATGCCCCCGATGAGGAGGCGGGCCGTTTCCAGTTCTCCCATGTCTTCGAGCACTATGATTTGCAAATCCCGTGCCCAAAACGGCACCTCGCCGGATTGCGTGTGCCGGTTGAGCAACCGGGCATACTCCAGCGCCAGATCCAGGTCGTGCAGGCGATGCTTGGCGATGATAATCGCTTCCGCCAGCCACCGCCATCGCTCGCGGGGCCGTTCGACGAAGGCCTCGCGCACGAAACCGAGCATGATCCGCTGCCGGGGCGGGTCGTTGACCTGACCGTAGATGCGCACGGCCAGCAGGAGCGGGTAATCGCGCTCCGGCGCCAGCGCGAGGATGCGCTCGAGCCACTGGCGCACGCGGGTGTAGTCCAGCTCGCGGAACGGCACGCTGTGGCCCGGCTGGGTATCGTGGAACTGCAGCCACAGGGCGGCGAGGGAAGCCGCCGTCCTGTCCTCGCCCAGCGCCAGCGCGCCGAGCAGTTCGCTCGGCGGCGCTGGCGGCAGCTCGTCGACGCGCACGGCCGGTGGCGGTGCCAGCGCGTGCCAGGCGAGCTGGCCCGTCAGCGCCACGACCAGCAAGGCCAGCAGGGGCCGCGGCACGGCCCGCCAGCCGCGCACGGGCGCCAGTGGCAGGCGGTGAAGGGCCGCTGCCACCGTTTCAGAACTCCCGCCGGTACAGGTCGACCATGGCCGCCAGCAGCAGCAGCGGCAGATAGATCGCCGTCTGCCCGAGCACGTACAGCAGCGACCCGGCGACCGGCTCGCCCTGCGTCAGCCAGCCCGCCTCGGTGAAGCGGTACAGCGCGGGCAGCAGCCAGGCGAGCGCGCCGATGAAATACTCGATGAAGACCTGCCCCCAGCCGCGGTATGCAAAGGTCGGCTGCGCCAGCATCAGCAGCAGCGCGCCCATGACGCGCGACAGGCAGTAGATCACGATGAAGGCGGCCAGCGCCGCCACGGTCTGGCGGAAGGTGAAGGCGAGCAGCAGACCGAAGGCCGCGGCGAGCAACAGCTCGCAGGCCAGGGAAACGGCCCATGGCAGTACCGCCGCCGGCGGCGCATGCAGCAGCAGCGCGAGCCCGGCAACGGCGGCCAGCAGCACCGCCAGCACCGCGCAGGCCAGCGCCTTGCCGAGGACATAGGCGGCGCGCGGCTCGGGCAGCGTCAGCAGCGATTCCAGTTGCCGGTCCTGCTGCTCGCGCAGCACCGAGGCGACGATGAACAGCACCAGCAGCAGCACGGCAATCAGGCGCAGCAGGCCGGCGAGCACGCTGGCCTGGATGGCGCGGTGTTCGGTGATGGCCAGTGCACCCAGAAAGCCCGCGAGCAGCCAGGCCAGCAGCAGCAGCGCGAGCGCGAGCCAGACCAGCCGGTTGTAACGGGCCTCGAGCAGGGTCTGCCGGGCGACGGTCAGGAGCATGATGCACCAGGGGACGGCTGCATCGGCGGAAGATAGCATGGGGCGGGAGGCAGGGCGTAGGTTGGGGGGGCCCCCGGGGGGCCCCCAAACACACCCCCACAATAATTTGTGGGGGGGGGGGGGGGGCACCTTGGTTGGCCCCCGGCGGGCGCCCAAAAATCCCGCGCCACCTATTTGTGTGGGGCCTCCTGGGGCGCCCCAACCTACGGCTCTGGTACTATCGTCCCAACCCCCGGCGGACGTCACGGCAACGGAGAACGCGACCATGTTCCGCTGGATCGATCAGACGCGGCATCGCCATCGTCTGCTGGGCGCATCGCTGCTGGCGCTGCAGGGGGCACTGCTGGCCGGTACCGGCACCGATCAGCACGTCGCCCTGGTCCTGATCCATTTCGCCCTGATCCTGTTGTGGCAGCCGTTCTGGCAGGGATCGACCCGGGTCAACCCGGGCACCGCGCTCGCCACCATCGCGGTCGGCGTGGCCGTGGTGCTGTGGACCAGCTGGGCACTGCTGAGCCTGTGGCTGCTGATCCTGCTGGGTATCGTCGGCGGCGAGCAGACCCGCGAGCGACGCGACCAGTTCGTCCAGTGGCTGGTCGCGATGTATCTGCTGGTGACGCTGCATGCGGGCATCGTGCCGCAGCTGTTCGGCTTCGAGGAAGCCGACGTGCCGGCGATGCACTATCTGGTGCTGGCCGCGACCGGAATCCCCTTCGTCCTGCTGTTCATCAACGCCGGCGAGACCCGCGGCGGCATCCAGCGCTTCGACTATCTGCGCAGCCTCAGCATCACCCTGCTGACGTTGCTGCTGCTCGCCGGCAGCGTGCTGTGGACCTACCGCAGCGGCGCGCCCTACCCGCTGGCGCTGATCCAGACGCTGCTGTTCGTCGGCCTGCTGATCCTGGTGGTCAACTGGCTGTGGCAGCGCACGGCCAGTCACACCATGTTCCAGGTGCTGTGGAACCGCTACCTGCTGAACCTGGGCACGCCCTTCGAGCACTACCTGATCAGCCTGTCGGGACCGTCGGCCCGGGGCCTGGATCCGGACGATTATCTCGACCAGGCCATCACGTCGATGCAGGAACTCGAGTGGATCGAGGGGGTCGAGGCCCGCGGGGTCGCCGGCGGCCGCCTGGTCGGCACGCGTTCCGCGCACGCGACCGAGTCCTACGACGAGGTCATGCCGTTGATCGTCTACACCCGCCAGGATCCCGGCCCCGCCCTGCGCCTGCACATCCAGTTGCTGGCGCGCCTGGTGCAGCAGTTGTTCCTGTCGCGCCTGCACGAAGCGGAACTGCGCAACCAGGAAAAGGCACGCGCGGTCCATGAGACCGGCGCGCGTCTGACGCACGACATCAAGAACCTGCTGCAATCGCTGCAGTCGCTGTCGGCGGCAGTCGGCGCCACACCCACGGAACGCTCCGAAGAGGCCGCCGAGCTGGTCCGGCGCCAGTTGCCGCACATCAACCAGCGCCTGCAGGCAACGCTCGAGAAGCTGCGCGATCCGGGCGAGGCCGATCACACCGAGCACATGCCGCTGGCCGACTGGTGGAGCGCACTGCAGGGCCGCTACAGCGACGAGCGCATCGAGTTCAGCGGCGAGACGGCCGCCGACGTGACCGTGCCGCAGGAACTGTTCGACACGGTCGCGGAGAACCTGCTGGAGAATGCCCGTTACAAGCAGACGGACAAGTCGGACCTGGCGATCCGGGCAACCCTGCGGACAGACGGTGAGCGGGTGGCACTGCGCGTCAGCGACAACGGCTCACCGATCCCGGACCGTGTCGCCCGCTACCTGTTCGGCGGCGCGGTCCCGTCGACCCGCGGCCTCGGGGTCGGCCTCTACCAGTGCGCCCGCCTGTCCGCGTTCCACGGATTCAGGCTGCAGGTCGAGGAGAACCGGGATGGCGAGGTGACGTTCCTGCTGGAGGGACCGGTGCAGGCGGCGTGAGGCGCGCTGCCCGGATTCCGCTTCATCCGGGCTCCCCGCGAACCGGGATCCCTGAAGTCGCAATGGCTCATTTCTTCGCGGCCAAGGCCGCTCCAACAACCCCTTCTCCACGATCCGGGCCCGCTCCAACCGGTGTCGCCCCGATCGCCGGGCGGTCAGAGGGCGTGGATTACATCGACGTCGTTGCCGCCCACGTCCGGCCAGTCTCCGCCCGAGCAGCCGTTCTGGCAGGAAATCCAGCCGCTGTCGTACAACCCGTCGTCGAGATCGTTGTCCATGCGAATGGCGAACTCGGCCGGCACGCCCTCGATCAGGAGCTTGTGGCCGAACTCGCCGTTGCCCTGGGTACCGGTGAAGAAGGCCGCCACCCGTCCCCGGAATGCGTGTTCGGGCGGGGCGTCGGTACCCTCGAGATCCTTGTCGCCATTGATCAGGCGGGCTCCGCGCAGGTGCTGCCAGGCGCGACAGCTTTCGTCGGT
The DNA here is from genome assembly GCA_964478305.1 of uncultured Ectothiorhodospiraceae bacterium. GTDB lineage: Bacteria > Pseudomonadota > Gammaproteobacteria > XJ16 > Halofilaceae > Halofilum. The sequence continues at coordinate 8,246 of CAYZHJ010000064.1, forward strand.
GTCGTTGTCGCAGCCGGGGCCGTCATCGATCAGGCCGTTGCCGTCGCCATTGGCGCCCGTCAGATCGAACCGGTCATTGGCGTTGCCGAAGTCGCCGGGCAGGGCGTTGTAACGTTCCCTGAAGTGCTCGAAGGCCTCGCGGTAGTCACCAACATCGCGCATGAGCGACTTGTAACGGGCGCTGTCGACCATCTGCCGGCCCTGCAGCACCGCGGCCAGCAGGAGGCCGATAATGGCCACGACGACCGCCGCCTCGATCAGCGTGAAGCCGCGCATTGCTCGAGTGGGTTTGTGTTCGATACCTGCCATGGTGCGAACGGGTCCGGGAATGCGACGGCATGCGCCTGCCAACGTGTCGGGCGACACTATAACCCGGATCGAGCGACGGGCGGGCACCGGGGTCCACCGGGCAGACCTGCTTCCGAAGCGGACACGGGATGGCCGGCAAGCCGGCCCCGGCCGCCCTTCAGGGCAGCAGGCCGGCGTCGACCATGCGCGATTTCAGCACCGGCAGCGGCAGCCACACGACGACGTCGTCAAAGCGCCCGTCGCCGGGATTGGTCGGGCTGGTGCCCGCGTCCGGCGGGCGGTACTCGGCGGCAACGAAGTCAACGTCGCCATCGCAGTTCTCCCGCTCGTCGGCGGAGAAGCCGGTCGCCGTGCCGGCGGCGGGGCAGGTGAAACCGCTGTCGGTCCATACCTGTCCGCCCTGGGGGCCGAACGAAAGCACGACGGCCGGGGAACTGGTCACGATGTTGGTCCCGTCGCCGTCCACCACGACCAGATCGGCGGAATCGCCCAGCTCGAAGGCCGGATTGTCGCTGTCCGCGGACGGGTCGGCAAAGTCCGGCGACGAGTCATCAACACGGTAATAGAGCGGGTGGCCCCAGGGATCGCGCCGCCCCAGCCCGAGGTCGACCCAGGGCAGGGCCCCGCCGTTGTCGTCACAACTGCCGCTCGCGTCCTCCTCGCCATCGGGCGGGTCGTCCGTATCCGGACACGGCAGCCGCCCGTTCGACATGGCGAAGCCGTAGAGCGCTTCGCGCACGTGGTCGAGCTGGCGCCTGGCCTCGCTGCGGCGGGTCTGCTCGGTGGTGGCGGTAAGCGCGGCAATGCCGCCGCCGATCAGCAGGCCCACGATGACCAGCACGATCGCCAGTTCGATCAGGGAGAATCCCGATTGCCGTCGACTGGATGCGCCCTGCCTCATGGCGGGGACAGGCCGAAGGCGCGCATGATGTCGTTGTCGGTCCCGGAGAACGGGGCGTCGTCGTAGACCTTGTCGCCGTCGGTGTTCTCGTCGCTGTCGAGGAAGTCGTCGATGTCCCGGCTGATGCTCACCCGGTCCTGGCCGGCGAGGACCGTGCCGGCGGCACCGAGCACGACCGACATCCCGGTTTCGGATGCCAGCTCCAGGTCCGAACCGACGCAATCGGACTGGAACTCCGCGCAGGCGTTCGCGACATGGTAGACCACGTGTTCGAGCCACTCGTTGTCGATGATCCACTCGGCGCCGGCGAAGTCGCTCTCCCTGAGTGTCTTGTTCTCGGTTCCGCCGCCCAGTTCGCAGGTGCCGGCCATGGTGGCGACACGGCCCGTGAAGGTACCACTGTCACAGGACAGGTCGCCGCTGAAGGCGGCGGCATAGGGCAGGTAGTGACGATCGTCCTCGAGATAGAACGCGCGCAGCCGCTGTTCGACATCGGCCAGCACGCGCCGCTGCACGACCTGGAACAACGGATCGACCCGTATGCCGGTGACGCGGTCGTTGCAGCCGTCGAGGTCGGCGCAGTCGAGGAAATCCTCGTCACCGTCGGCGTTCTCGTCCTCCAGGTAATCGGACGGATCGTCGCCCGGTCGCCCGGTCTGGCCTGCCAGCGGCTCGCCGGGATCGATGATGAGCGCGGCGTAGCCGCTCTCGCCGTTCAGGCTCAGCGAACCCTCCACGGTCACGTTGAGCGGTTCCACGTTGCCGTGGTCCCGGAAGTCGCGGTCCATGACGTACCAGAGGCTCCCTACCTCGCGTGCGGCATCGATCGTCCGCCAGGGCAGGCGACCGACATAGACGGGACACTCGACACCCGCGAACAGCGCCGCCGTGCCCGAGCCGTCCTCGTCCGGGCAGGGCAGGGATCCCGGCCTTTCGTCGTCGGCGACGCTGTAGAACTGCAGCGCGACCGTGGCCCGGTCGAGGGCGATTGCCGACTGCTGCAGTTCCTGCGAGGCCCGGGCGGACCCCGGGTCGCGCGCCGTCAGGTAGACCGAGGTGCCGCCGACCAGCAGCACGAGCAGGACCAGCAGCAGGGTGTAGCCCCGCTGGCGGGCCGGCACGAAGAGGCTGTCACTGGCGCAATGCATCGATCACCCGTCCGCTGTCGGGATCGTAGCGCTGTCCGGGCTTCAGACGAATATGGCGGCCGTCCGGCAGCCGGATCAGGACCGTCTGGCCGTCGATGCGGCCGCTTTCCACCTGCAGACGACCGCCGATCCGGTCTCCGCGAAGGGTATTGTCCTCATTGACCCAGACCGCCGACGGGCCGTCGCTGCGGCGAATGAAGCCCTGCAGGCGCACTTCCGGCACCTTCACCGGTTCGACGGGCACGGCGGCCCGGCGTTCTCCCCCGCCGCGGGATTCGAGTTCCACGCCCTCCCGGACACGATCCAGCCGCTCGCGATCCTCTGCCCGAGTGAAGACCCGCTGGTCGTCGAATTCCGTTGCCTGCGTCACAGAACAGGCAATCAGTGCACTCGCGGCAAGCAGCCTGCACAGCGCGTTCTTCATGTCCCCGCCTCCTGCTCGATCTGCAGTGTGTACCAGTGCAGGCGGCAGCTCACCTCCAGGTTGGCGGTATCGGCATCGTGGACGATGTCTTCGCCGGAACGTCGCATGCTGCAGGATTCCGCTTCCATCAGGCCGGCGCCATCGCTGGCGAGCGAGCCCAGCAGCCGCAGCACGTCGCCCTCGTGCAGGGCGCCGAAATTCACGGTCATGTCCGAACGGTACAGATGGAAGCGACCGGAATCGAAATCGGCGCCGTCGAGCCCGGCGACGCTCTGCGGGGAGATCTCGTAACGCAGCACCGGCAACTTCAGCTGCTGATTGATCGTCTGCAGGGTCTCGATCCAGCTCAGCCGGTGCTCCTCGCCGATCATGCCGCTCCGTTCGAGCTCGCGGAAGCGGGATGCGTATTCCTCGTACACGGCCTTGTCGTCGCTGGCGCTGCGGTACTGATTGGCCGCCCGCGAAAGCTCGTTGCGCGCACGCCGGTACTCGCGCTCGCGCTCGTCGAGCCAGGCGTAGCCGGCATAGACCGTGCCCAGCAGCAGCAGCAGTGCCAGCGCCGCCAGGATGGCGGGCGTCCGCAGCGGGCGCCACTCGATCTGCGGTTCAGCCATTGCCGCCTCCCAGACGCACCAGCACCCGGTAACCCGCGCTGCGCGCCCGCTGTTCGCGTGCGTCGAGACCGCTGTCGCCGCTGAAGGCGGTATCGGATTCCAGCGCGAAAGGCGCCTCGACCACTTCCACCCGTCCGATCTCCGGGTGCGCGCGGAGCGCGTTCACGAATCCGTCGAACAGGTCCACGGCACGGCGGTATTCGCCGTTGAAGCCGACCACGGTGCCTTTGACCAGCAGATACTGATAGCGTGCCGCGTCTTCCTGCAGCAGCGTGCGCACCAGCCCGGTATCGCTGCCGCCGAGCGGCAGGTTTCCGCCGCCTTCGGGGGACAGGGCCGGATCGTCGGTCTGGCGCCAGGCCAGATCATCGACCAGGATGTTCGGCTGCTCGTCGAGCACGTCGCCCAGCGTGCCCAGCGCCTGCCCCGGGTGGACCACGCGCTCGCGGCGCAGCTCGCTGAACAGGTCGACCGCGTTCTTGACATCCTGGGCACGGTAGTCGAACGCCGCGAGTTGCTGCAGCCGCTGCTGGTAGCGCCGCTCGAACTCGGCGGCGCGCGCCCCGGCCTCGGCGATGGACTCCTCGTAGACCTGCCCCCGCAGATAGACACCGGTGCCGATGGCCAGGGCGGCCAGCACCAGCACGGCGGCGAGTGCATTGAGCGCCACCCGCGCCCGCTGGGCGAAGAAGTGACGGCGCAGCCGTGTCAGGCCGTAGTGATTGGCGGGCCGCCGCTGCCGCAGCAGCAGATGACCGAAGATGGCGTCGGCGAAGGCACCCGTGTGCGGGGTGCGCAGTCCGACCCGCTTCGCGACCCGGTCCAGCGGCACGAGATGGCAGGTGACCGTGTCGGAACTGCTGAGCCGGTCCCGCAACGCATGCCAGGCGTCGTTGTTGACCAGGATGTAGACATCGATCGGCGCACCCTGGCGGCGGAAACGCTGGGTCTCGAGGAAGTGCAGCGTCTGGTCGAGCTCGCGCTGGACGAAGGCGGCGAAGCCCTCGGCATCGCTGTACCGGCCGGGTGCGAGACGCGAGAATCGCAATTGTCCGCGCTCGTGATAGGACTGGCGCAGGGTGCTCGGAATCTGCTGGCTGATGACCAGGGCCCGGGCCGCCTTCGCCGCCCCGATCGCGGGCAGCAATGCCTCGCCGACCAGCGGCAGCGAATGGACGCCCTTGAGCGGTACCCGGGTATCGTCGATCACCGACAGCCAGGTCTTGAGCAGTTCGGGATTCGTCAGGCCGGCCACCAGCACGCGATCGTCGCGGCGGCCTTCGGACTCGCGTCCCTGATCGATGATGTAGCGAAACTCGGTGGAACGGAAATGGCGTTCCGCGGTGCGCCGATAGAGCTCCCTGCGGTCACGGCCGATCACGTGCGGTATGCGGTCGGTGTGGAACTCCTCCTCGATCACGTCCAGCAGCAACTGCACCGGCGTTCCCGGTGCCTCCTCCAGCCATGCACGAAACGCCGCACGCCCTGCCTCGTCCGGCTCGAAGGCCTCGGTACGACGGAAGGCACCCCGTTCCCACTCGTAGGCGAGGATGCGATGACCGGGGAAGAAGAGGAGTCGTTTCATGAGTGCCTATTCGTGCAAGGGTCCGTGATACAGCGACCCGGCCGCTGCCTGCCGATCCGTTGACATGGAGAACACCGAAACACCGAACCCACTGAATACACCGAAAGAGATCTTGCAGGAGCACCCCGACGACCATCGACCCGGATAGCACCTGCTCCGGAATCCATAACCGGAAATTCCGCCGCTGCACATGCCGATGCAATCCTCATGCACTTTCGGTGTCGTTCGGTGCGTTCGGTGTTCCCTGTATTCATTGCCAGGCACTTGTGCACGATCAGATGTCCAGCGTCGCGATGGTGTCGTAGATCGGGCCGATCACCGACAGCATGATCCAGCCCACCATGATGCCGAGGATGACGGTCAGTACCGGCTGGATGGCCGGCTGCAGCCGCTCGACCGATTCACGCACCTCGCGCGAGTAGAAATAACTGACATTGTGCAGTGCCTCGTCGAGCGCGCCACTGGTCTCGCCGACCCGCATCATGCGCACCACCAGGGGCGGGAACAGTCGTGCACGCGCGAACGCCTCGCTGATCGTCTCGCCCTCGGAAATGCTGTCCTGCACGCGTTCGATCGCCCCTTCCAGCACCACGTTGTCCATCAACGCGCGGGACAGCCGCAGCGAATCGAGCACCGAGAGGCCCGAGGTGTACATCATGGCGAAGTAGTTCGCGAACCGGGCCATCCGGATCTTGTAGTTGAGCGGTCCGAACAGCCAGATGTTGAGCTTGAGCAGGTCCCAGCGATAACGAAAGCGGGGACTGTTGCGATTGAGATGGCCGATCACGAACGGCGTGGCGATGCCGACGGCCGCGAGCAGGTACCACCAGTTGACCAGGAAATCGGAGAACAGGATCAGCGCCTTCGTGTGGGCGGGGAGCTCGGTGCCCATGGTGGCGAGGAAGCTCGTGAGCTGCGGCACGAGATACATCATCAGGAACACGACCACGCTGCCGACGACCGCCAGCACGATGGCGGGATAGACCATCACGCGCTTGGCATAGGAAATCATCTCGTCCTGCCATCGCAGCATGGCGGCGAGATCGTGCAGTACGGCCACCAGGCGGCCGCTTTCCTCGCCGACCCGGATCATCGAGATGTAGACGTTGCCGAAGACATTCGGGAAAGTGGCCAGCGCCTCGGAGAACGTGCTGCCACCCTCGATCGCCTCCACCAGTTCCGCCACCACGTCACGGAAGCCGGGATCGTCGATGGTCGAGCCGATGTCGGACAACGCGTCGACCATCGGCACGCCGGCATGCAGCAGCTGTTCGAGATGGAACGAGAAGTTGATCAGCTCGTTGCGCGATACGCGCTTGAGGCGCAGGCGTCCGCCGCGGCGCTGGGCACGGTAGTGCACCAGGTCGAGACCCATGCGCGACAGGCGCATCTCGAGATCGGTGAGATTGGCGGCATCGATGTTGCCCCGGACCGCCCGCCCGCCCGTGTCCACCGCCTTGTACTTGTAGCTCTGCATGGCGGCGCGGGCGCGTTACACCCGACTCGTCAGGTCGACCACGCGCGCCACCTCTTCCAGCGAGGTACGCCCGGCGATCGCATGCCGGGCACCGTCCGCGGCCAGTGTGCGGAAACCCTTTGCATGCGCCGCCTCGGACAGCTCCTTCTGCGTGGATCGGCGCGCGATGAGATCGTCGAGGTCGGAATCGAAGCGCAGCACCTCGGCCAGCGCGAAACGCCCGCGGTAGCCGAGCTGCTCGCAGGCGTCGCAACCGCCGGCCCGGTACAGCTGGACATCGTCGTCGGGACCGAGCGCCAGCAGGCGCCGCTCGATCTCGCCCGGCTCGTAGGGCTCCTTGCACTTGTCGCACAGGCGCCGCACCAGGCGCTGACCGATGACACCGATCATGTTGCCGGCGAGAACGTCCGGCAGGATGCCGATGTCGAGCAGGCGCGGGATGGCGCCGAGCGCCGAATTGGTGTGCAGGGTCGAGTAGACCTGGTGGCCGGTCATCGCCGCGCGAAAGGCCATGGTCGCGGTCGGCTCGTCGCGCACCTCGCCGACCAGCATGATGTCGGGGTCCTGGCGCATCAGGCTGCGGATGCCGTTGGCGAAATCCAGCTTGGCCGCCTCGTTGACCGCGCTCTGACGCACCAGGGTCATCGGATACTCGACCGGATCCTCGAGGGTGACGATATTGACCCCCTCCTGGTTGAGATGGCTCAGCATCGAATACAGCGTGGTGGTCTTGCCGCTGCCGGTGGGCCCGGTCACCAGGATGATGCCCTCCGGTCGCGACATCATCAGGTGCAGCATCTCGACCGTGTCCTCGTCGAGGCCGATGGCGTCGAGCGAGCGGATGCCCTTGTGGCGGTCGAGCACGCGCAGCACGATGTTCTCGCCGTGGGTCGTCCGTACCGACGAAACACGGAAGTCGATGATGTGACCGCCGATCGGCAGCGAGATGCGGCCGTCCTGCGGCGCCCGGGTCTCGGCGATGTTCATGTCCGACATCACCTTGAGCCGCACCGCGATCGGCGACCAGAAATTGGCGTGCAGGCTGCGGATCTGGCGCAGCACGCCATCGATGCGGTAGCGGATGCGGACGAACCCCTCTTCCGGCTCGAAGTGAATGTCCGAGGCATCGCGCTTGACGGCGTCGGCGAGGATGGCGTCGACCAGCCGCACCAGCGGCTGGCTGTACTCGGCCGTCTCGATCTGCAGGCTGGCGTAATCGATCTCGCCCGTCTCGATCTCGTGCAGGATGCCGTCGACCGAGAGTTCGTAGCCGTAGAAGCGGT
>CAYZHJ010000065.1:0-15913 GCA_964478305.1 uncultured Ectothiorhodospiraceae bacterium
GCCGATCAGGGTCGTCTTGCCGGCGCCGTTGGGGCCGAGCAGGGCGAAGATCTCGCCGCGGCGGATCTCGAGATCGACGTCGTGCAGGGCCTGCAGGCCGGAGGCGTAGGTCTTCGACAGGCCGGCGATCGATACGGCCGGCACGGCAGCGGGAATCTCCGAGGCCGCCGTGTCGGGGCTCCGGTCCGGGTTGTCGAGCGTCCGGTGGTGGGCGCTGTGGGTGCTCCTGTCCATGAGTAACTGGTCTCCGGCGTTGCGTGCAAACAGGCGAGAGTGTATAACCTCAAGTTAACTTCAGGTCAAGCGGAGGTGTCATGGGCCGTCTCGATCCCTGCTGCCTCGGCCGGGAACTCTCCGTCGGCGAGGTCGCGCAACGCAGCGGCGTTCCCGTCTCCACCATCCACTTCTACGAGTCGAAGGGGCTGATCTGCAGCCGCCGCAATGCCGGCAACCAGCGCCGCTTCCCGCGCGAGGTCCTGCGCCGGGTGGCGGTCATCAAGGTCGCCCAGCGCGCGGGCCTGTCGCTGGCCTCGATCCGCGAGGCGCTGGCGACGCTGCCGAACGGATGCACGCCCACGGCCGCCGACTGGGAACGGCTCTCGGCGCGCTGGAAGGACGAGCTCGACGAACGCATCGAACGGCTCACCCGCCTGCGTGACCAGCTCAATGACTGCATCGGCTGCGGCTGCCTGTCGCTCGGGGTCTGCCCGCTGCGCAATCCGCACGACGAGCTGGCCGAGGAGGGTCCGGGCCCGCGCCTGCTCGAACCGGAGACAACCACCGCCGAGTGACGCTTCACACGGTTCCCGTCACCTGGTCGTTCGCGCGGGAGCGGAATCGACAATCCCGATTGCGGCTCTTCGCGAATCCCGCAGATTGCCGCCGGAAAATGGAGAAATCATGACAGAACCGATTCGGCGGGGCGCGTCCATTGGCGTCCTCTACACCGGCGGCACCTTCGGCATGGTGGAATCCGCGCGTGGCTACGTGCCCTCGGCGGATCTCCCCGAGCGGGCCCGGTCCGCGCTGGCCGCGGCCGGATCGGCCGAACTGCCGGACCTGGCGTGGCTGGAATCCGGTACCCGACCGCTCAACAGCGGCGACATCGAGCCGCGCTTCTGGTTCGACCTGGCCGCGGTCATCGCCGCCGCGCGCGACGAGCACGATGGTTTCGTCGTCATCCACGGCACCGATACACTGGCCTTCACCGCCTCGGCGCTGTCGTTCCTGCTGCCCGGCCTCGACCGACCCGTCGTCGTGACCGGGGCCGCGAAGCCGCTGGGCGAGGCCGGCAGCGATGCCCTCGACAACCTGCGCCATGCGCTGCGCGCGGCCACTTCGACGGAATGCAGCGAGGTGACCGTGGCCTTCGGCAACCACCTGCTGCGCGGCAACCGCGCCACCAAGCGTCACGGCACGACGGCGAGTCCGTTCGACTCGCCGTGCCTGCCGCCGCTGGCGGAGTTCGACGGCGACATCCGCTGGCGTTGTGCCGGGCCGTTGTCCGCCTCCGGCAGCGCGGAGCTGCCAGGCGCGAACTGGAGCGATACGCGGGTCGCCCTGGTGCCCGCCTATCCCGGCATCGGCGGCGATACCATCCGTGCGCTGCGCGACACGGGCATCGGCGGGCTGGTCCTAGAAGCCTATTCGGCCAGCGTCGGTCCGGGCGGCAACGCGGATTTCGTCGCCGCGATCGCCGAGTGCGTCCGCGCGGGCGTGGTCGTCGGCGCCGTCTCGCAGAGCCGCCAGGGTTACGTGCGGCTCGGCAAGTACGCACCCAGCACGCCGCTGGCCGAGGCCGGCCTCGTCGGCGGCGCCGACATGACCCGCGAGGCGGCGCTGGCGAAGCTGCACGTGCTGCTGGCGCAGGGACTGGATACCGGCGAAGTCACCGCCGCCTTCGGCCGCGACCTGCGCGGAGAGCTGACGCCGGAGCTGGAAGCATGATGAACCGCGACTGATTGGCTCCCGGCGGATCAGACGCGGTTCCACCAGCATTCCTAACGCGGCCGCAGCCGCGTCACGCGGGTGCCGTCCTCGATCGCGTCGCCGGGCTGCAGGACGACCTGCTCGCCGGGCTCGAGGCCGGCGGTGACCTGGACGTCGAGGCCGCCGCGCCGGCCGATGGAGATCTCGCGCAGGCGGGCAACCCCGCCGTCGGCGACGAAGACGGCATGGCCGCCGTCATGGCGGAAGACGGCGGTTTCGGGAATCTGCAGTACATTGCCGTCTTCCCACAGGATGAACTCGGCCTCCACCCGGTAGGCGTCGCCGAGTCCCTTCCACCGATCATAGGGCGCGGTGATGTCGGCGATCACGCGTACCCGCTGTTCCTCGACACCGAGCGCCGAGACCTCGGTGAATCCGGACGGTTCCACCCGCCGGACGACGCCCGCCAGCGCTGCTTCGCCGCCCCAGCGGTGAAACCGGACCGGCATGCCCGGCTCGATGCGCACGGCATCGACCGACAGCACTTCGACCACGACCTCGAGTGATTCGGGATTGCCGATGCTGAGCAGTGCCTGACCGGCCCGAACCACACCCTGGCTTTCGTGATGCACGGCCAGCACGCGCCCGTCCACCGGTGCCGTCACCGGGATGCGATCGGGCGTGTCGCCATGCCCTGCATACTGCAGCCTGGCCTCGGCCGCGGCCACTTCCTGGCGGGCGACGTCGACGGCGTAGCGGGCCGATTCCACCTCCGCTTCCGCGCGCCGCGCCTCGGCGGCGGCGCGTTCCACGTCGCTGCGGGAGATACGGTCGTCGATCCGCAGGCGCTCCAGCCGCTGGTGCTCCGCCTGCGCGTATTCGGCCGTGGCCCGGGCGGCCTCGAGGCGCGCCTGCTCCGCCTCCAGTGCGGCGCGGGCCCGCTTGACCGCCGCCTGCGCCTCGGCCCGGGCGCGCGGATCGAGGGCCGCGGCCGGGGCCGGCTCCAGCGCGAGCAGCACTTCGCCGCCCGTGACGGCATCGCCTGCCTTCAGCGTGATGCGGGGAGACCAGCCGTCCACCGGGGCGGAGACATCGTAGCGCTCGCGCACCCGTGTACGGCCTTCCTCCTCCACCGTGACCGCGAGCGGGCCGCGCTCGGCGGTCGCCAGCGAGACCGGCTGGGGCGACGGCCGCAGCACGAGCCAGCCGATTGCGGCCACCACCAGCACGACCAGCGCTGCGAGCAGGATGTCCCGGCGTCGGTTCATCGGTTCACTCCCGGATCTTGAGCACGGTGACGAGGTCCATGCGGTACAGGCGGCGCGTGATCGCCATCGCGGACAATGCGGCCGCGACGATGATGACCCCGGCGGCGATGCCGTACGTGTCCGGCTCCACGACCGGCGGTACGCGGAACAGCTCCGAGGCAACGCCGGCCGCGATCAGTTCGCAGAAGCCGCGACCGAGGATCCACGCCAGCGGGATTGCCGCCAGCGTCAGCAGTGCCAGCTCGCCGAGCAGGATGTAGGCGGTCTCGCCGCGGGTGAACCCGAGGATCCGCAGGCTGCCCAGCTCGCGCGCGCGCTCCGAATACGCCAGTCGCGCCGCATTGTAGACGACGCCGAGCGCGATCGAGCCTGCGAGCAGGGTATTGACGAAGGCGAAGATCAGCAGGGTCTCGCCCATCGTTGCCTGGAAGGCGTCGATCGCCGCGCGCCGCTGCGAGATGGCGGCGACCCTCGGGCGCCGCTGCAACCGGTTGTATGTCTCCTGGTGGCGCCCCGGTTCCAGTGAAAGATACGCGCCGGATACCACCGGCCCTTCGCCGAGGAGCCGGTTGAGCGCGTCGATGCGCATGTAGGCGGCGGCACCGATGAATTCCCGGACCGTGCCCACCACCGGCACGGTCCGGACTCGGCCGCTGCCGTCCAGCACCTCGACCGTCAGCGTGTCGCCCGCACGTACATCGAGCTTCCCCGCGATCCACGACGACAGCATCATGCCCTCGGACGGCAGCCGGATCGGTTCCAGTTCGTCGTCCAGCGCGCGGTGCAGCCGGGCATCGGGCTCGTGGCCCTGGAGGCCGGTGCGATGACGGCGCGGGCCGCTGACCAGTTCGACCGGTACCGCGCGGAACGGCTCCGCCGCGCGCACGCCCGGCAGCGCGGCCAGTTCGAACAGTGCGGCTCTTCCGGTCCGCTCGGTGAAGGTCACCGTGGCGTCCTCGCGACCGGCCAGGCCGAACTGGACGTCGATCATGTAGTCGATCGCGTCCTTCTGGAAGTTGCCCACCGTCATCAGGCCGCCGGCGAGCGCGATGCCGAGCACGGACAGCAGCGCCTTGACCGGGTTGCGCTCGAGATGGCGCAGGATCATGCGCGTGGGCTGGTCCAGCCAGCGCTGCATGCCCAGTCGTTCCACCAGGGTCGGCCGGTAGCTGGCCGGCGGTTCCGGCCGCATCGCCTCCGCCGGCGGCAGACGTACCGCGTGCCGCACGGCCAGCGCGGTGCCGGCGAGGGCGGCCAGCAGGGCGACCCCCACACCCCCCAGGGCGGTGCCAGGCGACAGGCGGTAGGCGAGAAACGGGAAACGGAAGAATTCGCTGTAGAGCTGGGCCATGCCGTGGCCGGCCCAGGCGCCGAGCGCGAGGCCGGGCAGCGCCCCCAGCAGCACCATCAGCGCGACCAGCAGCAGGTAATGCGCGCCGACGGTGCGATTGCCGTAGCCGAAGGCCTTGAGCACGGCGATCTGCTCGCGCTGCAGCCGGATCGTGCGGCCGGTCACGATGTTGAGCAGGAACGCAGCCACGCCCAGGAACAGCAGTGGCACGATCAGGGCCATGGCGCGCAACTGCTCGATCTCCTGCGACAGGTACTCGTGCGAGGTCTGGTCGGCGCGGCCGTAGGCGCCCGTTCCGCCCCAGCGTGCGAGCAGCCGGTCCAGCGCCGGTATGACGGTCTCCGGGCGGGCGCCGGGCGCCAGCTTGATCACGAGATCGTTGAACGCCCCTTCCATGTCGCGCGCGGCGGCGAGAGCCGGTTCGCGCATCCAGCCGATGGCGTAGCGCCGGTAGTCCGGAAACAGCGAGCCCGGCTGGATCTGGTAGACGAATTCCGGCGACAGTCCTACACCGACGATCTCGAGCGTGCGGCGGCGGCCGTGGATCGTCGCCTCGACGCGCGCGCCGGGATCCAGCCCGTGCGCATCGGCGAAGGGCTCGCTGATTACCACCTCGTTGTCGACTCCCGGCGCGGGCAGGCGGCCGCTGCGCAGATACAGGCGGTTCAGGTGCGGCTCGCCGTGGGCCGGCAGGGACACGAGCCGGGCGGTCACGGGATCGTCGAAACCGGCCACCGCCAGCCGTGCCTGATCGCTCACGCGGGCGTCCACGGTGCGCACGCCGGGCAGTTCGGCGACCCGTGCCGCCACGTGATCCGGGGCGCGCGTGACCTGCGCGAACACCTCGGTGAAGTGGTAGTCCCGGTAGAACGCCCGCTGGGTGGTCTCGAGCGAGTCGATGGTCGAGAAGGCGATCACCCAGGTGGCGACGCCGCCGGCGACCACCGCGGCGATCGCCAGCGCCTGGCCGCGCAGGCGCCACAGGTCGCGCAGGAGCTTGCGGGTGAGCGCGGAGGGCTTCACCAGGACAGTTCCCGCGGCGCGCTGCGCGTCTCGTTGATCTCGACGCCGGCGATGCGGCCGTCACTGATGGAGATGACGCGATGCGCCATGTGCGCGATAACCGCGTTGTGCGTGATGATCGCGGTCGTGGTGCCGAGCTCGCGGTTGACGCGTTCGAGTGCCTCCAGCACGACGATGCCGGTCCTCGAATCGAGTGCGCCGGTCGGCTCGTCGCACAGCAGCACGGCCGGGTTCTTGGCGATCGCGCGCGCGATCGCCACGCGTTGCTGCTCGCCGCCGGAGAGCTGGGCCGGGAAGTGATCCAGCCGGCGCTCGAGCCCGACCAGCGCGAGCGCGTCTTCCGGCGTCATCGGGTCGCGCGCGATCTCGGTGACGATGGCGACGTTCTCGCGCGCCGTCAGACTCGGAATCAGGTTGTAGAACTGGAACACGAAGCCGACGTGATCGCGCCGGTAGGCGGTCAGGTCGTGCTCGCTGCCGGCGGTGAGCTCGCCGCCGCGGTAGAACACCCGGCCGCTGGTGGGCACGTCGAGGCCGCCGAGGATGTTGAGCAGGGTCGACTTGCCGCTGCCGGAGGCGCCCAGCAGGACCGCCAACTCGCCGCCGTAGAGTTCGAGATTGATGCCGTTCAGGGCCGTGATCTCGACTTCGCCGACCACGTAAACCTTGGTCAGTTCCTCGACCTGAAAGACGGGCACTGGTCCCGGGACAGAAGCCTTGCCTGCATTCCTGGTCATCATCATTCCCTGTGGCGAGCCCGGGGCGGCCAGTCCGCGAGCGGAGGAGGGACGCATCCCGGTACGTGATACCACCATTGCGTGCACGATCCACGGCCATCGTTGACGGACATCCTTCGGAACGCAACATCATTCGTGGAGAGGGCACTCGCGGGCGAGTCAATGGCGCGCGGCGACGCCTTGCGCGCGGCCAGACGGGGGATTCTCGGGCCCTGGTGGATGTCAGAGGTTCACAGTGGCGGCAGCTTCTCGATCTGCCAGTTGCCTGCGTTATCGCGCGAATAGCGCTCGCGTCCGTGGAGGTTGCGCCAACCCGGTTTCCAGAACATCAGCATGTCAGGGTAGAGGTTTATCGCATACCACCCCGGCGGCCGCGACACTCGGCGGAACTCGAAACGCTGATACACCTCCGCCGGTGGAGCCACGGCCGCAGCGACTTTGGTGCGCCACGCGGCGAGCTGGACTTCGCGTGGCCGCACCTTCCAGCAACGTTCGGTCGTTTCCGAATCGGCGAGCTGGGCACGGCCTTCGACAATGACCTGTTCATGCAGCTCGGGCCAGAAGAAGCACAGGGCGGCGCATGGGTTGTCCTCGAGTTGTCTGCCCTTGCCGCTGTGCGTGTCAATGAAGAAAACCGGTCCGCTGTTGTCGATTCGGACCACCGATATCGTCCGGATCGATGGCCGTCCATTGCGGTCCGCTGTCGCCAGCGTGGCTGCATTCGGGGTGATGAGACCGCGCTGATGCGCCTCATCGAACAGGTCTCGGAGCCGTTCGATGGCGTCGGTGTATGGCGACTCGGTGCGCGATGACATGACTGAATCCATACCTCTGGCTCTCGTACCCGTTTCGCGTTCGCGCCATTCCCCCTGCTTTCGAAATTCAGGGGCGATGGAAGTCCAGCTGCACCCTGTCGCTGCCCCTCACGTTCGGTCGTGTCACCGAAAGCTCGATTCGATAGAGGCCGGCCTTGCTCATTCGGAAATATGCACCATAGGTTGTGACTCCAGAGAACGATGCCGGTCGCAGCTCCTTCGCGCGTCGGCTCAAGCCCAGCTGTCCGAGACTTGCCGTCACACTGGCATTCTCGATTCGTCGGCCGCTGCCACGATCCCTCAGGACCAGCGTCACCAAATAGGCGTCGCCGGCATCAGGGATGCCCCCGTATGCCCTCATCTCCGCACTGTCGGAGTCATATTGTTCAAGCAGCACTCCGGCTGGCATGACGCCGAGATTCACGTCCAGGCGATCGGAGCCCGGGCGAGTCACCCCCGGCCATCCGGCCGCGAAAAGTATGCCGGCCAGGATCATGGTCACGGCTGCGGCCTGGAATTCGATGCGCCGGAACATCAGCCGCGTGCTGGTCTGGAGGTCTTCCTCGCCGCCGTGAACCATCGAGCGGATGCCGAGCACAAGCACGCCGACCGTGGCCAGCAACGCGATGAAGGCCAGGATGAAGAAGATGTCCATGCACACTCTCCCGGAACAGCCGTTCCGGATGCATCCATTCGTTTTGTAGCCCTTTGCGGAGCACTTGTCCTTGACAAATGTCAAGGCATTCGGGATCGGTGTGGAACGAACCCGTTGCGTGGAGAACCCCGCCCTGCCTGCACATACCGGGCGCTTGTGTCGATGGCGCTCTTGGCCCAGGCTGGTCGGACACAGGGGCAGTCCAACGATTATCCGCTTCCCCGTACCGGGCCCGTACGACGGCGGCGGGACGAACATGTCGAGCCATCTGCCAGAAGACGATCGCATACCCTGGCTCACGCGCGCCGTCTCCGTGCGCCGCAGCGAGTTCCCCGGACTGCTCGGCGGGTTCGCCTACTTCTTCCTCCTGCTCTGCAGCTACTACATGCTGCGCCCGGTGCGCGACGAGATGGGCGTGCGCGGCGGCGTGGACAACATGCAGTGGCTGTTCACCGCGACCTTCTTCGCCATGCTGGTGGCGGTACCGATCTTCGCCGCTCTGGCGAGCCGCTTCCGCCGCACACGCCTGATCCCGGCGGTCTATGGCCTCTTCATTGCCTGTATCGCCGGTTTCTGGATCTGGCTCGAGTCGGGGTTCGAGCCGGCCTGGGCCGCACGCAGCTTCTTCGTCTGGCTGTCGGTGTTCAACCTGTTCGTCGTGTCGGTGTTCTGGAGCTTCATGGCGGACGTGTTCGACGATCGCCAGGCCGCGCGCCTGTTCGGCGCCATCGCCGCCGGCGGCAGCGCCGGCGCGATCCTGGGACCGGGACTGACGGGCGTGCTCGCCCAGCGCATGGATCCGGCGGCGCTGCTGCCGCTGGCCGCTGTGGTGCTCGCGCTGACGCTGCCCTGCATGATCGGGCTGGCGCGCTGGTCGCGCCGCCGCAAGCCGCCGGAGCAGGCGGGCCGGGAGGAACAGCCGCTGGGCGGCAAGCTGCTTGAAGGCGTGCGGGCCGTGCTGGGATCGCGCTACCTGCTCGGCATCTGCGCCTTCATCTGGCTCTACACGACCCTGGCCACGTTCCTGTACTTCACCCAGGCGAACATCGTCGCCGATGCCTTCGCCAACAGCGGCGATCGCACCAGCGTGTTCGCGGCCATCGATTTCCTCACCAACACGCTGACCGTCGGCATCCAGCTGTTCGTCACCGCGCGCATCGTGCAGCACCTGGGCATGGCGCGGGCACTGGCCTTCGTGCCGCTGATCGTTGCCGCCGGTTTCCTGGTGCTGGCGGCGGCACCGGTGCTGTGGAGCATCATGACGGTGCAGGTCGTGCGCCGGGCGGGCAACTACGCCATCGCGCGGCCGGGGCGCGAGATGCTGTTCACCGTCGTGCCGCGCATGCAGAAGTACAAGGCGAAGAACTTCATCGATACGGTGGTCTATCGCGGTGGCGATGCCGTTGCCGGCTGGGTCTGGGCGGGCCTGTCGGCGCTCGGGCTCGGGATCACCGGCATCTCGCTGGTGGCGGTGCCGCTGGCGGCAATCTGGGCAGCCATCGGCTATCGTCTGGGTATCTGGCAGAGCGATCGTGCCCGTGCACGGCACGCGGAGGTGGATGATGAACAGACACGACCGGCTACCGCGTCGTAGCGGACTCACACGGCGACGCTTTCTGCAGCTCTCGGGGATCGGCCTGACGGCCGCAATGGTCTGGCAGCGCCTGCCCGCCGCGGCGGCCGACGCACATGTCCGCCGCGCGATCCCGTCGTCGGGCGAACGCATCCCTGTCGTCGGCCTCGGCTCGGCACGCACCTTCAACGTCGATCCGGCGGATGCCGCGGCCATGAAACCGCTCGAGGGCGTCCTGCGCGAATTCCACGCCGGCGGTGGCCGGCTGGTGGACAGCTCGCCCATGTACGGCCGCTCCGAGTCGGTCATCGGTGTGCTGGCAGAACGCCTGGGCATCACCGACGAGCTGTTCATGGCGACCAAGGTATGGACGCGCGGCGAGGACAAGGGCATCGCCGAGATGGAGCGCTCGGCCGAGCGCATGGGCGTGGGCCGGCTCGACCTGATCCAGGTGCACAACCTGGTTGATCTGCGCACCCAGCTCGCCACACTGAAACGCTGGAAGGAAGAGGGCAGGGTGCACTACATCGGCATCACCCACTCGCGCGACTCGGCGCATGAGGACCTGACCCGGCTGGTCGAGTCCGAGCCGCTCGACTTCGTGCAGCTCAACTACAACATCGCCGCGCGCAACGCCGAGCGCCGCCTGCTGCCGGCGGCCGCCGACAACGGCGTGGCCACGCTGATCAACGAGCCGTTCGAGAAGGGCTCGCTGTTCCGGCGCGTGCGCGGGCAGTCACTGCCCGGGTGGGCGCGCGAGTTCGACTGCGAGAGCTGGGCGCACTTCTTCCTGAAGTTCATCCTCGGCCATCGGGCGGTCACCTGCGTGATCCCGGCGACAAGCGACCCGGAGCATTCCGCCGACAACGTCCGCGCCGGCCACGGCGCCATGCCCAATGCCGGTCAGCGTGAACGCATGGTGGAGCACTTCGGTGCGTTGTGATCGGATATTGCGGGAAGGGAACACCGAAGGCACCGAACGCACCGAAGGCACCGAACGCACCGAACGCACCGAAGGGCACCGAAAGAACCAATGTGTGATGGGCAGGGCACGTAGCTTGGGCCGACGAAGGAGGCCCAACGGAACATTGATTGAAGGTAGCCACCGAAGACACCGAAGGGTCAGTGGGTGAGGGACAGGAACGCAAGCCGTGTTTCCGTCACGTGTTCATCAAATTGCGGTTTCGGTGCCTTCGGTGTCTTTCGGTGTTCCTGTTCCTGTCCTCCAGGGGAACGCGACCCGGCTCGACGCGAGTACACCCGTCATCAACGGTTCATGATCCCTTGATCCTCAATAACGTCCTTCGAGCAGGTCGATAGCCGTGCCCATCACCACCCGGGCGCAGTTGACCAGGTCCGGTATCAGCACGAATTCGTCGGGCTGGTGGCACACGGTGTAGTCGCCGGCGCCGAAGTTGACCGCCGGAATGCCGCGGTCGACGACGAAGTTGCGCATGTCGCTGCCGTAGGGCGGTCCCCAGATGGCGGCCTGCTGCCCGGTCAGCTCGCGGCTGTTGTCCTGCAGGGCCCGCACCAGCGGCGAGTCCAGCGGGGTCTCCGTGGCCTCGTTGTCGGCCAGGAACTCGACCGAGTACTTCACCCCGGGCACATGGGTGCGGGCCGACTCCAGCATTGCGCGCAGGTCCTCCGTGATCTGTTCGTTGGTTTCGTCCGGCAGCATGCGACGGTCGACCGTCAACTCGCAGCGGGCGACCGTGGCGTTGTGTCTGTCGCCGCCCTCGATGCTGGTGATGCGACAGGCCGGGCTGGCCAGCAGGTGGTGTTCGCGGGCCGAAACCCGGTCGTGATAGGTCGACAGCTCGCTGTCGAAACGGGCGATGAATCGCATCACGTCGGCCGCGTCGGGCTCGGCCAGCCCGCAGTGGACCGATGGGCCCGTGACCACGATGCGATGCCAGCAGGCGCCGCGCGTGCCGGGGCCGATGCGCGAGTCGGTCGGCTCCAGCACCATGGCGTAATCGCCGATGTAGCCCTTCCTGAGAAGCGTGCGGGTGCCTTCCTCGTCCATCTCCTCGCCGATCACGGCCTGGAACATGAGCGTGCCGGGGAATTGCGCGCCGGCGTCGTGCAGCGCCTTCATGACCGCCATCGCCCCGGCCACCGAACCCTTCATGTCGGCCGTGCCGCGGCCGTAGAGGCGGTCGCCCTCGCGGGTCGCCTTGAACGGAGGGCGGGTCCAGGCCGAGGGGTCGCCCTCGGAGACCACGTCCATGTGACCGTTGAGGATCACCGTCGGTCCGTCGCCGGTGCCGCGGATCCGGGCGACCACCTGCGGGCGTTCGGGGTAGGGTTCCGGGATCAGCTCGGTCTCGATGCCCCATCCCTGCAGTGTTGCATGGATGAACTCCGCGCAGGGACGCTCGTCGCCCGGCGGATTGCGCGTCGGGATCTCCACCATGCGGGTGGTGAGTTCCAGTATCAGCTCGTCGGACAGTTGTCCGACGAGTGTCTGCTTGTCGGTGGTCATGTCATCGTCTCCACGAGTGCCGCGCACTCCGGTTCGATCTTCTTTCCACTTTGTTCGAGTCTCTCGCAAAGGCGCGAAGGCGCAAAGGCGCAAGAAACCCCGGGATTCAAGGGCTGGATAACGAATTCGTTTCACCATGGTTCTCGTCCGGGCCGCTGGCGGCGTCCACGAGCCAGTCCCACAGGCATTCGGTGAGGCTGCGCAGCGTGTAGACGTCGAAGCACCCGGGCATTGGTGCATGCAGCAGCACCGGCAGCGTCCGGTACGCCGTCGCGACGCTGTGGCCGACAGGCCAGGCGTCGGGATGCAGGTCCAGGTCGATGCCGTGCTGCAACGTCCCGGCGGCGAGGGGACCCTGCAGGCGGATTCGGCTCCAGCCATGCGAGAGGTCGGTGATCATGGCGTCCTCGGGGAGGACGCCGAGCGAATCACGCAACGCGGCGGCATCGGTGGTCTCGCCGACCAGCATCCAGCAGTCCGGCCCCATGCCGATGCGCCGGATCTCGTTGCCGGCCGGCGGCAGCGCAGCCGCTTCGACTCCGTCGGCCCGCAACAGGGCGGACGCTGCCGGGCTCGAAAGCCGGACACCCTTTGCCGGCTCGGCGGCACGGTCGGCCAGCGGCGGCTGCCGTCGCGTGAATCGTTCGAGTGCCTGCTCGAGCGGTGCGGTGTCGGGTTCGTCCTGCATCTCGTCAGCCACGCAGGCGTGCTCCTTCCGGGTCGTGGAAGACCGGTGCCGTGACCGCCAGCTCGACCCGTTCGCCGGTCAGCGGTGACAGGGCGTGGACCGTGCGCTCCTCTGGTCCGTCCTCGATCAGGCCCAGCGCGACGGGCTGCCCGAGCACCGGGCTGAAGCCGGGCGAGGTGATGCGGCCGATGCTCCGTCCGCGGTCGCCGTTGTCCGACCTGTCCACGATCTGTGCGCCGGCCGGGATCGGCGTATCGCCGTCGCGGGCGACGAAGCCGGCCAGTCGTTGTCGATCCGGTTCCCTGAAGGCCGGGCGCTCCAGCGAACGCCGGCCGACGAAGTCGCCCTCGGCGGCGATCATGCGTTCCATGCCGACATCGAAAGGCGTCACCCGCCCGTCGAGCTCGAGGCCGATCAGCAAGTGGCCCTTCTCGATGCGGAGCCAGTCCATCGCCTCCAGGCCGTAGGGCATGATGCCGAACGGCTCGCCGGCCGCCAGCAGCAGGTCCCAGAGTGCGGCGGCGTGATCGGACGGCACCGCAATCTCGCAGGCGCGCTCGCCGGAGAAGCTGATGCGGAAGACGCGGACCGGCACGTTGCCGATGGCGGTCTCGAGCAGGCCCATGAACGGCAATGCCTCGTTGCTCACGTCGGTATCCGGCAATGCACGCGCGAGCACCTCGCGACTGCGGGGCCCGGCCAGCGCGACCACCGCCCACTGGTCGCTGACCGGCGCCAGCCGGACCCGCAGTTGCGGATGGATGACCTGCCGGTGGAATTCCATGTGCGACAGCACCGCGTCGGCGTTGGCGGTCGTGGTCGAGACCAGAAAGCGATCCTCGGCCAGCCGTGCGACCGTGCCGTCGTCGAACACGAAGCCGTCCTCGCGCAGCATCACCCCGTAGCGGGCGCGTCCCGTCCGCAGGTTGTCGAGACGGTTCATGTAGAGGTAGTCGATGAATACGGCGGCATCGGGACCGGCGAGCTCGATCTTGCCCAGGGTCGAGACATCGGCCATGCCGACGTTATTGCGCACGTTGGCCGCCTCGGCCTTCGCGGCGGTGGCGACATCGTCGCCGTGTGTACGGTAGTAACGCGGCCGCAGCCAGAGTCCGGCCGGCAGGAACACGGCGCCGGCGCGTTCGTGGCGGGCATGCATGGGCGAGCGGCGCAGGGGGGCGAGTCGGCCGCCGCTGTCACGGCCCGCCAGCGCCCCCAGCGATACCGGCGTGTACGGCGGCCGGAAGGTCGTGATGCCGACTTCCTCCACCGGCCGCCCGAGCCGGTCGGCCACCAGCCGCAGGCCGTTGATGCCGGAGGTTCGCCCCTGGTCGGTGCCCATGCCGAGCGTGGTGTAGCGCTTGACGTGCTCGATCGAGCGATAGCCCTCGGCCAGCGCCTGTTCCAGGTCGGCGGCGGTGACATCGTTCTGCAGGTCGACGAAGCACTTGCCGCGGCCATTGCCCGCCTCGAACAGCAATGCCGATTGCATGGCGTCCGCGGGCAGGTCCGTTTCCACTTCGGGGGCGGTACCGGAGACGGATGCCGTGCATCCGGCTTCCGCCACGGCCCGCGCACCGGCCCGGTGTCCCTCGGCGATCGTTTCGGTAAGCCCCGCCGTGCCGTTGCAGGCGCCTGCGCGGTGAAGGCCGTTCGAGCCCGATGCGTCAGCCGGTACGAAGGCGCCCCAGCCGTTATCGAATTCGATTGCACCGCCATCGTGCATGTACAGGTGGATCGTGGGCGTCCAGCCTCCCGAGACGCACAGCAGGTCGCAGTCGATTCGACGTCGCCCGGCGGCGGTATCGAACTCGATCGCGCGCACGTGGCCGCGGCCGCGGACTCGCGCGATACGGGCACCCGCGAGTACCTCTGTACCCGCGGGCGCATCGACTCCGGGCTCGTTGCGCAAATCGGCGATGGCGGCGACTTCCGCTCCGGCACCGACGAGCGCGCGCGCGGTCTCGTACGCGCTGTCGTTGTTGGTCACGAGCACGGCACGGCGCCCGGGCAGCACGCCGTGGCCGTGGATGCAGCGCGCGACGGCGCTCGCCAGCATGATGCCGGGTCGG
Source organism: uncultured Ectothiorhodospiraceae bacterium (assembly GCA_964478305.1). Classification (GTDB taxonomy): domain Bacteria; phylum Pseudomonadota; class Gammaproteobacteria; order XJ16; family Halofilaceae; genus Halofilum. The sequence goes on from CAYZHJ010000065.1 coordinate 14,600, forward strand.
TCGTTGTCGCCGAACAGCAGCGGCCGCTCGATCGCGCCGCTTGCGAGGACCGCGCGGGGAGCGCGTACCTGGCAGTACACCTCGCCCGTGGCGGTGCGGCGAACCAGGCCGAAGCGGCCGTCGCGGTAACGGCCGAAGACCGTGGTCCGCGGCCACACCCGCACGCGCTCCATCGCGGCCAGCCGGTTCGCGGTCTGCCGGGCCCAGGCGCCGGCGGCCAGGCCGTCGAGGCAGGCGGCGGTCTCGTGCAGCGAGCCGCCCGCCGCGGCGCGCTCGTCGGCCAGGATCACGCGGGCACCGGCCTGCGCCGCGGCCAGAGCGGCCGTCAGGCCGGCCGGGCCGGCGCCGATCACCAGCACGTCGCAGAACACGTGGCGCCGATCGTGGTGCTGCTCGTCCATTTCCCGGGGCGCGTGGCCGAGGCCCGCCGCCCGACGCAGCAGGCGCTCGTAGAGCGGCCAGGCGCGGCGCGGTGCCATGAAGGTCTTGTAGTAGAAGCCGGCGCCCAGCAGGGGGGCCAGCCACTGTGCCGCCGCGCCGAGATCGAACCGGGGCGAGGGCCAGCAGTTCTGGCTGCGGGTTTCCAGACCCTCGGCAAGGGGCAGCTCGGTCGCACGCAGGTTGGGCCGGTGCGCACCGCGGCGTCCGGCCGTGACCAGCGCGTTCGGCTCCTCGGCGCCGGCGGCCAGGATGCCGCGCGGGCGGTGGTACTTGAAGCTGCGGCCGACGAGATGCACGCCGCCGGCCAGCAGGGCGGATGCCAGCGTGTCGCCCGCGAAGCCCTCGTATCGGCGGCCGTCGAAGGTGAACGTCAATGGCCGCTCACGGTCGATCAGGCTGCCGCCGTCGATGCGGTACGGTTGGGTCATGATTGCCGGTCATCCGCTTGCGCGAAGCCTGCCGCCGCGAACACCTCGTCACTGATCGTGTCACGCTCGATCCGCAGCCACTGCCGGCAGCCGAGGTTGTGATGCCAGTACTCGAGATGCCGGCCGGCGGGATTGACGCGCTGGTACAGGTATCCGAACCACTCCGCGTCACCCGCGGCAGCCGGTTCGCGCGGCCGCGATACCGAGGCGTCGCCGCCGAAGGTGAACTCGGTAATCGCACGCTCGCCGCAGTAGGGGCAGGTCAGGTACATCATGTCGGCTGGTTCTCCGTTGGTGCGTTCACTTCAGATCGGTTGCCGGTTCGGGTTTCGGTGCTTGTCCGGGCGCAGGTTGGGGCCGCGCAGGAGGCCCCACACAACCGGGCCCAAAAATTTGGCCGCCCTCGGCGGCCCAACCAACCCCACCGGTAATTAAGTTTTAACAA
>CAYZHJ010000066.1:0-13185 GCA_964478305.1 uncultured Ectothiorhodospiraceae bacterium
CCCGGTTACGCGTCTCGATGCTGACGAGCCTGCTGGAGCCGGCGGTCATCATCATGGCCGGAGCAGTGGTTATGCTGATCGTGCTGGCGGTACTGCTTCCGATCTTCGAGCTCAATCAACTGGTGCGTTGATATTCACAACGGAATGCGCCCCCGGGAGCGAACCGCGAAGGCACCGTTGTCGCGTTCAGTGTATGTCTCGAGCAGATCGCGAACCCGGGCCGGGGTATCGGCGCCGACTTCGAGTCGCACGACGAGCTCGTAGTGTCCGTCTTCGTTCATGCGTCCATCGCCGTCGATCGCCAGCGGGCTGTCACGATTCCCGATGTCGATCCGATGGCTGCCGTCTGCGGCCGGCCTTGCTTCGACGGTAACGTTCCCGAGCACCACCGGTCCGGGGTCCCGCAAGCGGGCATCCTCCCACAGGATACGCGCGGTGATGTCGCGCACTCGGCCATCGGCCCGGCGAACACCACTCACCCGTGCGATGACGCTGCCCTCGACCGAGACGGACGGCATCGGCGGCGGCAGCCACGCAATCAATGGGGCCGCGGGGCCCCGGAAGATCGCTTCCTCGACGGTGATTTCTCCGTCGGGCGCAAGGGCGGCGGTGACCGTGGCCCGACCGCCGGCCACATCGAAACGGGTCTCGAGTCCGAGTCGGCCGCCGAGCAGGGACAGGGCGGACACGTCCCAGGTGACCGCGGCAAGCGGGACGGGACCGCCGAGCTCGATACGCCGGGCGTTCCCCTGCCAGACGGAGCCTCGCACGCCCTCGGCCGTGACACTGGCGGGCGCCATCACGGTGATCGCGTGACTTGCGGGGAAATGCGCGATCAGGCCGGCGAGCAGGCCGGCCAGGCCGGCGGACAGGAGGATGATCGTGCGTTTCATTGATCCGGCCGTTGCAGTGTGAGCTGTGCCTGCACCATCCCGGGCTTGGTCGCGGTCAGCCGGGCCCGGGTGACATGCAGGCCGCGCTGCTGGCGCAATCCTGCCAGCATGGACATCAGCCGATCGAACGGCACCGCCTCGAACTCCAGCCGGACACCTGTCTGTCCCGCGGGTTCCAGTGTGCCGGGCTGTGGCAGTCCGGCGTTGCCCAAGGCTTCGTCGACCGCGACATAGGGCGCCTTGCCATCATCGCCGGATGAGTCCGCGGGGCTGGTGACCCGCAGCTCGTTCACCTGCCGCGCCGCCTGTCTCATCCAGGCAAGATCCTCCTCGAGGGCCTGGACCTGCGCGCGTTGCGCGTGGAAACGCTTGGCAACGGGTTCGATCAGCGCGACGTACACCAGTAACGAACCGCCGATGAGGCCACCCGCCGAAACCACCAGCCGTTCACGGACGGTCAATGCGTTGAACCAGTCCTTCATGGTTCCCGCACCTGGAGGCGCAAGCGTCCGGTTACCCGATTCTCGTTGCGTTCCACGTCACGCAGCTCGGTCGTGAAACCGGACTGCTGCAGCTCCTGCTGGACGCGGTCCAGGAGCTCCAGTCGATCCGTTCTCAGGGTCAGGTCCAGTGTGCCTTCACGCCATTGCAGCTCCGTCAGTCGTACATCCTCGCGGCCCGTCAGGGGCTCTGCGATGCGGCCGGCGACTTTCAGGAAACCGGCGCCGCCAGCGGGTCCCTGCAACTCGGCGATCCTTCCTTCCATCTGGGCGCGAGGATCGACGATGCGCTGGGCCTCCGGAAAGGCTTCCCGGTATATCCTCTCCATCTGTTCCCGCAGCTGTGCTTCCCGGGCGAGAAGGCTGACATGCTCCACCGTCGCATGCACCAGCGCCAGTGCCGCGACGCAGGCAGCGAGGCCGGCCGGCAACAGCCATCGACGCAGGTGCTCCCGGTAGCGGCTGCCCGGGGCATACGGTCCCTGGAGCAGATTGATGCGCGGGCTCCATCCCTCCGACAGCGCCGCCAGCGGTTGCGGACAGTCCATGCGCTCCGACTGCCGGACGACGGCATGGAAGGATTCCGGCCAGACCTCCGCGGGGGCCTCGGCCGTTTGGTGGCGAACCAGCCGGTCGGGGGGGTCGATACCGCCGAGCACGATGGATAGCATCTCGGGTTCGCAGGCAAATCCGTCATCGTCACCGGTGCGTACCGTGAACTGCCCGGCCTCCTCGAGGACAACCCAGGTGTTGTCCCCGGGCACGGGCAGCGCCAGGGGTTCGGGCAACACCACGTGCGGTTCGAGACCGACCTCCGCGCACTGCGCCAGCAGTCCGTCGATGATCGGGCGCGCGATCACGGCGACGGGCCAGCGGCCGTCCGGCGTCCGCGCGCCCACGGCGAAGTGCAGGTTCTCGATTTCGTCGATCAGACGATCCTCGAGCGCCCACGGAATCGCGGCTACCGCCGTCCTGCGGCTGCGCGTGGGCACGTCTGCGCGCATGAGCGAAATATCCGCGCCGGGGACGAGAAGAATCACGCGCTGTCCCTGCGCCCGTCGTGCGGCATCGAGCGGGTTTCCTCGTTTCACTGCGTTCGGCCCGTCCGCCGAAGCGACCCATGTCCATTCGCCGGAGACCGAGGGACGGATCAGAATGAGGCCGGCCATCGTCACTCCCCGGTGCGCGAGCGCCGGAAGATTCGCGAGCTGCCGTCCGGTTCGCGTGCAAGCCAGCTGTAGAGCGTGTATTCGAGCTCCTCCATCGCGACCGTCACGTGGACGCGAAAATGGCTCGAGCCGACGTCCAGCCCGGTGCCGTCCGCTTCCTGCACGGATTCCGTATCTGCAACGAGTGGATCGTCGAAGAATTCGTTCACTTTCTCGAAAGGTTGATCCGTCGTCTTCTCCGAAAGCGAGTTCGCCGCTTCCCTGTGCAGTCCGGGAACAACGGCCTGCAGCACCGCCGGCGTCGCCGTGTTCAGGTTGATGGGGGTACGCTCGGGCAGGGCGGTGACATGGGGCGCCAGGCTTTGCCAGGCGGCTGCGTCGATCCCTCGGACCAGCCGTAATTCCGTGGCTGTCGTCGCGGGCCGGTTGGCTGCCAGGTAGGGTGGATCCTGCATGAGATAGTAGTCATCCTCGGCGCCGGCGGGATACATGGTCTCGCGATTGCGATCGAGCCAGTCAATCACCGCCTGCGAGAGGGCAGGTTCGATGTCGAGTGCCACCAGCAGACGTTCGAAACGATCCAGTGCAAGAGCGCTGACCGCACCCTCGTCGATCAGGTTGTTGATGTTGAATCGGCCCTGCATGTCCTGGATCGATCCTGTTACCTGCGCTTCTTCCGCCGGCGTCCATGGGAGCCCTTGCGCCCAGTCCTGATTGCGGGCATCGACCCCCTGATAATTCTTGGAGCGCCGTATGCGGGCAAGGACGGATGCCGCCCACTGCTCGCCGCCCAGGGCAATCTCGCGCGCCTGTACGAGGGCCAGCCGGTTGCCTGTTCGATGCAGGTCCAGTTGAGTCTGACGGGTCATGTGCACTGCGGCAACTGTGCCGAGTGCAACCACCAGAAGCACCGTGATCAGGGCCACACCGGCTTGTGCCGGGCGCCGCGCTGCTCTCTCGTGTCCGGACCCGACGCGCGGTCGCATCATTCCGCTTCCCGCGTCGCCAGAGACGGCGGCGCTGCCGGCAATTCGAACAAACGCGTGATCTCCCCCCAGTCGTCCAGCACGAGTGTGATCTCGATGGCGCGCGGCAGGCGTGCCGACGATTCGGTGGTGCCCAGGTTCGGCCACCGCGAACGCCACTGATCAGCCTCGTCGAGAAAGCGGAGGTCGACGCGCTCGACTCCGTCGAGCATTTTGCGGCGTGTCGCCGGTGTCGCGAGGACATTGTCCGGCCGCAGACGCCAACTGCGGAGCAGCCGGTCGCCATCCAGCGTCCACGTGATCCGTGCCAGGCTTGAACGAGACCCATTCACCGGATTGGGCAATCCGGTTCGCGTGAGGCGCAGGAACTCCTCGAGGCCACTGCCACCCGCCAGCGCGTGCCCACGGTCGGGCCCGTCCGTACGCACGGGGCGCGCTATGGACTGGCGCACGTCATCAGCCAGCGTCCCGACTGCATGCTGGACCTCGGCGAGGCGCTGCGAACGTTGATCTGTAATTTCCCGGGTTTCGAGCACGGAAAGCAGACCGGTGTAGGCCGCTACGCCGATGATCATGAATGTCGCGATGGCGACCAGCAACTCGACCAGCGTAAGTCCGCCGACACGCCTGTTCACGACGTCTCCTCGGTCACGGCCCGGATATCGGGATCGATCACGAATCCGACCATCCGGGACAACCGGTCATCCGATTCATCGAGCCGTACGGTGATCTCGACGCGGCGTACGTGGTTGTCGGGCGTATTGCTGATCTCGGCGTGCCATCGCCAGGTGCGGCCGACCGCCTGCACCTCGCCTTCGCGCGTGCCGGTGTCGGGCCAATCCCGCGCCAGCCGCAATCCGGTCAGCCGGTTGCTGGCAATCCAGGTGGCGATGGTCCGGTCGCGCATGTAGGAGAGACCGTCGATCCGGCTCGAGCCTGCGAGCACAAGTGCCGTCATCATCGTTGTCACCACGGCCAGTGCGACCAGTACCTCCACCAGCGTGAAGCCTGCTTCGGGCAACGTCCTGGCACGAGAAGCGAGAACGCATTCCGGTGCGGCGCAGCGGACTAGCGGCTCTCGGTGAGATCGATCCATTCCTCTTCCCCGGCAGCAATCGTGTATTCGACGCTGTTGCCGTTGCCAAGAATATGAAGCGTGTAGTCGGGCATCACTTCGCCACTGGCCAGAAAAAGGATCTGCGGCCTGGATTCATTCTCTGTTTCCTCGTCGTCCTGGAGCGAAATTTGGGTTCCCTCGATCTCCAGTTCCAGGATTACCGCTTCCGGCAGCCGGTGTTCACGCAATGGATGATCCTCGCCGAAACGGTGCCAATTCGATCCTGTTAGCTGCATGAAACGATAACCGTGGGTTTCGAGGCGCAAGCCGAATGTCTGTGCATGTAGTACGGCCTGTTCATGTGCCATGGTCATGCGCGCATGAAGACGTTGCGCTTCGCCCCGTTGCAGTTCGGCAGTCGATCTCGAAGGAATACTCAGAACGACCATGCCGGTGATCACGGCAATCAGCGTGATCACGACGAGGAGCTCGGTAAGCGTGAAGCCATGCCTGCATCGTGCGACGTCCATGCCGTCAGTTGAGCTCCCAGTTGCCTATGACCTCATCGTCCTGTCCGGTACCGGACCGGCCGCCAGGGCCGTGTGAATAGATGTCTATCTCGCCATGGCGCCCGGGATTGAGGTATTGATAGGGATTGCCCCATGGATCGGTGGGAACCTTGCGGAGGTAGCCACCGTCACGGTAGTTGGGGGGTTCCGGACCGCTGTCGGGCGGGTTGACCAGCGCTTCCAGGCCCTGGTCCGTGGTTGGATAGCGATGGTTGTCGAGCTTGTACATGTCGAGCGCGTTCTGGATCGCGCGGATATCCTGCATTGCCCTGGTCTCTCGTGCCCTGGCCGGCTCGTCCATGATTCGTGGAACGACGATCGCAGCCAGGATTGCGAGAATTGCAACCACCACCATGACCTCGATCAGCGTGAAGCCGTTCGAACGATAATTGCGCTGGACATGTTTCATGGTCTTGCCCACGGGCTCCATCGGGGATCGTGCACGGTCCCAGTATCCGGGGAACGGGGTACGTGTGACAACCGGTGCGATAGTGGGCACTACCGCCGGTTGTTCCTTGTCCCGGTTTGCGCCCCCATCCGAGGTATATGACGGGGTCGGGCGGATTCGACCCGCGGGGTTCGGGGGATTGTGTCGCCGTTGGGCAACAGTGGTGTATCCGTGCATTCCGGGGCAACGGTGGACCAGAGGGGCGAATCCCCGGAGGGTGAATCCCGGACTTCCCCGAGCCGGAATCCGGGGTTGGCCCTATACAGGTGCATGCATTGCTGCCGTAGCGTGCGATCAACAGATGCACGGCGCGGCCATGCGCTGATGTTCTCATGCGCCCTGCACCGGGTCTGGAGACCCCATCGATCGATGATGAGCAGGGCGAAACACGACGAGGCGATCAGGGATGAACGTGTTCGGTATTGACTGCAGGCGAGTAATCGACTATCTGCCCGCACTGGATGGGCTGCTCCTGTTTGCGGCACCTCATCTCGTTGTGACGACCGCGCTGCCGCTGTACGAGCCGCTGGCAGGCCGTGTGGATTCGCCGAGTGGCCTCGAGAGCGGCCTGTTCGCGGGAGTATGCGTGTTGCTCATGATGGCCAGCGGGTTGTACAACCATCGGCCCATCCGCGGGCTGGGTTCGACCGTCGTGCGCATGGTGATCGCGTTCGGACTGGCCGGCGCCGTGATGGCCGCCTTCGCATATCTCGTTCCGATGTTTTCGATGGGCGTCGGCGTGCTCCCGGCCTCAATGGTGCTCGCATTTCTGGCCATTCTCGGGGGCCGGGCGGCTCTCCTGGCGCTGCTGAAACGGGAGCGCAGTCAGCGCCGGGTACTGATACTGGGTGCCGGCCGGCGTGTCCGGCCGATTGCACAAGTGCGACCGGGCAGCGATCTCGTGGCGCTCCGCATCGTGGGATTCGTACCCTGTCCCGGGGACAAAGTATCGCTGCTGAAACGCCGCCTGATAGCGCCGCCACAGGGGAAACTGTCGGACTGGGTCGCGCGCCACCGTATCGATGAAATCGTGTTCGCTCCCGACGAGCGGCGCAATAGCATTGACATGGAAGAGCTTATGCGCTGCCGGAATAATGGCACGGCCATCAAGGATCCGGTGGCGTTCTACGAGCGGGAGACAGGGCGTGTGAGTCCGGACCTGTTGCTGCCGAGCTGGTTCGCATTCGCGCCGGGGTTCTCGTCCAACCGAATCGCGGACGGCCTCAAGCGGGGGCTCGACATCATGTCGAGCGTCATCCTGCTGGTCATATCGGCTCCGCTGCTGCTTCTTGCGGCTCTTGCCATATGGATCGAATCCGGTTTCCGCGATCCGATTCTCTATCGCCAGGTGCGCGTCGGCGAGAACGGCCGCCAGTTCGAGCTGCTCAAGATGCGCACGATGCGGACCGATGCCGAGGCCGACGGCAAGGCGGTGTGGGCGCAGCAGAACGACCCCCGTGTCACGCGCGCCGGCCGGGTCCTGCGCGTCTACCGCATCGACGAGCTGCCGCAGCTCTTCAACATCCTGCGTGGCGATATGAGCCTGGTCGGCCCGCGACCCGAGCGGCCGGAGTTCGTGCAGCGTCTGCAGCAGGAGTCCCCGCACTACGCCGATCGCTGCCGGGTCAAGCCGGGACTCACCGGCTGGGCGCAGATCTCGTATCCCTATGGAGCGACGGACGCAGAGGCGCTCGAGAAGCTCCAGTACGACCTCTACTACATCAAGAACTGGAGTCTGCATTTCGATCTGGAAATCATGGTGCAGACAGCAGAGGTGGTGATCCGGGGGCTGGGCGCTCGCTGACCACGGGCGGACTTTGGTAGCGAAGCAGCTGCCGCCTGGTGTTCGACGGGGCACGGACGCGCTTGCCGTGCGCGGAGGCTCGGGATCGCATGTTCGGCAGCGCAATGCACGACAGATCGAATCCGCCTTCTCCAGGGGGGCTTTGGTGAGACCGCACGTATTGATACCGACTCAAAGACAGGTTATGCCGCGAGCCGATGCATCCCGCTCTTCGCGATGTGACAGCAGCGCGAGCATTGCTGCGCCGCAGTTGCTGCTTTTCGTGATGGCGCTTCTCGCCACGGGATGCGCCTCCGGCCCGCCGGGGATGTCGGACCAGATGGCCCAGGAGACCTCCGGTTACGCCGGTGACCAGCTCTATCGTATCGGCCCGCAGGATCGGCTCGAGATCAATGTCTGGCAGAACCCGGAACTGTCGGTGAGCGTGCCCGTGCGCCCGGATGGCCGGATCTCGGTGCCGCTTGTTGGAGACGTGCAGGCGGGTGGCGAGACCCCCGAGAGCGTCGCCGGGAACATCGAGCAGGCACTCGGCGAGTACCTGCGGCAACCTCGGGTCGCGGTCATGGTCACCGAGATCAATAGTGATGAGTACCTGTCACGCGTGCGCATCACGGGTGCCGTACGGCAACCGGTATCGATTTCCTACAGCCAGGGCATGACGGTCCTGGATCTCGTGCTCGAGGCAGGCGGATTGACGGAGTTCGCTGCCGCACATCGCACACGTCTGTACCGGCGAGTGGGGGATGAAACGAGGGTCCACACGGTGGATCTGGACGCGATCCTCGTAGAAGGGGATCTCGAAAGCAATCTCCCCCTGCGCCCCGGTGACGTCGTCTCGGTGCCGGAGCGGTGGCTCTGAATCCCGCAAGCGGAGGTATGCATCAGTGCTCAGGGTTGACGGCCTTCACGATACGATGCGGTTGGCATGCAGGGAGATCGTGCGGCGCAAGTGGATGCTCGTGGTTCCGTTTGTCGGAATATGCACAGTTGCCGTATTGCTGGGATCCGCATGGCCAACTTCCTACGTGTCGTCGGTGACGATCCATGTAGAGGGCCGCAACATCATCGATCCATTGATGGAAGGGCGGGCCGTGCGTTCCGAAGTCACCGGGTTGGCGCGCAATGCACGCGAGGTCATCAACAAGCGCTCGTTGATGCTCGATGCCCTCGAGGTGACCGGGCAGGTAAAGAACGCGACGGACGCGAAGAAAGAGAACCTAGTGACCGAGATGCGAGCCAGGACCACGGTCAGCGATCCCGGCGAGAACCTGATTCGCATCGAGTACCGGGACGCCGATCCGAAGGTCGTTCACCAGGTCACGGAACGTATCGGACAACTGTTCATCCAACGTATGCTCGAAAGCAAGAAGCAGGAGAGCGAGGCGGCATACCGGTTCATCGATTCCCAGGTGAAGCTGTACGAAAAGAAGCTCACGCGCATCGAGGGAAATCTCAAGGAAATCCGCAAGGAGCATCCGCTGGCTGAGCCGGGTGCGCTGGACGAGATCAACCGCCGGCAGGTGGAGCTCAATGGGCAGATCGACGACCTCGAGCAGCAGATCCGGGAGGCGAAGATACGGGAGAAATCCCTGCGCGAGCAGCTCTCCGGCGAAGCCGAGTCCGGTACGGCGGTCACGCGCGCGCAGCAGTATCGCTCACGCATAGGCGAGTTGCAGGATCGGCTCGAGGAGCTGAGATTGCAGTATCACGACAGTTATCCGGATGTCGTCGAAGTCAAGCAGAAGATCGAGGATCTCAAGGCCAGCCTGAAACAGGCGCAGTCGGAACCGGAAGAGGGACCGGGTTCGTCTGAATCCGAGGCCTGGAAGAGCAATAATCCCGTCTCCCAGGAGCTGCAGCAAAACCTCTACAACGTGCGTACCGAGACACGGACGTTGCAGGCACGGCTGGAGCACACGCGCCAGGAGCTCAAGGAGTCGAAACAGAAGGCGAGCAGGTTGCAGGACGTACAGGGTCGCATAGAAAGCCTTCAGCGCGACTACGAGGTGACGCGGAACATGTACGAGGATCTACTGCAGCGCCGCGAGAATGCCCGAGTTTCGAAAGATCTCGATTCCGAGCAGAAGGGCCTGACGATCCGGGTGCAGGAGCCGGCATTCGTGCCGCATCGGCCGACCGGGCTGCAATTCGTGCACTTCGTGGTGGCGGGCGGATTCGTCGCCATCGCATTCCCGACGGGATTGCTGTTGTTGTGGCTCAATTTCGACGCGCGCGTGCGACACCCCGATCAATTGCCGGCCGAGGCGCAGGAAGTCCTGCTGGGTACCCTCGCACGCGCGGTTTCCCCGGGCGAGCGGCGGCGCACCTGGTCCGGCCTGACGCTCGCCATCGTGATCGTGGTTGCGGTACTGGCTGCGCTGGCCGGCCTTGTCTGGATGAATCTGACCGGGGGTCTCGAGGATCCGGCGCAGCTTCCCTGGCGGCAATGGCTGGACGCGACCGGCATCGCGACCGGAGCATGACGTGAGCAAGATCGAACAGGCAGTGGCGCAGCTCAGGAAACGCGATGGTGATGGATCATCGCGCACGGCCGTGGCGCGGGCCGGGCGGCAACGGACGCTCACGAGTACGCAGGGCACGGGCACGACCGCCCGCATGTACAACCCGCCCGCCTGGTCGCCCCGGGAGCTGAGGTCGCGGGGCGTCGTCAATTTCCGCACGGCCGAGCACAAGGCGGTCAATGCATTCCGGCAAATGCGGACGGGCCTGGTGCAGTCCGCGGCGGCCCCGAATTTCGTGGCGGCGGTGACGGGTGTCGTGCACGGAAGCGGCGCGAGCTTCGTAGCACGGAATCTCGGGGCGGCCTTCGCATACGACGCCACGAAGACGGCGGTTTGCATCGACTGCGAGCTACAGCACCGTACCGTATCCGGCCTGGCCCACGGCGCCGCCTATCCCGGACTGGTCGAGTACCTGCATGACGACGATGTGTCGATCGAGGAAATCATCCACGTAACCGGGATTCCCGGGCTTCGGGTGGTTCCTGCCGGCGAAACAGGGGTGGTGGCTACGCACGAGCCATTCACCAGTCCCCGGTTGCAGGATGCGTTGGAGCACATGAAGGCGCGCTATCCGGACCGTTTCATATTGGTGGACATTCCGCCGATCGCCGATAACGCCGATGCACGAATCGTCGCGCAGGCATGTGATTTCACGTTGCTCGTGGCGCCCTACGGCAGGGCATCGCAGAGTGAGATACGAACCGCATTGCACGTGGCAAACCAGTGTGGCCCCGTCGGCGTCGTGTTCAACGATGACCTTGCCACGGCACTGTGAGCATGCATCCGCCGGCGGACGTGACCATGTTGCAGGGCCGGACGCCTTGCGAGGCGGCACCGACGGGTCGTATCGCCACCGGCGTGGGGCATGTGCCGATGCCGTCATTGCGGCGACACTGGTGTTGTACAGCGCGGCCGCCTCGGCCGTGGACCTGGGATGGTCCATCGGGGGGGCGGTCGAGTACAGCGACAATCCCGCGCTGCTCAGCGAGGAAGAGATGGAAGACACCAACCGGGTAATGCTCGGGACAGTCTCGCTGCGCAAGCATGCCCCCGGCGTGACCGCGGACCTGGAAGGCTCGTTCGAGCACAACGACTATGCATCCGACGTTGTTGCGGACCATACCGAGTTCACGCTGAACGGTGCGATCGAATGGGATCTGGTCGATGACACGCTGGCCTGGATCGTGCGTGATACGTATCGCCAGATCCCGCGCGATACGCGCGCCGTCGCGACGCCGGAAACGGAGCAGGATGTCAATGCGTTCGTGACGGGGCCCGACATCAAATGGCAGTTGTCGGAAGTTACCTACGCGAGATTGAGTCCCCGTTACGGGCATTTCTGGTTCGAGGACACGGATGAGGATCACACGCGCCATCGTGTAGCGGCGTCGGTCGGACGCCGTGTTTCACCGGTAACGGAACTGTCCGTGAACGTGGCCGGGGAGCGGGTGCGCTTCAGGCGCGAAGCAGCGACGCAACAGGATTACACGCGCCGGGAGGCATATCTGGGTTACCGGCGCCGCCTGCCCCACGGAGAGGTGGAAGCGAGCCTCGGGCGTACGCGCGTCGGGCGAGAGGCGCTCGATGATCTGGACGCGGACCTGTTCAATCTCCGGGCAGTGACGGCGCTCAGCGGCGGTGTACGGGTCGGCATGAAACTGTCGGCGGGGACCACGGACCTGGAAGAGAAACTACTGGTCGGGCCGGATGATCCGCTGGGCACGGATCCTGCCACGGTGTCGGTGACCGGCGAGGTGGGCCACGAGCGCCGGGCAGCGCTGTTAACGGAGTATCGTAGTGGCCCGCTGACGGCGCGCGTGTCGGTGCACACGGGGGAGGAGGACTATGAATCGGACGCCCTGGACCGCGACACCGTCGGCGGCTCGCTGCGGGTCGAATACGGGTTGACGCCGCTGACGAGCATTTCGTTCACGACCCGGGGACTTCGCAGCGAGTTTCCCGAACTGGACGAGCGCGACCGGGACCTTGCGACGGGTATCGGCCTGACCCGGCGGCTGGGCAGGTCGCTGGAACTGCGGGTGGCCGCCGAGCACCTGGACAGGCGCTCGACGCTGCCGGAGTCCGGCCATGAAGAGAATCGTGCCCGGCTCGAGTTGCGATATTTCGGCAGGCGGATGCCCGAGCGACCGTCACGGCGATCGCCGCGAGCGACGGACCGGCGGAAGCAAGGGCGCTGACGACACCGTCGCGCCATCGGAAGGGCGAGCTCGCGAGCCGCGCGACCGAAAAGGAATGCAAGCATGTATCTGGAGCATTTCGGCCTGTCGGACTATCCGTTCCGTCTGAGCCCGGACCTGGACTATCTGTACATGGGCCGTGTGCACGCGCGGGCAAAGTCGTACCTCGAGTACTCGATCCTGAACAAGGAAGGATTCGTTGTCATCACCGGCGACGTGGGATCGGGCAAGACGCTGCTCCTGCGTCACCTCATCAGGAAACTGCCCGAAACGATCCGGCTGATTTACATCGAGCAGACCCAGCTTCGGCCCGTGGAACTGCTCCAGTCGATCCTGATCGGCCTGGGCGGCGCCGCCGATACCGAGAACAAGGTGGAACTGATCCAACGGCTGCGCGCCTGCGTGGAGCGGGCGCAGGCATCCAGCCAGCGCATCCTGATCGCCGTTGACGAGGCACAGGGCTTTTCGAGCGCGGCGCTCGAGGAAATGCGCATGCTTTCCGGAATCGACTCGAGCAAGGAAAACATGCTCAGCATCGTTCTGATCGGGCAGCCGCAACTGCGCCGCCTGCTCGACTCCCCTTCCATGGAACAGCTGCGCCAGCGTATCCGGCTGCGCGTGCACCTCACCGGGCTCGGCCGTGAAGAGATGCCACGCTACGTCGAGGGCCGTCTCCGGACCGCGGGCGCAGCGAGACCGGACCGCATTGTCGACAAACAGGCCTACGACTTCCTGTATCAGTACACCGGTGGGATCCCGAGGCTGGTAAACACCGTTATGGACATGGCCATGCTCACGGCGAGTCTCGATGAGCAGTCCGCTGTCGATGTCGGGACCCTGCGCACGGCCGTCAACGAGCTAGGCCTGGAGCCGTTCAAGGCAGGCCGGACCGAGTCGGCCGCCGGCAAAGGAACAGGCACGGGCGGACATCCGACCAGCCTGGTGCCGGCGAGCCAGATTGCCCGTCTCACGGAGTCTCTGGACGGAATCAATCGAACACTCGAACGCATCGAGGAGACGTTGCGCGATGCAGGTGATG
>CAYZHJ010000066.1:13285-15909 GCA_964478305.1 uncultured Ectothiorhodospiraceae bacterium
GGAATCAATCGAACACTCGAACGCATCGAGGAGACGTTGCGCGATGCAGGTGATGACACCGCGCGTGCGAAGAGGCAACAAGGATGATTGGCGCAAACGCACTGACGATCGATGTCGAGGATTACTTCCACGTTTCCGCCATGGCATCGGCCATTCCGCGAACGGACTGGGCGCGCTGGCCGTCCCGCGTCGAGCGGAATACGCGGCGGATGCTCGATCTATTCGATCGTTCCGGTGTCCGTTCGACCTGCTTCGTACTTGGATGGGTCGCGGAGCGTTACCCGCGTCTGGTTCGCGACATCGCGGACCGCGGGCACGAGGTCGCCTGCCACGGCTACAGTCATCGCCTGGTCTACGAGCAGACGCCCGCCGAGTTCCGCGAGGAAACGCTGCGCGCGCGCGACATCCTGGCCGACCAGGCGCAGCGTCCAGTGCTCGGCTACCGTGCCGCAAGCTACTCGATCACGCGGCGCTCCCTGTGGGCCCTGGATGTGCTCGCGGAGTGCGGTTTTCGGTATGACTCGAGCATCTTTCCGGTGCATCATGACCACTACGGCATCCCCGATTTCGAGCGCTGGCCGCACGAGCTGGAAACGCCGGCGGGCCACAGGATTATCGAGGTGCCGCTGACGACACTGCGCATGGCGGGCATGAATCTCCCGATCGCGGGTGGCGGCTATTTCCGGCTCTATCCGTACCATCTGACGCGGAGGGGACTGCGTGCGGTCAATCACGTCAACGGGAAGCCCTTTGTTTTCTATCTGCATCCCTGGGAGATCGATCCGGGGCAGCCCCGGGTCCCCGGACTGCCGCTGCGTTCCCGTTTCCGTCATTACCTGAACCTGGGGCGTACGGAGCACCGGCTCGAACGGTTGCTGGACGACTTTTCGTTCCAGCCGGTGGCCGATCTGCTCACGGAGGCGGGATTGCCGACGATGCCGCGGCCCGTCCCGGAAAGCGATCGTGCATGCGCCGCCCACTGAAGGCGTCGGTGTTCGCCGCGACGGTAGGGGGCCTCGTGGCCGCGAGCGTTCTCCCCGAGACCGTGCCCATGGTTGCGCTGATTCCGGCGTGGGTGACCAATGCGTCGCACGTGCCGGTCTACGCCGCGATCACGGCACTCGCCTTCGTGACCTTGAACGGAAGCGCGGAGACGTGGCGATGCGAGGCGCTGGTGGTGCTGGGACTGCTGGCCCTCGGAGCGGTGGTCGAGCTGCTCCAGGCCGGGACGGGCCGTTCGGCCAGCGGCCTGGACATGTTGCTCAACGGCATCGGGATCGGTTTCGTCGTCGTGCTGCGCCGCCGGCGCCGTGCTGGCACGCCGCAATCAGGGAATGATGAACATGACGGCAACGGTGAACGTATTACCGACAGCGGGGGCCCGGCCGGCGGTTCGCGTCGAAGTCTCCGCTGACCGGGGCGACTGGGAGCGCCGGGCGTGGGACACGTTCGTCGCCGGTTCCGCCCATGCCCGGCTTTATCACCGGGCAATGTTTCGCGACGTCATCGAGGAGGTGTTCGGCCATCGCACGTACTACCTGAGCGCGCGCACGGCTGACGGCGTGATTGCAGGGGTACTGCCGCTGGCACGGCTGTCGAGCCGCCTGTTCGGGGATTTCCTGGTGTCGCTGCCGTATTTCAACTACGGCGGGGCCGTGGCGACCGACGCCTACGTGCAGGGCGTTCTCGAGCGCAAGGCAGAGGAACTGGCCTTGCAGCTGGCGGTGAGTCACGCGGAGTTCCGCGACTGCTCCGCCCGTGACGACGGCACGCCGGCCCGTACGGACAAGGTCACGCGGGTCCGTGGCCTGCCGGACACTGATGCCGAGCTTTGGCAGGAGATCGGATCCAAGGTCCGGGCCCAGGTGAAGAAACCGCTGCGCAGCGGGGCGGAGGTGGCGGTTGGCGGCGTGGAGCGCCTCGACGAGTTCTATGCCGTATTTGCCCGTAACATGCGCGACCTGGGAACACCGGTGTACACGCGCAGCCTGTTCGAGGCCGTATGCCGGTACATGGGCTCCGACGCCTCGGTAGTCATCGTGCGTCTCGACGGCCGCCCGGCGGCGGCTGCGGTGCTGTTGCGTGACGGGGATTCGGTGGAAATCCCGTGGGCGTCGTCGCTGCGCGAGCACAACCGCGCCGGCGTGAACATGTTGCTGTACTGGGAGGCGCTCGCGCACGCGATCCGCGGCGGCTGTCGCCGGTTCGATTTCGGGCGCTCGACGGCGGGCAGCGGCACGGACCGTTTCAAGCGGCAATGGGGCGGCGAGAGCGTCCAGTTGTACTGGCACTACTGGCTGCGCTCCGGCAACGAGCCGCCGCGGCTCAATAACGACAATCCGAGGTACCGGCTCGCGACGGCGATGTGGAAGCGGCTGCCGCTGGCCATGACCAACCGCATCGGGCCACGAATCGTGCGCAACCTTCCTTGAAATCGACGGGCGGATTGCGCAGGACAGGGAGACAGACAATGGGATTCACCGATACCTACAGGAACAAGACGGTGCTGGTGACCGGGCATACCGGCTTCAAGGGCTCCTGGCTCAGCGAATGGCTGTGCATGCTCGGCGCCAATGTCATCGGAGTGTCACTGCCGCCGGATCACGAGAACGATCCCTCGTATA
>CAYZHJ010000067.1:0-15838 GCA_964478305.1 uncultured Ectothiorhodospiraceae bacterium
ATCTTGCGCGTCGGGGCGGGAAGGGCTTTCGCGAGCATGGGTTTGTCTCGCAGAGCGTGCAGGAAGTGATTTCAATTCTTCCGTCCTTGCATTCCTCTGCGTTCTCCGCGGCCTCTGCGAGAGACCCATCGCACGGCGCTGAACGAAATCAGCGGGCGGCGGGCGGCAGCACGGCATCAAGCCGCTCGCGCCCGCGCGCCGCGGCCGCCCGGACTTGGTCGGGGGCGGTGCCGCCGAGGTGGTTGCGGCTGGCGACCGAGCCCTCGAGCGTCAGAATGGCGAACACGTCCTCGTCGATCGCGTCGGAGAACTGCCGCAGCTCCGACAGTGGCAGCTCGGCGAGATCGCGGTCACGCTCGATCGCGTGACGCACGCTGCGGCCGACGATCTCGTGGGCGTCGCGGAACGCAACACCCTTGCGCACGAGGTAGTCGGCGAGGTCGGTGGCGGTGGCAAAGCCCCTGCGGCAGCGCTCGGCCATGTTCTGCGGCTTGATGACGATCGCCGGCACCATGTCGGCGAAGGCGCGCAGCGAGCCGGCGAGCGTGTCGACCGTGTCGAACAGCGGCTCCTTGTCCTCCTGGTTGTCCTTGTTGTAGGCGAGCGGCTGGCCCTTCATCAGGGTGAGCAGGCTCACCAGGTCGCCGTTGACGCGTCCGGTCTTGCCGCGCACGAGCTCGGGGACGTCGGGGTTCTTCTTCTGCGGCATGATCGACGAGCCCGTGCAGAAGCGGTCGGGCAGCTCGACGAAGTCGAACGCCGGCGAGGTCCACAGGACCAGCTCCTCGCTCATGCGTGACAGGTGCATCATCGTCACCGCGCCCCAGTGGCAGAACTCGATCGCGAAGTCGCGGTCGCTGACCGCGTCGAGCGAGTTCTCCGCCGGCATGTCGAATCCGAGCAGCCCGGCGACGTATTCGCGATCGATCGGGTAGGGGGTGCCGGCGAGCGCCGCCGCTCCCAGCGGCATGACGTTGGTGCGCGCGCGGCAGTCGCGCAGGCGCCCGGCATCGCGCAGCAGCATCTCGAACCAGGCCAGCATGTGGTGGCCGAAGGTGACCGGCTGCGCCGTCTGCAGATGCGTGAATCCCGGCATTACCGCGCCGGCGTGGCGCTCGGCGAGATCGAGCAGGCCGCTGCACAGCCGCTGCAGCTCGCCCGCCAGGTCGTCGATGGCATCGCGCAGGTACAGCCGCAGATCGGTCGCGACCTGGTCGTTGCGCGAGCGCCCCGTGTGCAGCTTCTTGCCCGCTTCGCCGATGCGTTCGGTGAGGGCGTGCTCGATGTTCATGTGCACGTCCTCGAGCGCCTGCGACCATTCGAAGCGGCCCGCCTCGATGTCCGCCTCGACGGCATCGAGTCCCGCGACGATGCGGTCGCGCTCGTCGTCGGTCAGGACGCCGACCCGCGCCAGCATGCGCGCGTGGGCACGCGAGCCGGCGATGTCATGACGATACAGCCGCCGGTCGAAACCGACCGAGGCGGTGAATGCCTCGACGAAGGCGTCGGTCGGTTCGCCGAAACGGCCGCCCCAGGGTTTGCCGCTGCCGTCGTCCTGCGCGCTCATTGCATCGTCCATCCGGCGGGAACTGGTTCGCGAGTATAAAGGAACGGCTGCACCTGCGTGGACGATGGCCCTGTGCAGCGGCGAAGCCACGCCGCTATGATGCGGTCATGCCGACATCCGGTTGCCATGGAGGCCCTCGATGAATGCGGCCGTCACCGAGGGGGAACACGAGTTCCTGCCCGACTTCTGCGAGCAGGGAAACCTGCTGCGCACCATCGTGATGGCCGAGCTGCTGGTGTTCGTGCTGGTGGCGGCACGCCCCGGCAGCGCCTTCGGCCGCATGGAGTCGCTGGCGCTGCTGACCCTGTTCGTGCAGTGGATTGCCCTGGTCGACCTCGCGCTGCTGTGTTCCGCCCGCCGCTACCTGGATCGCCTGAACGACCGCCAGGCCGCGATACTCGCGTTCGCGATGCTGCAGGCGGTCACGGTCGTGTTCACGATCGTGGGCGTGCAGGCGCTGCAGTGGCTGGGCCTGCGCCAGGATGTTTCATGGTCGGTCACGACGATCGCCGAGAACACCATCATCAGCGCGATCGTCACCGCCATCGCGTTGCGCTATTTCTACGTCACCGCCCAATGGCGCCGCAAGATCGAGGCCGCGGCCCAGGCCCGCGTGCAGGCGCTGCAGGCGCGGATCCGGCCGCATTTCCTGTTCAACAGCATGAATACCATTGCCAGCCTCACCCGCTCTTCTCCGGAAGCGGCGGAGCAGGCGGTCGAGGACCTGTCCGAACTGTTCCGCGCCAGCCTGGCGGAACGCCCGCTGGTCACGCTGAACGAGGAAATCGACCTGGTGCGCAGCTACCTGCGCATCGAGCAGCAGCGGCTGGGCGAACGCCTGCAGATCGAATGGGATCTCGATCACGGCTCCGATTCCGGCCAGCTGCCCGCCCTGACACTGCAGCCGCTGGTGGAGAACGCCGTCTACCACGGCATCGAACCGACGGCCGGTGGCGGCCGGCTGCGGATCCGCACCCGTCACGACGAGCACGGCATCCACATCGGCATCGACAATCCGGTACCGGCGGCGGGTCGTGCCGGCCACGGGCATCGCATGGCCCAGGACAACGTGCGCCAGCGGCTGGCCTGGGCGCACGGGGAACGGGGACGGCTGGAAGCCGTCGAACGGGACGGACGCTATCACGTCTCGATCCGCATTCCCGTGACCCCGGAGGGCAGGAAATGAAGGTGTTGATCGTCGATGACGAGGCGCCGGCCCGGACCCGGCTGGCCCGGCTGCTGGAATCCATCGACGACTGCGAACTGGTCGGCGAGGCCGCCGACGGCGCCCGTGCGATCGAGCTGACGGAGCGGGAAGCCCCGGACGTGTTGCTGCTGGACATCCGCATGCCCGGCATGGACGGCCTCGAAGTGGCGCGGCACGTGGCCGGCGCCGAACCGCCGCCGGCGGTGATCTTCACGACCGCCTACGGCGATCACGCGCTGGAGGCATTCGAGACCCACGCCGCGGACTACCTGGTGAAGCCGATCCGGGCCGACCGGCTGGCGACGGCGCTGACCGGGGCGCGCAGGCGCAACCGGGCGCAACTGGCGGCGCTGGCCGAATCCGGCGGCCCGCGGACCCGGATATGCGCGCGCCTCGGCGGCGAGCTGGAACTGGTCGCCGTGGAGGACGTGATCTACTTCCAGGCCGAGCACAAGTATGTCACCGTGCGTCATCCGGGCGGCGAGTTGCTGATCGAGGAATCGCTCAAGGCGCTGGAAAACGAGTTCGGCGACCGCTTCCTGCGCATCCACCGCAACGCCCTGATCGCGCCCGCCCGGGTCGGCGGTCTCCGGCGCGAATCCGGCGGCCGCCATCGCATCTGGTTTCCCGATATCGAGGACACGCTCGAGGTCAGCCGGCGTCACCTGCCCGCGGTTCGTCGTCGCCTGCGGGACGAGACCTCCTGAGCCGGGGGATTTGCCTTCATGTCCGCAACGCGCATACGCATCGCCACCCGCAGGAGCCCGCTGGCCTGGCGTCAGGCGGAATCGGTCGGCGAGCGCCTGCGCGCCCTGCATCCGGGGATCAAGGTCGAGCTGGTCGGCATGCGCACCGAGGGCGACCGCGTGCTCGACCGTTCGCTCGCCGCGATCGGCGGCAAGGGCCTGTTCGTCAAGGAGCTCGAACAGGGGCTGCTCGAGGACCGCGCCGATATCGCCGTGCACTCGATGAAGGATGTACCCGCCGATTTCCCCGCCGGCCTGCATCTGCCGGTGATCCTCGAACGCGAGAACCCGTTCGATGCCTTCGTGTGCAACGCCCATGGCCGCGCCGAGGACCTGCCCGAGGGTGCGGTGATCGGCACCTGCAGCCTGCGCCGGGCCGGCCAGTTGCTGTACCGCCTGCCGCACTGCCGCATCCGCGAGCTGCGCGGCAACGTCAACACGCGCCTGGCGAAGCTCGACGCCGGCGAGTTCGACGCCATCGTGCTCGCCGCCGCGGGCCTGGAACGCCTCGGCCTCGAGCAGCGCATCACCGCGCCGCTCGATCCGGACCTGTGCCTGCCGGCGATCGGCCAGGGCGCGCTCGGCATCGAATGCCGGATCGACGACCCGGCCGTCGAGGACCTGATCGCGGCGCTGGACGATCCGGTCACGGCCGCCCGGGTCCATGCCGAACGCGCCGTCAGCCACGGCCTCGGCGGCAGTTGCCTGTCGCCGATCGCCGGCTTCGCCGAGCCGGACGGCCACGGCGATCTGCATCTGCGCGCCCGGGTGGCCGCTGCCGACGGCTCGGCCCTCATCGCCGCCGAACGGCGTGGCCCCCTTGCCGCTCCCGGCGAGCTGGGCCGAGCCGTCGCCGGGGAACTGCGCGACCGGGGCGCCGACCGGCTGCTGGGCGCGGCCGCGGCGGTGGACGGTTGAGCGCCTCGGAACGGGAGTCACTCGACGGCCTTGCGGTGCTGGTCACGCGCCCCGTCGAGCGCGCCGACGGCCTGGTCGAGCGCATCGCCGCCGCCGGCGGCCGGCCGCTGCGCCTGCCCGTGATCGAGATCGTGCCCCTGGAGCTCGCCCGACCCCCGCAACCGTGGACCTACGCCGCACTGCTGTTCGTCAGCCCGGCCGCGGTTTCTCACGGATTGCGCGTGCTCGCGCTGTCGCCGACGGACGCACCGCCGCTGGGCGCGGTCGGTCCGGCGACCGCGCATGCGCTGCGGCAGGCCGGCTTCCGCGTCGACATCGGGCCCGGCGACAGCGGCGATTCGGAGGGCCTGCTCGCCTGCGCGGCCCTGTCGCGCGAGCACATCGCCGGCCGCCATGTGCTGATCGTTCGCGGGGAGGGCGGGCGCGAGCGGCTGGCCACGGAGCTCGTGGAGCGCGGGGCGCAGGTCGATTATGCTGAAGTCTATCGCCGCGCCCGGCCGAGCCGGTATGATCCGGAAGTCGTTGCCGCCTGTGACATCGTGACCGCCACCAGTGGCGAGGGGCTGGAGAACCTGCTGGCCCTGGTCACCGAGGCCGACCGGGCCCGACTGCTGACGCTGCCGCTGGCCGCGAGTGCCGCGCGCATTGCCGAACGCGCCCGCGAGCACGGCTTCAGCGGTCCGATCGTGAGTGCCGCGCGGCCGGGCGACGCGGGTCTGATGGAGGCGATCCGGCGGTGTGCCGCGCGACTCCGGCAGGCCACCGCCCGGCCCGGTCCGCCCCCGTCCTGAGGAGAATGCCCGAAGACCATGAGCGAGTCCCGCAACGAGGACACCCGGCAACGGGAACCGGACCAGGCCGGCACCGGGCCGGAAGAGGCCACACCGGAGACCGGTGCCGCCGGCCAGTCAGCGGAAGGCGACCCGAAACAATCCGATCCCGCGCCCGCAACGCCGGCCGAACAGGCCGGCGACGATGTGCCCGTCAGCGACCACGACGGCGGTGATGCGGGGGCGACGGATGCCGCCTCGCCACCCCCGCGGCGCGGGGGCCGGCTGCTCGCCTCCCTCGCCCTGCTGCTCGCACTCGCCGCCGGTGCCGCCGCCGGCTATCTCGGCTGGCGCCTGTACCAGCTCGAGCAACGGGTCGCGGCCATTCCCGACGAACGCGCGGCCGCGCTCGAATCCTACCTGCGGCCGGACGCGCTGCGGCCGCTGCGCAGCCGCATCGAATCGCTCGAAAGCGGGCGCGACGAGCTCGCCCGCGGGGTGGAAGAGCGGGTGGACCGGTTGCAGGAATCGGTCGAGTCCGTGCGGGCCATGACCGAGCGCCACCAGATCGGCTGGCGCCTGGCCGAGATCCGCTACCTGCTGTCGATCGCCACCCGCCGCCTGCTGATCGCCCATGACCCGGAGGGAGCCGAGGCCGCGCTCGCGGCCGCGGATGCCTCGGTGGCGGAACTGCGCGACGTGCGCCTGCTGCCGCTGCGTCAGGCCATCGTCGACGACCTGGACGCCGTCCGCGCCGTCGAGCCGGCCGACATCGAGGGTATCGTGCTGCGCCTGCAGAGCCTGCTGGCGCAGGTCGAGTCGTTGCCGCGGGCACCCCTGCGCGAGTCCGCCCGGGGCGACGACGAGTCGGCCATCGAAGGCTGGTGGCAGCGACTGCGTCGCGAGTTCCGCGACTTCGTCGTCATACAGCGCCGGCCCGCCGGGCCCGCACCGATCGAGCCGCGGGCCGGCGACGGCCTGCGGCCCGCCGATGCCCTGAACCTGGCCCTCGAGGATGCCCGCCGCGCGGCACTGGCCCGCAACGAGGCCGATTTCGACACGGCCCTGGAACGCGCGGCGGAGTTGCTGGAACGGCATTTCGATCCGCAATCTGGCGCGACCGCCCGCTTCTCCGAGGGCCTGGCGGACGTGCGCGGCCGCAATGTCGACACCGAGCTGCCCGACCTGAGCGATACGCTGGAGCTCGCGCAGCGGCTCGCACGCGAGATCGAGCATGCCCGCCGGTCGGCGGCGGCCGAAGAAGAAGCGCCGGACGAGGAGCAATGACATGCGCTGGCTGCTGATCGCGCTGGCCGTCCTGCTCGCCGCCGTCGCGGCCGCCAGCCTGCTGCAGCAGGATCCGGGCTACCTCTACCTCGACATCGGCCGCTGGACGGTGGAAACCACCCTGGCGTTCGCGCTGGCGGTACTGGTGGTCGCCTTCGTCGCCCTGTACTTCCTGATCCGCCTGCTGGCCATGCTGCTGCGCAGCCCGCGGACCTGGCGCGCGGGATTGCGTCACCGGCGCACCGAGAAATCGCGCCGGGCCCTGCTACGGGGCCTGATCGAGATGGCCGAGGGCCGCTGGGAACGGGCCGAGAAGCTGCTGATCCGGCACGCGCCCGAATCCGACACGGCACTGTTGAACTACCTCGCGGCGGCGCGCGCGTCCCAGCAGATCGGCGCCTACGAGCGCCGCGACCGGTACCTGAAGGAGGCCATCGAGGCCAACCCGGAAGCCGATGTGGCCGTCTCGCTCACCCAGGCCGAGCTGCAACTGGCGCATCACCAGACCGAGTACGCCCTGGCGACACTCACCCGCCTGCGCGGCCTGGCCCCCAACCACCTCTACGTGCTGCGCCTGCTGGCCCGCCTGTATGCCGAACTGGAGGACTGGGAACGGCTGACCGAGCTGCTGCCGGAACTGCGGCGCCACCGCATCTTCGAGCCGGATCGCCAGGCCTCCCTCGAACGCGCCGCCGCCCTGGGCCGCATTGCCCGGGCGGAAACCGACGGCAGCGCCCAGACGGCCGTGTGGGATTCGCTTCCCCGTCGCATTCGCGGTGACACCGAGGTACTGCATGTCCATGTCCGGCGGCTGATCGAGTGCGGCGCGAAGGCCATTGCAGAACGGCGGTTGCGCCAGCACCTGGATCGGCAGTGGGATGAACGGCTGGCGCACGATTACGGCCAGGTGGAGCACGAGGATCCGAATCGCCAGCTCGACTACGCCGAGGCCTGGCTGAAGGACCATGGACGCAGCCCGATGCTGCTGCTCTCCCTGGGACGGCTGGCGGCGCGCACGCGGCTGTGGGGCAAGGCCCGGGTCTACCTGGAATCCAGCATCGAGTCGGGCGCGACCCCCGAGGCCTATCACGAGCTGGGCTCGCTCCTCGACGAACTGGGCGAAGCCGGAGCCGCCCGCGAGCACTACCGGACGGGGCTGGCGCTGGCCGTGCGCAACCAGGGCGGCCCGGACCCCCGCGAGCTCGCCCGCGACGCGGTCCGCCGCGCCTTCGCCCGGCGCGATCCCGCGGCTTCGCGGGAAATGGTCAAGGCGGAATGAAGGGGCAGGCGGGAGCACGTAGGTTGGGCCGACGAAGGAGGCCCAACATGAATCCCCGGCAGCGCTTGTTGGGCCTCCTTCGTCGGCCCAACCTACGTGCTACCAACTGCCATCTTCAGTCAGGACTGATCCCCGCCGCCAGCATCCCCTCGACCGCGTCGGCGGCATAGTCGAAGGAATCGAAGAAGAGCTCGTCGCGCGGGAGACCGGCCTCGCGGAATGCCTTGCGGGCGGACTCGATCATGGGCGGCGGCCCGCTCATGTAGACCTGGTGGCCGGACAGGTCGGGATACATCCGCAGCACCGCCTCGTGCACGAAACCCGTCTCCCCGGTCCATTCGTCCTCCGCGTCCGGCTCCGACAGCACCGGCGTGTAGTCGAAGTTGGCGTGCGCCTCGGCCCAGCCGCGGGCGAGTTCGTCCATGTACAGGTCGCGCTTCGCGCGTACGCCCCAGAACAGGTGCATCGGCCGCTCGCTGCGCGCGGCGATGGCATGCTCGACGATCGACTTGAGCGGCGCGAATCCGGTACCGCCGGCCATCAGGATGACGGGCTTGTCGGAATCCTCGCGCAGGAAGAACGTTCCGTGCGGCCCCTCGAAGCGCAGCAGCGCCTTCTCGCGCATGTCGGCCAGCAGCTGGTCGGAAAAGCGGCCGCCCGGCACCCGGCGCACGTGCAGCTCGAGCCGTTCGTCATCGTGCGGCGGATTGGCCAGCGAGAAGCTGCGCCGCCGTCCGTCCCGCAGGAGCAGGTCGATGTACTGCCCCGCCAGGAACTGCAGGCGTTCCGCCGCCGGCAGCTTGAGCCGCAGCACGGTGACGTCGTGCGCCGCCGGCTCGATGCCGACCACGCGCACGGGCAGGGTACGCACGACGATGTCGCCGGCCTGGTCGATCTCGCGCACCTCGATCTCGCAGTCGCCGGTGGCAAGGGCCTGGCACAGCAGCGCCCGGCCGCTCGCGGCCTCGTCCTCCGACAGGGCCGGCGGTAGCGCGTCATCGGGATAGCGCACCTCGCCCGACACCACCTGGCCGACACAGGTGGCACAGGTGCCGTTGCGGCAGCCGTAGGGCAGGAGATGGCCCTGCCGCAGCGCAGCATCGAGCAGCGGCTCGTCCGCTTCCGCGGTGAACTCGTGCCCGCTGGGCAGGATGCGAATGCGATGGGACATGGAAACGTTTCGCGCGGCAGCAGCAAGGGCGGCGATTGTGGCGTATTGCCGCGGCACGGGGAAGAGGATCGGAAGCAGCGCATTCCGTTCCGCCGCAGCGTTGGCGCCACTCACGCTTCGCTGGACCCTTCCCGGTCGAGGAAATGGATCTCGCAGAGAACGCAGAGGGTGCGGGATCAGCTACACCAGGGCATTACCGGCGGTTCTCTGCGTCCTCCGCGGACTCCGCGAGAGCATTCCTGCAGGGCTTCGAACCACCCGCTTGCGGACGACCGGCAGGAACGGCGCCGATTCAGGTCCCCGGCTTGCTGCGCTTGCTGTTGATCCAGCGGATGATCGGCTTCCACTGCTCGCGATCGATCGCGGTCGCATAGGGCGCCATCTCGAAGATGCCGAGCCCGCGCTCGGCCGCGCGGATGTAGTTCATGTTGTCGCGCAGGCTCGTCAGCACCGGCACCCGCAGCTTGCGCAGGAACTCCTCGAGATCCTGGTAGACATTGGTGTACTCGCGCGCCCGGTTGGCGATCATCGCGAACTTGGCCTGGCGGCCGGCGATGCGCTTGTTGCGCCGCAGTTCCTCGACGAAGCGGGCGGCCGCGCGCATGTCCATCGGTGATGCCAGCACCGGCACCAGGAAGGTGTCGGCCCGGCGCATCAGGTGCCCCAGCTCGGCCCCGTGGGCCGCCGCGGGCGCATCCAGGATCGCGATGTCCGCGCTGCGCGGCAGTCGCGCGCCCTTTTCCGAGGCGTCGACGCCCCGGATCGGGGGCCGGCCGGACGGCCGGGCCTCCAGCCAGGCGAGCGAGGATCCCTGCGGGTCGAGATCGGCGAGAATGACGTCGTCGCCGCGGTCGGCGTAGAAGCTGGCGAGATTGGTGGCGATGGTCGACTTGCCGGAGCCACCCTTGGAATTGAGAACCATGATCTGGCGCATCGCACGTCCCCTTTCTTATTGCGGGTCCCGAGCGGGCACCATACTCGCCCATTCCGCCGCCGATGCCAAGCGCGATACCTTCCGGCGCTTTCGCGAGCAGATTGTGACTCTCGCAGAGAGCGCAGAGATCAAGGGAATGGAAGAAGGGAGCGTACCCGCCGACTTCAGCGGCAGCAACGCACCGAGCGGGCTCCTCCCTGCTCTTCCTGGCGTATTCTCTGCGGGCTCTGCGAGAGTGCCGATTTTTCAGCGGTCGATGCCCAGCTCGTCCCAGATGGCGTCGACGCGGGCGCGGACGGTGGCGTCCATGCGGATGGGGCGGCCCCATTCGCGATCGGTCTCGCCCGGCCACTTGTGGGTGGCGTCCAGGCCCATCTTCGAGCCCAGGCCGGCCACCGGCGAGGCGAAGTCGAGATAGTCGATCGGCGAGTGATCGATGAACGTCGTGTCGCGGCGCGGGTCCATGCGGGTGGTGATCGCCCAGACGACGTCGGTCCAGTCGCGGGCGTCGATGTCGTCGTCGACCACGATGACGAACTTGGTGTACATGAACTGGCGCAGGAAGGACCAGATGCCCAGCATCACCCGCTTGGCGTGGCCCGGGTACTGCTTGCGGATCGAGACGATCGCCATTCGGTAGGAGCAGCCCTCCGCCGGCAGGTGGAAATCGGCGATCTCGGGGAACTGTTTCTGCAGGATCGGCACGAACACCTCGTTCAGCGCCAGCCCGAGCACGGCCGGCTCGTCCGGCGGCCGGCCGGTGTAGGTCGAGTGATAGATCGGATCGCGCCGATGCGTGACGCGCTCGACGGTGAAGACCGGGAAGTCCTCGACCTCGTTGTAGTAGCCCGTGTGATCGCCGAACGGGCCCTCGGGCGCCGTATCGCCCGGGTGGATGGCCCCCTCGAGCACGATCTCGCTGCTGGCGGGCACCTGGAGCTCCGAACCCGGGCAGCAGGCGAGTTCCGTGCGCGCGCCCCGCAGCAGGCCGGCGAAGGCGTGCTCGGACAGCGTGTCCGGCACCGGCGTCACCGCCGCCAGCGTGGTCGCCGGGTCGGCCCCGAGCGCCACCGCTACCGGGAACGGCTCGCCGGGACGCGCCGCCTGCCAGTCGCGGAAGTCGAGCGCGCCCCCGCGATGGGCCAGCCAGCGCATGATCAGGCGGTTGCGGCCGATCACCTGCTGACGGTAGATGCCCATGTTCGAGCGGCCGCCGCCGGGTCCCTGCGTCACCACCAGGCCCCAGGTGATCAGCGGGCCGGCGTCTTCCGGCCAGCAGGTCTGGACCGGCAGCATGCCGAGATCGACGTCGTCGCCCTGGTGCACCACCTGCTGGCAGGCGGGCGAGCGCACGGTCTTCGGCGCCATGTCCATGACCTTGCGGAAGATCGGCAGGCTCTTCCAGGCGTCGCGCATGCCCTTCGGCGGATCCGGCTCCTTGAGGAAGGCCAGCAGCCGGCCGATCTCGCGCAGCGCCTCGGCATCGTCCGCGCCCATGGCGCGCGCCACCCGCCGCTCGGTCCCGAACAGGTTGCCCAGCACGGGCATGGATCCGCCCTTCGGCCGCTCGAACAGCAGGGCCGGACCGCCGCGCCGCAGGGTGCGGTCGCAGATTTCGGTCATCTCGAGGTACGGGTCGATCTCGCGGTCGATGCGCACCAGGTCGCCGTCCGCCTCGAGCGCGGCGATGAACCCGCGCAGGTCGTGGTAATGCATCAGCCGAACTCGGCCACGACCGGCGCGTGGTCGGAGGGGCGCTCGTTGCGTCGCGGGACGATGTCGACCCCGGAGCGGCGACAGCGCCGTGCCATGGAGTCCGACGCCAGGATCAGATCGATGCGCAGGCCCAGGTTGCGGCGGAACGACGCCGCGCGGTAGTCCCACCAGGAATAGGTACCCTCGGGCTGATCGAAGCGCCGGAAGGTGTCTTCCAGGCCCAGCGCCAGCAGCTTCTCCAGGGCGGCGCGCTCGGGCTCGCTGCAGTGGATCTGGCCGGCGAGGGCCTCGGGGTCGTGCACATCGGCATCGGCCGGGGCGATGTTGAAGTCGCCCATCGCCACCAGTTCCGGGTGCTGCCCCAGCTCGGCCTGCAACCGGGCTGCCAGGCGTTCGAGCCAGTCGAGCTTGTAGGCGTACTTGACGCTGCCGACCTCGGAGCCGTTGGGCACGTACAGGTTGTAGACGCGCACACCGTCGACCGTGGCACCGAGCACCCGGCGCTGCGGATCCTCCGTGTCCGGCAATGCGGTGACGACATCGGTGACCGGCGAGCGCGTGACCAGCGCCACGCCGTTGTAGGTCTTCTGGCCGCTGTAGCACACCTGCCAGCCGGCCTCGGTGAAGGCCGCAACCGGGAACTGGTCGTCGGCCAGCTTGGTCTCCTGCAGCCCGAGCACGTCCGGCTCGTTCGCCGCCAGCCAGTCCAGCACCTGCGGCAGGCGGACTTTCAGGGAGTTGACGTTCCAGGAGGCGATTTTCATTGGACTGGGGTGTGGAACCGCGAATGAACGCGAATGAACAGGAATGACAAACAACATGCACCGCAGGGATGGCGGAGCTTCGCTGTCAGGCTTCCATTCCTCATGACACTGATGGATAACCAAAAAATGGACTAACGATGAACAAAAAATGATCCTTCATCACGGCACGACGACAAACATCAGACCTTTCCATTTCTAGTCCATTCTTCATTCATTCTCTGGTTATCTTCGTTTTCGTCGCGGGTCTTTACAGCATCAGCGCAGCTCCGACGCGGTCGGACAAATCGATGCGCCAATAATACGTGTTCATTCGCGTTCATTCGCGGTTCCTGTCCTTTTCCGGCAACGCAGCCAGGCCGGACTGGCGCAGGAGGGCGCCCGGGTCGGGGTCGCGGCCGCGGAAGGCCCTGAAGGATTCGAGCGCCGGGCGCGAGCCGCCGCGCTCGAGGAATTCGTGCAGGAAGGCATCGCCGGTGCCGCGGTCGAACACGCCGTTGTCCACGAACGCCTCGAAGGCATCCGCCGACAGCACCTCGGCCCACTTGTAGCTGTAGTAACCGGCCGCGTAGCCGCCGGCGAAGATGTGGGCGAAGCCGTGGGCGAAGCGGTTGAACCACGGCGGCTGGATCATCGCAACCGAATCGCGCACGTGCTGCAGCAGGGTCTGAATGGCCTCGACATCGGGTGCCTCCAGTTCCAGGTGCAGGCGGAAATCGAACAGCGAGAACTCGATCTGGCGCAGCAGCGCCAGCGCCGCCTGGAAGTTGCGACTGGCGCGCAGCCGCTGCAGCAGGTCGTCCGGCAGCGGCTCGCCGGTCTCGACATGCCCCGAGATCAGGTCCAGCGCCTCGCGCTCCCAGCACCAGTTCTCCAGCAGCTGGCTGGGCAGCTCGACCGCGTCCCACTCGACGCCGTTGATGCCGGCCAGGCCGGGGATGTCCACGCGGGTGAGCATGTGGTGCAGCCCGTGGCCGAACTCGTGGAACAGCGTGGTCACCTCGTCGTGGGTGAACAGCGCCGGCCGCCCCTCGACCGGCGGCGAGAGGTTGCAGGTGAGGAAGGCCACCGGCTTCTGATCGGCGCCGTCGAGCTGCACGCGGTTGCGGCAGGCATCCATCCATGCGCCGCCGCGCTTGTCGCGACGGGCATGGAGATCGAGGTAGAAGCCGCCGCGCTCGCTGCCGTCGCCATCGAATACCCGATAGTAGCGCACATCCTCGTGCCAGACCGGCGCGTCCTCGACCGGCTCGATGCGGACCCCGAACAGGCGCCGGCAGACCGCGAACAGGCCCTCGATGACCCGGGGCGCGGGGAACCAGGGCTTGAGGATCTCGTCGGAAACGACGAACTTCGCCCGCCGCAGCTTCTCGGACACATAGGGAATGTCCCACGGCTGCAGCTCGTCGAGCTCGCACTCGCCGTGGGCGAACCGGGTCAGCTCGTCCAGTTCCGCCCGCGCCGCCGGCAGTGCCCGGCCGGCAAGCTCGTTGAGGAAGCCGAGCACCTCGTCGCAGTGCCCCACCATGCGGTTCGACAGGGCCAGCTCGGCATAGCTGCCGAATCCGAGCAGCCGCGCCTTCTCCTGGCGCAGGGCGACAATGCGCTCCATCAGCGGGCCGTTGTCCCAGCGCCCGCCGTGGGGCCCGACCTCGGAGGCCCGCGTGGTCCATGCCTCGTAGGCCTCGCGGCGCAATCCCCGGTCGTCGGCCGAGGTGATGACCGCATGGTAGAGCGGGAAGTCCAGCGTCAGCAGCCAGCCGTCGCGTCCTTCCCGCTCGGCCGCCGCCCGCGCCATCGCGCGGGCGTCATCCTCGAGCCCGGACAGTTCGTCCTCGTTCAGGATCGGCCGGGTCCAGGCCTGGGTGGCATCGAGCACGTTCTCCTCGAAACCCGACTCGAGCTCGGCCAGCTCGGACTCGATTTCCGCGAACCGGGCACGCTCGTCTCCCTCCAGATGTACGCCGCCGAGGCGGAAATCGCGCAGGGCATCGTCGATCGCCTTGCGCTGCACCGGCGACAGTTGCGGGTACTCGGGTCCCTCGGCGAGCCGCCGGTAGGCGGCATACAGCTCGCGGTTCTGCCCCAGTTCGGTATGGAAGCGGCTGAGCTTCGGCAGGCAGGCCCGATAGGCCTCGCGGATCGCCTCGCCGGAGGCGACCGAATGCAGATGTCGCACCGGTGCCCAGACGCGGTCGACGCGATCCAGCAAACGCTCCAGCGGCGCCACCAGTCCGTCCCAGCTGCAGTCATCCGCCGCGAGCAACTGTTCCAGTCCCTGGCGGGCTTCCTGCAATACCGTGTCGATCGCCGGCTCGACATGCGACGGTTCGATGCGGTCGAAGGCCGGCAGCGCTGCCTCGCTCAACAGGGGATTGTCGGCGGGACGCTCGAGAGCGACACCCATGATCTGTAACCTCTTGATTTTCCAGTTAATAAATAAAAGCAGCCGGGCAGGTCAGGCTTGCTCCCGTCAGCATCGATATTGCACGAACGTGGCCCGGACAACCACCGATCAATTCGGAGGTGCCCGCGGCACATGGATGTGCCGCCATTTTCAGCGACTACAAGTCGCTGAAAATGAAGGGCCATGGAAATCGCATTTTCATGGCCCGTGTCTGATCAAGGCCAGGATGGCCTTTGATCAGGCTTTCCCTAGATATCGAGATTCGCCGCGGCCAGCGCATTGCTCTCGATGAAGGCCCTGCGCGGCTCCACCTGGTCACCCATGAGGGTGGTGAACATCTCGTCGGCGGCCACCGCGTCCTCGATGCGGACCTGCAACAGGCGCCGGCTCTCGGGATTCATCGTCGTTTCCCACAGCTGCTCGGGATTCATCTCGCCCAGGCCCTTGTAGCGCTGGAAGCTCAGGCCCTTGCGGCCCTCGGCCAGCAGCCATTCCATCACCTCGCGGAATTCGTTCACGTTCTGCCGCTGCTGACCGCGCTCGATCCAGGCGCCTTCCTCGAGCAGTTCGTGGAGCTGCTCCGCCAGGGCACCCACGGCCTGGTACTCCGGCGAATCGAAGAAGCCGGGACCGAGTACATGACGCTGGATGTTGCCGTGAACCCGGTTCTCGATCGTGACGCCGATACCGGCATCGCGCCGCTCCGTCGTCACCACGTAGCCGCCGGCGCCTTCCGTGTTCAGCCGGTTCGCGAGCGCGGCCGCCCACGTGGCCATGTGATCCTCGTCCGTGATGTCCGTCTCGCGCACCCGCGGGAGATTGAGCAACCGGTCGAGGATGGTGCGCGGGTAGCGGCGTTCGAGCCGCTGGAGCAGGCGCCCCACCCGGGTGTACTCGGCTGCCAGATCCGCCAGTACCGGCCCGGCGATCGGCGGTGCCTCGGGGTTCACGTGCAGCTTTGCATTGTCGAGCGCCAGATCCAGCAGATGGCGATTGAGCCCGTCCTCGTCCTTGACGTAATGCTCCTGCTTGCCGCGCTTGACCTTGTACAGCGGCGGCTGGGCGATGTAGATGT
>CAYZHJ010000068.1:0-15759 GCA_964478305.1 uncultured Ectothiorhodospiraceae bacterium
GTGAAGTAGCCGATCTGCATGTTGGCGAGGAAGATGATGCCGAGATGCAGCGGATCGACGCCGTAGCTGAGCGCGACCGGCAGCAGGATCGGCACCATGATGACCAGCGCCGCGAAGATGTCGAGCATCATGCCCAGGATCAGCAGGAAGATGTTGAGCAGGATCAGGAAGGCCCAGCGGTTGTCGACCAGCCCCTGGATGGTCTCGAACAGGCGTGTCGGCACGCGCGCGTCGATCATGATGTTGGTCGAGGCCAGCGACACGCCGAGGATGATCAGGATGGCGCCGACCAGGCGCATGGCCTCGGCCAGCGTCTGCGGCAGCCGGTGCAGCGAAATCTCGCGGCGGATGCCGACGGTGACGATCAGCACGTAGACCGCCGCGAGCGCGGCCGCCTCCGAGATCGCGATGAAGCCGCCGTAGATACCGCCCAGCACCGCGATCGGCAGCGGCAGTTCCCAGGCCGCGTCCCGCAGCGCCGCAACCGCTTCGGCCGGATCGAAGCGCGTGCGCGGACGCTCCAGATCGCGCGCCTGCCAGTAGCTGTAGCCGCTCAGGATTGCCACCATCAGCAGCCCCGGCAGCACGCCGGCGAGGAACAGCTCGTCGATGCCGACCCGGATCGGCAGGTCGAGCTGCTGGGCAACGACACCGTAGAGAATGAGCGGCAGCGAGGGCGCGAACAGGATGCCGAGGCTGCCCGAGCTGGTGACCAGGCCGAGGCTGAAACGCTCGCCGTAGCCGGCGGTCTTCAGCGCCGGGTAGAGCAATGCGCCCAGCGCCACGATGGTGATGCCGGAGGCGCCGGTGAACGCGGTGAACAGGGCGCAGGCCGCCAGTGCCACGATCGCCAGGCCGCCCTGCATCCAGCCGAGCAGGGCATCGGTCAGGCGCACCAGTCGTCGCGGTGCCTCGCTTTCGCCCAGCAGGTAGCCGGCCAGGGTGAACAGCGGAATGGCGACCAGGATCGGCATGTCGGTGAGGCGGTAGATCTCGATGATGACCGCCTGGCCGTCGATGCCGGCGAAATGAAAGCCGGCCAGCGCGCTTGCGCCGATGAGAGCGAACAGGGGCGCGCCCGACAGCGCCAGCAGCAACAGAAACAGGGTGATCAGCGCGGTGGTCATGGCGAGCGATCGGGGAAGGCCTCGCGACCCCGCAGCAGCTCGGCCGCGGCCAGCGCGTAGCGCAGGCCGATCAGGCCGAAGGCGACGGGCAGGATCAGCGCCACCGCCCAGCTCGGGATGCCGGCAAAGGCGGCGGCCGGGAACTCGAGCTCGAGCCGCACGAACCGGATCCCGTGCCAGGCGATCAGTGCGCTGACGGCGGCGGTGAACGCGCAGGCGAGAATCTCCAGCCTGTGGTGCCAGGCCGGGGACACGACCCGGGTCAGGATGTCGATGTGGATGTGCCGACCCGAACGGCTGGCCGTGATCGCGCCCAGCATGCCGATCCAGAGCACCAGTGCGCGCAGGGCGGGTTCGATCCAGGCAAGGCCGCCGCCGAAGCCCGCGCGCAGCACGATCTGCAACGCGGCCAGCGCAACCATTGCCAGAACGGCAGTGGCCAGCAGCCCGTCCTCGGTGCGGCGGACCATGGCCTGCAGCCGTTTCGGAGTCACCACTGGCGCCCGGTTGCGTTCACGGGGCGTCCGATTGCCCGGCGACGCGGTTGCGGTATTCGGCCACCAGTGAATTCACGCGCTCGAACAGACCGGTATCGAATACGCCCTCGTTCGCCATGGTCCGCAGCGTGTCATCCGCGATGGTCTGCCAGCGGCGCTGGTCCGGGGGGCGTGCGGGCTCGATCAGCTCGATGCCTTGTTCGATCAGGGCTTCCTGCGCTTCCCGGTTGGCCTCGCGGTTGATTTCGTCGAGTCGCTCGAAGGTGGCGCCGAGGATCTCCAGCACGGCCTCGCGATCCTCCGGCCGCAGTCGTTCCAGCGCGCTTTCATCGAACACCAGCATGGCCATCAGCAACAGCAGGGGCGCGTCCAGCTGGTAGCGAACGCCGGTATGCCACTGCAGCGCGATCGCGCCGGCGGGGTTGATCGTGACCGCATCGATCAGGCCGGTCTGCAGGGAGGTATAGACATCGGACAGCGGCAGGGAGACCACCCTGGCACCGGCGTTCTCCAGCATGCGCAGCGAGATCTCGTCGCCTTCCGGCGCCCACAGCCGTGCGTCGCGCAGATCCTCGAGTCGGCGGATCGGCTGCTTCGAGAACAGGTAGGTGAAACCGCCCTCGGTCATGCCGGCCAGCACGTAACCGCGTTCGGCCACGCGCTCGCGGATCACCGGATCGAGCCGTTCGCGGACATACTCGATCTCTTCGTGGCTGCGGAACGTGAACGGCAGGCTGTAGACCTGGACGTCCGGATGAATCCGCTGGGTTCCGGCCGCCGTGATCACGGCACCATGCAGCTGGCCGATACGCATCTTGCGCAGCACGGACTGATCGCTGCCCATCACGCCGCCCGGGAACAGTTTCAGCGACACGCGCTCGTCGGTCCGTTGCCGGATTTCCGCGTCCGCCTTGCGCAGTTCCTGCATGAACGGCGTCCCCGCCGGCACGATGGTCGAGATCTTCAGGGTCGTTTCCGCCTGCGCGAGGAGCGGCATCAGGCAGAGGACGAACAGACACGGCATACGACGAACGAGCGGATGGAGCGATCGCATCATGGCTGCAGGCTTCTTCCGGCGAATCGAGTGTGATCGGACAGGGCGGACGGGAGCGGGCCTGCCCGCGAATCCGTGCGAAACGGCAATGCATCAGCAATGGTCATCGGCACTGGCGCGAAGTTCCCGTGCTGGAGCGGGTGTGCCCGCGAATTCCCGAGGAGCGGCAGGACATCAGAAGTAGTCATCGGCACTGGCCAGGAGTTCCCGGGCTCGTTCCTGCGCGAGCGTGTTGGACAGGGTCAGTTCGCCCGCCTCGGCGTCGGCGGCGAGCACCTCGTCGAGCAGGCGATCGTGCAGCGTGCGGTCGAACAGCAGCCGTGCGTAGTGTTCGGCGTACAAGGTCCGTGCCATCAGGTTGCGGCCCTCGCTGATCTCGATCGCGCGTTCGAAGTGTTCACGGGCGGCCTCGGGCCGGCCGCCGAGCGATTCCGGGCGCTGCGACCGGAGCACCCCCAGGTAGACATGGGCGTTGCCGTGATCGATGGCCGGCGTCAGGTGCAGGACATGCTCCAGCGCCGTCTCCAGGTGCGGCAACCGGGCGAGGGCGCCGTAATCGTCGCTGCGGGCCCGGATCCAGCCCGCCCAGGCGGCGGCGAAGCGATACAGCGTTTCGCTGCCCTCGGTATCGTCGATTTCCGCACCCACGGCATCGCGGAACGCCTCGAAGTGCATCTCCCGGGCCGCGCACAGCCGCTCGAAACGCAGGCACAGGGCGCGGGCGGCGTAATCCAGCGCCTGCTGCGTCAGGCGCCGCCGGCGTTCGGGCTCCTCGACGAAGGCCCCCGCGTAGGCCCCGTACAGGCGAGCCGCGGTCAGGTGCGGGCCGGCCTCGTCCGGCGACGCGCGCACCAGGGCATCGGCCATGATCAGGTAGGCGGGTCCGCCGTCGCGCACCACCTGCGGATCGCGCTGGGCGGCCATCGCCGTGCCCAGATCATCGGCAATGTCACCCGCCGTGGTACAGCCGGCGAGCAGGCCGCCGGCCAGGATCGTGCCGGCAAGGATCGCACTCGGTTTCATGGGACAGTCACCCGTTCCGGGTTCCGAATAGTGGAGGGTTCACGGTCGTTCCCGGATCCCGTGCCGCGGCAGACTACGGGGCTTCCCTCATTTTGCCAACCTGCGCGGCGACCACTCGGTGATGTAGCGCGAGATCTCCGCGGCCGTCATGGGCCGGCCGAACAGGTATCCCTGGATGTTGCAGTTGCCGAGTTGCCGCAGGATGACAAGCTGCTGCTCGGTCTCCACGCCCTCGGCGATCACCTCCAGCCCCAGCTTCCCGGCCAGCGCAATCACGGCCTCGGTGATGGCATGCACCCCGGGATCCGTCTCGATCTGCTGGATGAAGGTGCGGTCGAGCTTGATGCCGTCGAGCGGCAGGTGCACCAGATAGTTCAGTGCCGAGTAGCCGGTGCCGAAATCGTCGAGATGGATGCGGCAGCCGAGTTCGCGCAGTTGCCGGCAGGCCGCACTCACCGGCTCCGGGTCCGCCATGAACTGGCTTTCGGTCAGCTCCAGCACGAGGCTCCAGCCGGGGCTGTCGTACTGCTTGAGCAGTCGCCTGACCCGGGGCACGAAATCCGGATCCTGGAGCTGTTCCAGGGCGATGTTGACCGCCACGTCGAGCGAGTGGCCCTCGTGGCTCCACGCCTGTGCCTGGTGGCAGGCGTGTTCCAGCACCTGGTTCCCCAGCGCCCGGATGCGGCCGGTCTGCTCGGCCAGCGGGATGAAGCGGACCGGCGATATCTCGCCCAGTTTCGGGTTGTGCCATCGCAGCAGCGCCTCGGCGCAGCGGATGCCGCTCTCGTCCGCGGCCACGATGGGTTGCCAGACGAGCCGGAATTCCTCGTCGAAATCCGCGTTGCGCAGCGCGGTCTCGAGTGCCCGCTGCTCGCTCGCCCGGCGGTCGAATTCGGGGGCATAGTAGGTAATGAGGGAGCGCTGGCCGGCCGGCTGACTGTGCAGCGCCAGCTCCGCCCGCGAAAGGAGCTCGGAGGCATCGCGGGCGTCGTCGGGATAGATCGCGATACCCATGCTGACCGTGAGCTGCAGGTCGGAACCCTCGATATCGAGGCGCTCGGGGAACCGGTCGGCCACCCGGCTCACCAGCCTTCCGACCCGCGCCGCCGCCGGCAGGTCGTGAAAGATGACGCCGAACTCGTCGTTGCCGAGCCGGCCGATCGTGTCCCCGGGCCGGATCACGCCGCCGAGAATCTGGCTCACGGAAATCAGGGCGAGGTCGCCGACCTCGTGGCCGGCGGCGTCGTTGATCGCGCGGAAGCCGTCGATGTCGAGGACCAGCATCGCGACGGCACTCTCGCGCTGGGCGGCGTGATTCAGCGCCGCGGCCAGGCGATTCTCGACCAGGTTGCGATTGCCCACGCCCGTGACCGGATCATGGTAGTTGAGTCGATTCAGCGTCTTTCGCTGGCGCGAGAAGTCGAGTCCCAGTGCAAGCGTGTCCGCCACGCGTGACAGCAGCATCACCTCGTCCTCGTCCGCGAACAGATTCGCCTCGTCCGAATGGATCACCAGCACGCCGCTGGTATCGCTGCTGCCGCGCAGCGGGAACGTGCCCACGACGGCATGGTCGTGCCCCGGGGGGATCATTCGCTGCACGAGCGGATCGGCGGTGCCGATGGCATGTTGCATGCGACCGCGGTAGAGGGCATGGGTGATGATCGAACGGTCATCCGTGCCGAGCTGCACCGGCTCGCCGGTACTGCGTGACAAGCCCCCCCGGCCGGCCATGGCCGCCAGGGTCAGGCGGCGGGACTCGTGCTCGTACAGTGCGATCCAGACCAGCGGGAAGCCGCCCTGATCCACCACGGCGCGCGCCGTGCTTTCCAGCAACAGCGCATCATCCGAACCGTGCAGCAGGACGTCGCCGACCGAGCTCAGGACCGCATGG
Organism: uncultured Ectothiorhodospiraceae bacterium; assembly: GCA_964478305.1. GTDB lineage: Bacteria > Pseudomonadota > Gammaproteobacteria > XJ16 > Halofilaceae > Halofilum. The sequence continues at coordinate 5,593 of CAYZHJ010000068.1, forward strand.
GCGCGGTTGAGGCGGATCAGGCGTTCGTGGTTGCGACCCAGGGTGCGCAGGAACAGGTGGACTACCAGATACAGCAGCGCACCGGTGACGATGACATAGGCGAATCCCTTGTAGGTCTGCAGGATGGCCAGCGTGTCGGGATCGTCCGCGATCCGGATCGCGGCCCGGTCGGAAAGAGCGATCCAGGCAATGCCGAGCAGGACATAGAGCCCGGCGATGATCGCGGCCGGCAGGTGTGACCCCGGTTTCTCCGGACTCCGTGGATGACGCCGGGTTCGGCTCATGCGCTTTATCCTGGCAATGCACCGCGATTGGAGACCCGGGGGGCGGCAGGTGTCAACTGCCGGGTACGTCGGCCGTTCATCGAGCGGCAGCGGGTTCTCTCGCGCATGCAGGGGATGCGTGACGGGAACCCGCCACCCCGGCGGATATCAGGCAGGGGGACCGCGATGCAATCTCACTCCATCCTGCACAACTGCGCCGTGTCGTACTTGAAGGAATTCAGCACATCCAGCTTGGAGAAGCCGTAGCGGGTCAGCGTGTCCTCCCACTCGTCGGTGTACTTGTAGGGCACGAGAACCTCGTTGACCGCGTCGCGCAGATCCGTCGCTTCCCTGTTGAAGGCGAAGCCGCCCCAGCTGCGAACCTCCCGGCCGTCGATGACCGGGTCGACGAAATTGCGTGCCGCTTCCACCTCGTCGCTGTCCCGTGCCAGGCCGTTGACGGTCAGGCTGGTGGCGGCATAGGCATCGGCATCGCCGCTGGCAATGGCCTCGACGGCTTCCCGGTTGCGCTCGATGGTCACGATCCGGTCTTCGGGCACACCCGTTGCCTTCAGGAAGTCGATCTGGTTGGCGCCGCCCATGACGGCGACCCTGAGGTCCTTGTGCAATCGGAAATCGTCATAGCCGCGAATCCCGCGCGGATTGCCGGTCCCGACCAGGAGACCCTCGCCGTAGGTGGTGTTGGGCTCGGAGTAGATGATCTGCTCGCAGCGCTCGGGCAGGATGGCCATCTCGGCCGCCGCCATGTCGAAGCGTCCTTCCTGCAGTCCGGGGATCAGGTCGCCGAAGTCGGTCACGATCCACTCGATTTCGTCGATGCCGATCTCGCCGAGGACATGGCGTGCGACATCGGGCCCCGGCCCCCTGGCCTCGCCATCCTCGTCCAGGTAGCCATAGGGCTCCTCGTCGGCGATCGCGATCCGGATGCTGCCACTGTCACGGATTTCGTCGAGGCTTGCAGCGCCGGCGGTACCGGCTGCCAGACCGGACAACAGCGCCAGACAGACAAGCGCGGCCATTGCATGTTTGTTGATATCGTTGAGCATTGTCTGAGCCCTCCATTCGCGCGAAGAACGGGAAGACCCGCTCTTCAGCGGGAACCGGCACCGGAGAGCCGGGTTCCCGTGGCCAGGGATGTACCGCCGATTCAATGACTGCAGGCCATCGAAACGCAGGGCGGAAAACTCCGTCTTCATGCCCCGTCAACCGGCCGGGTCGGGAAGAACGCCGGCCGGATTATCCTTAGCATCCACTCCATGCAGGGTGACTTCAAGTCGTGTATCGACCGGCTGCCGGGGCGGTGGCAGTGGACTGTGTGGGGGTGTTCACGCACTCCCGCTCGATGCCGGGTTTTGTTGCTGTCGGGGGTGGTATCGGCAGCAAACATTGCCGCGGGCATGCGTCCAGACAACAAAATCCGCTTGCGGCAGGCGAAACCGTCGTGGTACCGGCGACCGCAGTGGGATCCGCGCGAGGTGTCGGGCGGAACCGCCTTTCGAGGGATCGCGGGCGGGGGTTCTCCCGGGGCGGGGATGCCGGGCCGGAACCGGCGGCCGGAAATGGTGGGCGATGCTGGTTTCGAACCAGCGACCTCTGCCGTGTGAAGGCAGCGCTCTCCCGCTGAGCTAATCGCCCGGTGCCGAGTGCGCGATGATAGGGTTTTTGCACAGGGCGATCAACGAGGGGGTCATCGGTTTCGGCCGGCTGCAATGCCGGGTTCCGCGAGGAGAAAGGAACCTCCGAAGACACCGGGACCAGCGGCATGACGGGAGCGGAGCCGCGGTCGCGAACAGGCAGGCGAGAACCCTTCAAGCACCCCTCCCCCGCCGCCTCGCGTTCCTGTCATCGTCTTTCGGTGTGTTCGGTGTGTTCGGTGTTCCTGTATTTTGTCAGCCTCGACAGTCGGGGATTCGTCCGATGGATCCGGAGTTCTGGCATGAGCGCTGGCGCGAGGGGCGCATCGGCTTCCACCGCACCGAGGTCAATCCGTGGCTGCGTGCCCGATTCCCGGAGCTCGGCGTACAGCCGGGCGCGCGCGTGCTGGTGCCGTTGTGCGGCAAGTCGCTCGATCTCGGCTGGCTTGTCGACCACGGATTGCGGCCGGTCGGCGTGGAACTCAGCCCGATTGCCTGTGCCGCCGTGTTCGAGGAGCGTGGCGTGCAGCCCGAACGAAGCGGGCTCGGTCCCCTGGAACACTGGCGAGGCGGCGGTATCGAGGTGTATTGCGGCGATTTTCTCGATCCGGCACTCGTCGATATTGAACCCTGTCACGGATTGTGGGACCGGGCGGCGCTGATCGCGTTGCCGCGGGTCATGCGCCCTGACTACGTACGGCAGTGCGCGCGCCTGCTGGCGCCGGGTGCGGCCGGACTGCTGGTTTCGCTCGAGTACGATCCGGCGGAAATGGAAGGGCCGCCGTTCAGTGTGTCGCCGCCCGAGGTGGACTCGCTGTATCGATCGGCGTTCGATCTGCATCCGCTGGTACTGCAACAATATGCCGAACCGTCTCCCCATCTGATGGAACGGGGATTGAGTGCAATGCATGAGTCGGTGTGGATGCTGCACCGGCGCGGCACGGAGGAGTGACGAGTGGCCGTCTGGCTGAAGCACCTGCACATGACCATGGCGGTCCTGACCATCGCCGGCTTCCTGCTGCGCGGGTTCTGGGCCTGGCGCGCGCCGCGGCTGCTGGCACTGAAACCCGTGCGGGTCGTGCCGCACGTGGTCGATACCGTGCTGCTGGCGAGCGCCATCGCGTTGCTGTTCGCCTACGGCTGGAACCCGCTCGATCACGGCTGGCTCGTGGCCAAGATCGGCCTGCTGCTGGTCTACATCGGCCTCGGCATGGCGGCGTTGAAGCCCCGCTTCGCGCCGCCCGTGCGGGTCGCCGCGTTTCTCGGTGCCGTCGCCGTGTTCGCCTGGATCGTGCTGATCGCCCGGGCGCATCGTTTCGTGCCCCTTGCCGGATGACCCGCCGATGAGCCGACTCGCGTATTTCACGCACGATGACTGCCGCCGTCACGACATGGGGGGCGGCCATCCCGAACAGCCCGCACGACTGGCCGCCGTGGAGAGCGCCCTGCAGCAGGCCGGCCTGTGGTCCGCCCTGGATCGTCGCGAGGCGCCGCTGGCGGACGCGGAAGCGCTCGCCCGCGCACATTCACGTGCCTGGGTTGACGATCTGTTCGCCCGCGCCCCGGTCGAGGGCATCGAGGTGCTCGACCCGGACACCCTCATGATGCCGGCGACGCTCGCCGCGGCCCGGCGCGGCAGTGGCGCCGCGATCGCGGCCGTGGACGGCGTGCTCGCCGGCGATTTCGACATCGCCTTCTGCGCCACGCGCCCGCCCGGTCACCACGCCGAGCGCGCCACCGCGATGGGCTTCTGCTTCTTCAACCACGTCGCCGTGGCGGCGCTGCAGGCGCTCGAGGCGCACGGCCTGGAACGGGTCGCCATCTGCGACTTCGACGTCCACCACGGCAACGGCACCGAGGACATCTTCGACGGCGACCCCCGGGTGCTGTTCTGCTCCACCTTCCAGCACCCGTTCTATCCCGGGAAGGCGGGTCCCAGCGTGCCGGGGCAGCGGGTCAACTGCCCGCTGCCGGCCGGCACCGACGGCGCCGGAGTGCTGGCCGCGATCGAGAACGAATGGCTGCCGGCGCTGGATGACTTCGCGCCGCAACTGCTGCTGATCTCGGCCGGCTTCGACGCCCACGCCGCCGACCCCATCGGCGGCATGCGCCTGACCGAGGCCGACTTCGCCCGCATCACCCGCGACCTGGTCGAGGTCGCGCAGACCCACACGGGCGGCCGCATCGTCTCCCAGCTCGAGGGCGGCTACGCCCTCGACGCCCTCGGCCGCAGCGTTTCCGCACATCTGGCTGTACTGCTCGATTGAACGCTTTCAGAAGGACTTCCCGCAAAGGCGCCAATCACGCGAAGTGCGCAAGGGAAAAAGAATGGATCTCGCAGAGGCGCGGAGAACGCGGAGAAGGAATGAAAAATCTGAAGAACCGCGAATGAATTCAATGCTGCCGACAGTGAGGTAGGCGCCCTTGCGCGTCAGCGTACGCGGGCATTCTTGATTTCGCATTTCTTGTTGCTCTTCTCTGCGTTCTCCGCGCCTCTGCGAGAGATATGTTTTCACCCTTATGTGTGTTTGCGCTCTTCGCGTCTTTGCGAGAGACCCATTGAACGCGTTTCAGGATCCGTTCCACGCCTCGACCGCCTCGCGGATCAGGGTCGGCCCGCGATAGATGAGCCCGGTATAGAGCTGCACCAGCCGCGCGCCCGCCGCCTTCTTGGTCGCGGCGTCGGTACCGTCGATGATGCCGCCGACGCCGATGACCGGCACGCTGTCACCCAGTTCGCTCGCGAGCAGCCGCAGCCGCCCGGTCGCCGCTTCCATCAGCGGCGCGCCGGACAGGCCGCCGTCCTCGTCTCCATGCCGCAGGCCCGCAACGGAACCGTGGTCGGACGTGGTGTTGGTGGCGATGACACCGTCGATGTCGTTGCGGCGGACGCTCTCGGCGATCGCGTGCACTTCCTCGTCGTCGAGGTCCGGCGCCACCTTCACCAGCAGCGGCACATGCCGTCCGCGCTCCCGGTCGAGTTGCCCGCGGCGTTCGCTCAGCGGGCCGAGCAGCGCGTCCAGCGCGGGGCCGGATTGCAGCGAGCGCAGGCCCGGCGTGTTGGGCGAGGAGATGTTCACGACGATGTAGTCGGCGGCGGCGTGCACCCGTTCCAGGCAGAAGCGGTAATCGTCGAGGGCGTTCTCGATCGGCGTGTCGCGATTCTTGCCGATGTTGGCGCCGACGATGCCGTCGAAGCGTCGTCCCTTCAGGCGTGCCACGGCGTGCTCGACGCCCTTGTTGTTGAAGCCCATGCGGTTGATCAGCGCCTGCCTTGCCGGGATGCGGAACAGTCGCGGGCGCGGGTTGCCGGGCTGCGGCCGCGGCGTCACCGTGCCGATCTCGATGAAGCCGAAACCGAGCGCACCGAGCGCGTCGACGTGATCCGCGTTCTTGTCGAGTCCGGCGGCTAGCCCGACCGGGTTGGGAAAATCCAGGCCGAGGAGGCTGACCGGAGCGGCAGGAACCCGGCGGCCGTGGAGCCGGTGCAGCAGGTCCGGCCCGCAGGCATCGGCCGCGGCCAGGGTTACCCCGTGCGCGGTCTCGGCCGGCAGGGCGAACAGCAGGGAGCGCGCGAGCCGGTAGCTCATCGCGCAGGGGCGGGCGGGGATGCATTCATCGGCGCGATTGTTCGCCAGTCACGCCGTTGCTGGCAAGTCGGTTTCCCGATCGGGAAAACGCCATTCAGCCCTCGCGCCGGGCATGCAGCCATTCACGCAGCGCCGACAGCGGCAGCGTGTTGATCACCCGGTCGGGTGTGGCGCCGGCACGGCGCGCCTGGTCGAGGCCGAAGCGGACCAGGTCGAGGTTGGCCGTGCTGTGCGCGTCGGTGTTGATCGACAGGCAGCAGCCCTTATCCAGCGCCAGGCGGGCGTGGCGGTCGCACAGGTCCAGCCGTTTGGGCTGGGCATTGATCTCGACCGCGATGCCACGCTCGGCCGCCCGCTCGAGGCAGGCACCGAGGTCGATCTCGATCGGCTCGCGGCGGTCGATCTCGCGCGCGGTCGGGTGCCCCCAGATCATGAAGTGCGGGTTGTCCATCGCGCGCAGCACGCGCCCGGTCTGCTCGTCACGCGACAGGCCCAGGTTGTAGTGAATCGAGCACACGACCACGTCGAGCCCGGACAGCACGTCGTCGGCCAGGTCGAGCGCGCCGTCGGCGAGGATGTCGACCTCGCAGCCCTTGAGCAGCGTGATGTCGTCGAGCTCCGCATCGAGCTGCTCGATCGCCCGTGCCTGCTGCCGGAGCCGTTCGGGGTCGAGACCGTTGGCGACCCGCACCTTCGGCCCGTGATCGGTAATGGCGAGATACGCGTGACCGCGTTCCCGCGCCGCCCGAGCCATGGCCTCGAGCGTGTCGCGGCCGTCGCTCCAGGTGGTATGGGCGTGCAGGTTGCCGCGGATGTCCTCCCGCGTGATCAGCGTGGGCAGGTTGCCGTGTTCCGCGAGCTCGATCTCGCCATGGTCCTCGCGCAGCTCGGCCGGGATCCAGGCGAGGCCGAGGCGCCGGTAGATCGATTCCTCGGTTTCGCCGGCGATCCGCTCGTCGCCGTCGAACAGGCCGTACTCGTTGAGCTTGAAGCCGCGATCGACGGCACGCTGGCGCAGTGCCACGTTGTGAGCCTTCGAGCCGGTGAAATACAGCAGGGCCGCGCCGAAGCTTTCCGGCTCGACCGCCCGCAGATCCACCTGCAGGCCGCCGCCCAGCAACACGGTGGAGCGGGTGTTGCCGTGCGAGACGATCTCGTCGACATCCTCGTGACCGACGAACCGTTCCATGACCGCGGCGCCGTCGCGGCAGGCCGCGACGAGGTCGAGATCGCCCACCGTCTCGCGGCGCCGCCGGTAGCTGCCGGCGATCTCGATGGTCCCGACGCCGCCGGCCCGTGCCAGCCATTCGCGCAGCGGCTCGGCCACGCGCTCGGCGACATCGATGCGGGTGCGCCGCTCGCCGGCCGCGCGCAGGCGGCGGAGACCGTCGAGCAGCGCCTGTTCCCTCTTCGCGCCGAAGCCGGGCAGTTCGCGTACCCGGCCGGCCTCCGCGAGCTGCTCGAGGTCCGTCAGCGAGCGGATGCGGAAATGCTCGTACAGCGCCTTCACACCCTTCGGGCCGAGACCCTTCACCCGCATCAGGTCGGACAGTTCCGTCGGCACCCGGGTGGCCACCTCCTCGAGCGCAGGCAGGCGGCCGGTGTCGACGATGGTCTCGATCTTCTCGGCAATCTCGCGCCCGATGTGCGGGTACTCGGTCAGATCCGCGCCCTCGGCGACCCGGTCGCTCAGGCGTGCCGACAGTCCCGCAATGGTCTCGGCGGCGTTGCGGTAGGCGCGCACCCGGAACGGGTTGTCGCCCTCGATTTCGAGCAGGTCGGCGAGCCGCTCGAACAGGGCGGCGATGTCACGATTGTGCAGCTTGGCGGCCACCCGCACCCGCTACTCCGCCGCCTGCAGCTTCTCGACCAGTTCGCCCAGGTTGTGGACGTGGATGTCCGCGCGGATCGGCGTATCGATCGACGGTGTCGCGCCACTGCCCTCGCGATCGTGCCGGCGCTCGATCCAGGCGGTGGACAGGCCGAAGTTCTGCGCGCTGACGATGTCGTGAAACGGGCTCTGGGCGCAGTGCAGGATTTCCTCGCGCCGTGCGCCGAGCTTGTCCAGTACGTATTGCCAGACCGCGGGATCGGGCTTGTTGACGCCCACCTCGTCGCAGGTGATCTGCTCGTCGAACGGGTCGCTCAGCGTGCGGCTCATGTGTTCCAGTGCCCAGGCATCGGCATTGGTCACCGCCACCAGCCGGTAGTGCTCGCCCAGTGTCCCCAGGGCCGCATGGGCATCGCCGAAGGCCGGCCAGTCGCGGATCGAGTCGCGGAAATCGAGTGCGTCGGACTCGTCGCTGTCGAGCTCCCATTGTCGCGCCAGCTCGCCGTGGATGCGCGGCAGCATCGAGGTGAAGGCCATCTTCGGCTCGGTCCGCTGGAGCTGTTCCTCGGCCCGCGCGAAGCGGCGGAGAATCTCCTCGTCCTCGACCCGCCGCTTGCGTTCGCGCAGCCACGGCTGGAACCACTCCAGAATGCCGGTCTCGAAGTCGATCAGCGTCCCGACCACGTCGAAGGTCAGGGTGGTGATGGCGTTGCGATCCATTGGCGCAGACCCGGCGGCGGTTTCGATTGCGTACGATACCAGTTTGTGGCCCGTAGGTTGGGCCGACGAAGGAGACCCAACGTCGAGACCCCGGGCAATTGTTGGGCCTCCTTCGTCGGCCCAACCTACCGCTGCGGGCATCGGGCCCTTTACACTCCCACCCATGCAGATCCGCTACGATCAACTCGAATCCCACCTGAAGAAAGAGCTCAAACCGGCCTACCTCGTAACCGGCGACGAGCCCCTGCAGCATGCCGAGGCGACCGACGCGATCCGCGCGGCGGCACGCGAGCGGGGGCACACAACGCGCGAGGTGTTCGATGCCGGGGGCGACTTCGACTGGAATCGGCTGGGCGAGGCCGCCGACAGCCTGTCGCTGTTTGCCGACAGGCGTCTGGTCGATCTGCGGCTGCCGAGCGGCAAGCCGGGACGCGAGGGCGGCGCGGCGCTGCGGGCCTGGTGCGAACGGCCTCCCGATGACACGGTGCTGCTGATTGCCGCCGGCAAGGTCGATCCGCAATCGCGCAAGAGCGCCTGGTACAAGGCGATCGAGGAGATCGGCGCGGTGGTGCCGGTGTGGCCGATCGAGCCGGCGAAGCTGCCGGGCTGGATCGAGCGGCGCATGCGGGCCCGCGGGCTGGAGCCGAGCCCCGAGGCGGTGAAGCTGCTGGCGGCGCGGGTCGAGGGCAACCTGCTGGCGGCGGCGCAGGAGATCGACAAGCTGGTGCTGCTCGGCGGCACCGGGCCGGTCGATGCGGAACGCGTGGCCGAGGTGGTGGCCGACAGCGCCCGCTGGTCGATCTTCGATCTCTCCGACGCCATGCTCGCGGGCGAGCCGTCGCGGGTGGCGCGCATCGTCAACGGTCTGCGCGCCGAGGGCTCGCAGCCGCCGATGCTGCTGTGGGCGCTGCACCGGGAACTCGATCAGCTTGCAGCGGTGGCCGCGCGCATCGAGGCCGGCACCGCCCCGGTCGCGGCGATGAAGGCGGCCGGTATCTGGGACCGGCGACAGCCGCTGGTGGGCAAGGCACTGCGGCGTTTCGATGCCGCCGGCTGGAGTGCCCTGGCGTCCCGCTGCGGGCGGCTGGACCGGCTGGCGAAGGGCGCGGCCGAGGGCAGCGTGTGGGACGAACTGCTAGAATGCGCCCTGACCGCCGCCGGGGCGCGTCTGCCGCGGCTGGCGCCGCGAACCACGGTGACCGTCGAACGTTGAGAGCCGGGAATGAGCGGGCAGGCCGAAGCCGTCGCCACAGACATCACTGCCACCATCACTGAAATCGGGCAGGCCGCCCGCGCGGCCGCCCGTGCGCTCGCGCGTGCCGACACGGGGCGCAAGAACGCCGCGCTGGAGGCGATTGCCGTGGCGCTGGACGAGAGCCGCGACGAGCTGGCCCGTGCCAACACGCGCGATCTCGAGGCGGCGCGCCAGTCCGGGCTCGACGCGGCCGCGCTCGAGCGCCTCGAGCTGACCCCTGCCCGCATCGACGCCATGATCGCCGGCGTGCGTCAGGTCGCGGCACTACCCGAACCGGTCGGCGCGATCGAGCACCTGGACCGGCGCCCCTCCGGCATCCGCGTCGGCCGCATGCGGGTGCCGCTCGGCGTGATCGGCATCATCTACGAATCGCGGCCGAACGTGACCGCAGACGCCGCCGTGCTGTGCCTGAAGGCGGGCAACGCCGCCATCCTGCGCGGCGGCTCCGAGGCCATGCATTCGAACCGGGCGATCGGCGCCTGCATCGCCGCCGGCCTGGAACGGGCGGGGCTGCCGGCCACCGCTGTGCAGGTGCTGCAGACCACCGACCGCGCGGCGGTGGGCGCGCTGCTCGCGGCCGAGGAATACATCGATGTGATCATCCCGCGCGGCGGCCGCTCGCTGATCGAGCGGGTGGCGCGCGAATCGCGCATCCCGGTCATCAAGCATCTCGACGGTGTCTGCCACGTATATGTCGACGCTTACGCCGATCCGGACAAGGCGCTCGCGATCGCCGTCAATGCCAAGACCCAGCGCACGGGTGTCTGCAACGCCATGGAGACGCTGCTGATCGATGCGGCGGTGGCGGACGAAATGCTGCCGCCGATTGCCGCGGCGCTGATCGAGCAGGGCA
>CAYZHJ010000069.1:0-15395 GCA_964478305.1 uncultured Ectothiorhodospiraceae bacterium
AGCACCAGGACACGCGCGTCGGTCAACCCGCTCATGCCGCCTCCTCGTAGTCCCGTGCCGCGCGGGCATCGCGCAATGCCATCGCCCACCAGGCCAGTCGCCCCAGCATGGTCTTCATGGAATTCTCCGCGCGTTCGCGGTTGACGGGTTGGCCGGTGTCATCGAACTGGTTCCGGATGTTCGGGAACATCACGCCATCCCGGATACCGACCGCGTGCAGCTCGGTGAACACCTGGCGCAGGTGTTCCACGGCGCGGATCCCGCCGGCGCCGCCGCCGTAGGACACGAAGGCCACCGGCTTCGCCTGCCACTCCCGCTTGAACCCGTCGATGAACGCCTTCAGCGGTGCGGGAAAGGAGTGGTTGTATTCCGGCGTCACCACGATGAAGGCGTCGGCCGCGTCGACCTGTTCCTGCACGCTCTCGGTGGCACGCGGCGTCGTTCCCGCATGCGATGCGCGGCCGGCAGGGTCGATCACGTCGATCTCGAAATCCGACCGTTCCAGCGCCTGGCGGATCACCCAGCGCGCGACCCTGTCGCAGAGCCGGCCCTCGCGCGTGCTGCCGTAGATCACGGCGACTCTCGTCCTGCCTCGCATGGGGTTCTCCCTCATGTGTTGCGGGTGCAGGTACGATTTATAAGACCTTAAGTAAGGTTGAGGTCAACCCCTGCGAACGATCGGTGGTCCGGAGTTCCTGCGCGAGCCCCTGGAGAAGCAGGCTTGCTGACGAATCGGGCCCGGGAATGGCCGCGGGTCGTTCGTTCGCGGCCAAGGCCGCTCCAACAAAGCCTTCGACACGTCCGCTCGGCTGGGTTGGAGCGGGCTTGCCCGCGAACCGGGGCATCCTCGAGCCACCAGCCACAAGGCCCGTACAGCCTGTCGATTCCGGGCGCCCCCGTTCGACCACTCCATGAAAACGCCCGGATCGAGGTCGGGCACCGGTAGAGCGGCGCAGAGCCGTGGATCGTGAACTCCGCGCCCCGTCTCCACTTGCTTCCGGCGGCACCGGTGCCGGGCTAGGATTACGACCATGACTCCCGCCAGCGGGCCGTGCGCCCCGGGAGAGGTACATGCCCCGCGTCTCGTTCACACCCAACCTGCAACGTCACGTCGATTGCCCGCCGACAACCGTGTCCGGCGCCACGGTGCGCGAGGCACTGACCCGCGTGTTCGCGGACCATCCCCGTCTCGAGGGCTACCTGCTCGACGACGAGGGTCGGTTGCGCAAGCACATGGTCGTGTTCGTGGACGGCAATCCCGCCCGTGACCGTGACGGGCTGAGCGACCCCGTCGGCGAGACCAGCGAGATCCTCGTGATGCAGGCCCTCAGTGGAGGCTGATCCCATGACCGCACAACGGAAACTGCTCGTGGCGACCCGCAAGGGTCTGTTCACCATCGTCCGCGACCGCCAGTGGCGCATCGAGGGGCCGGAATTCCGCGGCGACAACTGCTCCGCCGTGCTCGAACACCCGCAATCCGGCGCCCTCTACGTCGCGCTCGATCACGGCCATTTCGGCGCCAAGCTGCACCGCTCGACCGACGGCGGCGCGAGCTGGCAGGAGATCGCACCGCCGCAGTATCCGCCGAAGCCGGAGGACGAGGACGACTGGGTGGACATGCACGGCCGCAGCATTCCGCACAGCCTGCTGCGGATCTGGTGCCTCGAGGCCGACCATCCGCGGCGGCCGAACGGGCTGTGGTGCGGGACGATCCCGGGCGGCCTGTTTCACTCGGCCGACGGCGGCGACACCTGGCACCTGGTCGAGGGCCTGTGGAACGACCCGGGCCGGCGCCGCTGGTTCGGCGGCGGCGCGGACTATCCCGGTATCCACAGTGTCTGCGTGCACCCCGACGACGCCGCCCGCATCCGGGTCGCCGTGTCCTGCGGCGGCGTCTGGGAGACCACGGACGCGGGCAGGAGCTGGAGCTGCATTGGCGAGGGCTGGCGGGCCGAGTTCATGCCGCCGGAACTGGTCGCCGACCCGGGCATCCAGGACGTGCATCGCCTCGCCCAGTGCCCCGCCTTTCCCGACGTCCTCTGGGCACAGCACCACAACGGCATCTTCCGCTCGACCGACGGCGGCCGGCACTGGACCGAGCTCGAGGGCGTGACGCCGTCGGTGTTCGGTTTCCCGGTCGTGGTTCATCCGGAAGACCCGGACACCGCCTGGTTCGTGCCGGCGGACAAGGACGAGCGCCGTATCCCGCTGGGCGGACGGGTCGTGGTCAACCGCACGCGCGATGGCGGCCGGAGCTTCGAGACCCTGACCCGCGGCCTGCCGCAGGAGCACGCCTACGATCTGGTCTATCGCCACGCTCTCGAACTCGATACCGACGGCGAGACACTGGCCTTCGGCAGCACCACGGGCTCGCTGTACGTCTCCGGGAACGCGGGCGACGCCTGGCAATGCCTCGCGGAGCACCTGCCGCCGATCTACGCACTGCGCTTCGTGTCCGCGCAGGCATGAGGGAAAGCGGGAGGCAGGATCGGCCAGCCGATCCGATTACGGCGTCCGGCCGTCCGCTGCCGGCGCGGGAAGCACCCGGCCCGTCACTGCACTGAGCGGGCAGGGCTGCCTATTTCGCCGCGATCGCGGCCGCCGCGCCTCCCATCACGGTGGCACTGGCACGGTTGGCCAGGCGCACGGCACGCGCGCTCATGAGGAGCCGCCGGGTTCGGGTGGCCAGCAGGATATAGCCGAAATCGATGATCGCCAGGACCACCAGCATGGTCGCGACCAGCTCGATCCAGGCGAGCAGGGTGATGCCGGCGAGATCGATCAGGTTGGGGAGCAGTGCCAGGTAGAACACCATGATCTTCGGGTTGCCCAGGGTGACGGCCAGACCACCCGCGAACATGCGCAGACCGGAACCGCGACGCGGCACCGAAGAGTCCGTGTTCAGCGCGACCGGAGCCGTCCACATGCGCCAGGCGAGAAACAGCAGATATGCCACGCCCAGGAACTTCACCATCACGAACGCCCAGTGCATCGATTCCGCCAGCGCGGCGAGTCCGTATGCAGCGAGGGTCAGCCACAGCGCCTCGCCGACCCACATGGCGGCGGCGAACGGCAGCACATCGCGCCAGCCGCGCGCGAGAACGCGGGCCACCAGCGCCGCCGTGCTGGGCCCCGGGGAGCCGGCGGCAATGAACAGGGCCGCCGCGAACATGAACAGCGCCGACAATTCCATGGACTGCATGTTACCCCGACGCTGGTGGAACCCGCATCCAGCAGGGATCGGGGGCCGGGCGTGGGGAGGGAGGCAGGATGTATGCTCTCGAGTGCTTGTTCTGGCCCGGCATCACGTGTGGAAAACGGATTCGGATGCCGGTCGATCCGTATACCGGTTGCAGCCGGATCAACCCAGCCCGAACTCGAACGCGACGATGCCGGGCACGTCGATGCCCTCGGCCACGGGATCGAGCACCCGGCGCACGGTGCGCGCCGAGGGACCGCCCGCTTCCGGATCGGCGGCCAGGTTGAGCACGATGCGCTTGTCGTAGTGGTCGCCGTCCGGCGTGCGCACCAGCAGCACGGTCGGGCGTACCCGTGCATCGGGTCGCGAGCCGAGGACCACGGCGGCCGTGCCGTTGTCGAGCTCGACCAGGCTGCCGACGGGATAGACACCCACGCAGTGGATGAGCTGCTGTACCGGCGTTACCCCGAACGTCCCGTCGGCCTCGTTGAGCAGGTACTGCAGGACGCGGTCGGGCGGCATGGCGTCCTGGTACACCCGCGGGCTCGTCATCGCATCGTAGGTGTCGAACAAGCCGGCGAGGCGCGCGTGCAGCGGAATCTGCGCGCCCGCAAGGCCGTGCGGGTAGCCGCTGCCGTCGAGCCGCTCGTGGTGCAGTTCGATGATTTCCAGGGTCTCGCGCGGCACGTAACCGGCCGCCTTGACGATCTCCACCCCCTCCTGCGGGTGACGCTTCAAGATCTCCCAGTCCTCGGCGGAAAGCGGCTCCGGTTTGTTCAGCAGCTCGTTCGGCATCCGCGTCATCCCCACGTCGATCAGCAGGGCGCCCATCGCGAGCCGCTCGAGCTCGGTCCGGTCGAAGCCGTGGTGCACGCCGAACGTCAGCATCAGCACACAGACGTTGAGCGCGTGCCGGGTCGTGTACTCGTCGCGCTCGCGCAGGTTCGTGAGCCACAGAGACGCCGCGGTATTGCGCGATATCACCGCCGCGAGCGCGTCGACGGTCTCGCGTGCGCCGCCGGCGTCGAGGTCCTCGCCGGCCTGGACCTGGCGCATGGCCTCCTCGAGAAAGTCCAGTGCCGCGCCGCGCTGCTCGTGCGCCTCCTCGACAAGGTGCTGAAACGCGTCCTTGTCCGGCTGCCGTGCCCGGGTGAACACGTCGGCCAGGTCGGTCCGCGCAGCGGGCCGGGTACCCCCGTCCTGTTTCGGTTCGCCCGGTTCCAGGCTGCGCATCGCGTACTCGCGCGAGCGCCCCGGGTCGACGAACACGTGCGCGCAGTGCCGGCGCAGGATGTCGAGTTCCTCGTCGTCACGGATTTCGAAGCCCTGGAACATGACCGGTACCTCGGACCAGGGGCGATCGAGCTCGGCGACGTAGAGCCCGTGGGTGAGGTCGGCGGCCGCGACGCGGACGAGACGGGGGTCGACGGTAGTAGTGGTCATCGTGGAGGTTCGGTGACAGTCGGTGGCGAGTATTCTGCACCAGTTCGCACCGCCGCGAAATCCGGCCCGGTCGTCGTGCCCCGGGCGTTCACGGCCATCGGGTGGCACGCAGCGTCAGGGCAGAGAAGCGAGCCGGCGAGTTGCCGGTCCGGCCGGAAACAGCCCGGAATTGCTATCCTTGCCGCGAATACCCGCGAGGAGGCTGCGACCGATGGCCGATGGCGTGGAACTCGCTTTCCTGGGCTGCGGCGATGCGTTCGGCAGCGGTGGCAGGCTGAATACCTGCTTCCACGTCGACGCCGGCTCGATCCGCTTCCTGATCGATTGCGGGGCGACATCGCTCGTCGCCCTGCATCGAAACGGCCTCACCACGGACGACATCGACGCGATCCTGATTACGCATTTCCACGGTGATCACTACGGAGGTCTGCCCTTCCTGTTCCTGGACGCGGTCATGCAGAGGAAGCGCGAGCGGCCCCTGAGCATCGTCATCCCCGAGGGCGGCCCCGACAGGGTGCGCCAGCTCATGGAGCTGCTCTATCCGGGCATGTCCTTCGCAATGGACAAGCTGGATCTCCGTTTTCACTGTTACGACTCGTACCAGACCGTGGACCTCGGCTCGCTGAATGTCACGGCCCGGCCGGTGATCCATTCGGACGAGGCGCGCTCCCATGGTCTGCGGGTCGAGGTCGCGGACCGGGTCATCGGCTTCTCCGGCGACACCGCCTGGACCGATGAGCTGAGGAACATCGCCGCCGACGCACACCTGATGATCTGCGAATGCAATTTCTTCAAGACGAAAACGCCCAACCATCTCGATTACCGGACGCTCGAGCAACGGCTGCCCGAACTGAACGCGCACCGGATCGTGCTCAATCATCTCGGCGACGAGATGCTCGAGAACCTCGACAGGGTGAGCCTGACCTGCGCCGAGGATGGAATGAAGGTCGAGGTCTAGTCGTCTCCAGGTGGAGTCAGGGCGAGGACGCGGAAATGTAGTGGCAAGAGGGCGATGATGGGGCCTGGGCCCTCGTGTTCGTGACGGGATTGTTACCTTGGCCCCGAGTACGCCGCGATCGGGCTACTTTTTCCCGAATTCCGGACCATGCAGAAACGGTCGTCCCGGCGCCGCAGAATGGGGGATGCAGCCACCTTGATCAGGTCTCCGGCACGGGCGCATGATGAAACCGACCGGGCCGCGCGGCCCGCAGAGCCGAATTGCACACGGCGAGGAGAAACACCATGTGGAAACACGGTCTTGCAGCTATCCTGCTGGCGTTCTGCGCCATGCCGGCCCTGGCCGGATCCTGCCCGACGTTGATGAACGATATCGACGCCATGCTGGATGACGAAGCGGTCGTCTCCGGCCTTGGCGAGTCCGAGCTCGCGCGGGTCAACGAGCTGCGCGAGGAAGGAGAGCGACTGCACAAGAGCGGCAATCATGCCGAGTCCGTCGACGTGCTGAACGAAGCGCTGACGATCCTCGACGCAGAGGGCGGCGGCAGCGGCTCGGGAGGCTATTCCTACTGACGGGTCCGCGTTCCAGGGGGGCGACGATTCGCCCGCAGTGAGTCACTCGGCGCCCGGGGAGATCAAGATCGATGCCGAAACCGGGATCGAGTCGTTCGTCCGGATTGCCCGGGTGCACGAGCCCGCCGACGACGATGCCGGCGTCGACGCCGACTTCGCCAATGGTACTGTGTGGGCACCCGCTTCCGGGTAGACTGCCCCGAACTCGACCGGGACCGGCATGCGGTCGACCCTGGTACTGACACGCGCTTGTCCGGGAGCCGGCATCTCGTCGTCCGCTACCGCGGCGAGTTCGCCGGTTCCTGCCAGCGCCATGACTTCGATGATGGCGCAAGTGTCCGATCTCGATCCTGCCTTGCTTGACGATCGACCGGGTTTCAATCCGCTTCTCTCGACACGGTTCAAGGCCACGGGCTAGGCTCTGCCCCGACATCCCATTGCCCGGTTCCCCGTTGCAGCAGCAGGGACTGTGCCCGAGGTGCCCGGATTCATGAACAGCCTGTTCGTCATCGCGTTCCTCGTCATTGTCGTCATGCTGGTCGTGCGCATGATCCGTTACGGCGGCGTGACCGGCATGATGGTCGGCGCGCGCACGCAGGAGAAACTGGGCACGGTCGAGGGCAGGGCCGCCGGCAACCGCCGGGTCAATCTTGTCGTCCACCATCTCGATGGTGACCGCCCGCTCGGCATCCATTTCACCGGCTATGCATACATGAGTGTCGAACGCATTGCCGCGAGCCTGTCCCGCGAGGACGCGCGCCGTCTGGCGGATGCGCTGGAGACGGCAGCCGCGGAGCAGGGCGGCTCATGAACGGCAACCTGCCGCTCCTGATCGTCGGCACCCTGGCGGCCTGTGCCGTGGTGGTCTACCTCGTGTCGCTGTATCGGCGGATTCGCCGGCGGGGCGGGGTTGCGGGGGTGCTCGCGGGATCGGACATCGAACGCACCATCGATCGCGTCGAGGCCCACGGCTCGGGCATGTCATCCGGCGAGATGCGTGTTCACCGCTTCGCTGACGCGCCGTCCGGCCACGCCGTGGGCCTCGAACTGGTCCTGCGCACGCCGGCGAGCTACAACTCGATGACGGCGGGACTGTCGCCCACGCAGGCCCGTGAGCTGGCAGCCATGCTCCGCCGCGGGCTCGGCGAGACAACAGAGCAGCCCCGGCCGCGCCGGGCTGTCCGGGATGGTCCGACCCAGGTGTGATCAAGGGCCGTCCCGGCCTCGATCGGACGCGGACCATGAAAATGGTGGCACATCCGGGTGCCGCGGGACCTCTGAATGAATCAGGGGTTCCCGGGGAATCCGGCCGGAATTTCCCGCGAAAAGCCCCGCCACGGTGCACCATGACGGGGCCTTGCCGACGTGTTGGGGGAGGCGACGTTCGTGCCTTCGTGCGCCTGCCGGCGCCTCCTGGTCGGTAATTGAAGACAGCCCGGAAGTACCGCCTTGGCTGTCGGTTGGCCAGTTCGGGGTGTCGTGTACCCCGTCGGCTCCCGGTGTCCGATGCGCCCGTCGGCCGGCACATCGGCCCGTTACCGAATGTAGCAGGCCGGACAGGATTGTCTACCGCAACCCGTGCCGTGGCGTGCCATTCGATCATTCGGGGACCTCGGACTTGCCCCATTCCTCGGAATTCCCGTTCAGGGCTCCGGGCACGATTTTCCCGAACCGTATCGCCTGAGTACGGCTCCCTGTACAAGTCGTAACGTGACCCCTCGACTTTCCGAAGCGATGTCACGCGTTCGAAAACGGGGTCGAGGGAACGCGCATGCTTCCCCCGATCATCCGCCGAATGGCCGCCAGGTGGGCGTGCGCGAGCTCGGGACCTTCCTGCCGCCACTGCTCGGCGGTCTTGCGGGCGGCCGCTTCGGGAATGTCGATGAGGTCCTGTCCGCTGCGCATTGAAAGCAACTGCACCTGGGCGGCGCGTTCCAGGAAATAGAGGTCGTCGAAGGCTTCGGCGACACTTCGGCCGACGACGATCGGCCCGTGATGTGCCAGCATCAGTACGTCCGCATCTCCCAGCAACCCGGCCAGTCGCTCCCCCTCCTCGTTACCGAGAGCCAGTCCGCCGTACGACGACTCGAACCGGATCCGGTCCCGGAAGCGAAGCGCGTTCTGACTGCTCATTCGCAGCTCGCCGCCCGCGACGCAGCAGAGCGCCGTCGCATGAGGTGCGTGCACGTGGAGGACGGCGGCCGTTCGCGGCGCGATCGCGTGCATGCGGGCATGGATGAAGAAGGCCGTTGCCTCGACCAGCGGCGAGCCGTCCGGCGCCGACGGCGGTTCGCGGTCCGCCGTGCGGCAGAGGACCAGATCCTCGGGCCGGATCTCGGCCCAGTGCAGCCCGAAGGGATTGATGAGCAGTGGTTGCCCCGGGCCGCTCGTTTCCCGCTCTTCCCGCACCAGGGCGGAGTAGTGGTTGCAGATTCCCTCGTGCAGCCCGACGTGGGCGGACCAGTTCAGAATCGCCGCAAGGTCGCGGCGGGCCTCGTCCTCGAAGGGAAGAGAGGGGAGGTTGTTGCGGTTGCTGGTGTCTTTCATGGTTCTATCCCAGATTCTTAAGAATTGACAATCAGGAAAAGGAAGGCTAGCATGCGTCCCCATCCTCGGCAAATCGTTGGAGCGACGCCCGGATGAACGATTCGGATCTGGCGTTTCCCAAGACGCCCCTGGAGCAGAAGACGGCGGACGTGCTCCGCAGTCACATCCTCGGGGGGCAGATGGCGCAGGGAGAGAGGCTCACCGAGCAGGGGCTGGCCCGCCGGTTCGATCTCTCTCCCGGCACCGTGCGTTCGGCGCTCGGCCGCCTGTCGGCCGAGGGGCTGGTGGCGCGACGTCCATACGCGGGCTGGGAGGTCATGCGGGTAACGCAGAGCGATATCGGCGAGTTGTTCGTCCTGCGCGAGGCGCTCGAGGGAACCGCGGCGATGTACGCCGCCACGGCGGTCGCCGGCGGCGCTGACACGGCGGCACTCGACGAGGCCGCCCGGGCCCTGGAGCGGGCCTGTGAACGAGGCGTTTCAGCCGAGATCGCCGATGCCGATCTCAACCTCCACAAGGCTGTCGTGACGCTCACCGTCAACAGTCGCCTGATCGAACACTATCGCCTCGTCTCGCAGCAGGTGCGCCTGGCGATCGCGGCGTCGAACCGGGAACTGGCCGATCCCGCCGCCATCGCGGCGGAGCACCGTCCCCTGATCGCTGCCGTGCTGCGGGGTGACGGCGAAGAAGCGGAACGACTCGCGCGGGCGCACACGCGGGATGCGGCGCGCCTGCTGTTGAACACCACGACAGCAGATCAAACGGACCACGACTAGACCCGAATACGGGAGACAGCGATGAAACTCGGCGGCGAACCACCGAAAGTGCTCACATTCGACTGCTACGGAACACTCATTCAGTGGGACGAAGGACTCGTCGCCACCACCAGGTCCATGCTGCAGAGGCACGGCCGTGCGGACCTGGATGCAAGGGAATTTCTCGCGGAATACGGAGAGATCGAACACCGGATCGAGCAGACGCCGCCCTACCGTTCCTTTCGCGAGGTGGTATCGGAAGCCTTGCCGGCCGCACTCGCGCACTTCGAGCTCGTCTGCCGGTCGGATGACGTGGCCACGCTGGTGGACGCCATCCCGACCTGGGGGCCGTTCCCCGAGGTGCCGGCGGTCCTGGAGCGTCTGCGGGAGAACTACCGCCTCGCCATCATCTCCAACACGGATGACGATCTCGTCATGGGCAATGTGGAACGACTGGGCGTGCCCATCGATCACGTCATCACGGCGCAGCAGGCGCGCGCCTACAAGCCGAGCCGCGCCATATTCGAGTACGCCTACGAGCAGCTCGGGGTCGATCCCGCCGACACGGTGCACATCTGTGCCAGCCCGATCCTGGATCTGCCGGCCTGCCGCGATCTGGGCTTGCGCTGCGTCTGGATCAATCGCATCGAAGGTCAGAAGCCCCCGGCGGATTTCGAGCCCGATGCCGAATTGAACGATCTGAGCGGTGTTCCGGACTTGCTGGGAGTGCAGTGATGAAGTTCGGCGGTGCAGGGCGAGCGGTACAAGATGTGGGGCCTGCCTTCTGATTTGACAGGCCGGCGGAGTACGCAGGACCCATTACGGACTCGGTCAGGTGGCGATCCCCGGCGGTGGCTCGTATGCGCGCCGCTCCTCGTTCTCGATGATCGGCTTGATGTAGATCTCCACCCGGCGATTGCGACGGCGACCGTCTTCCGTTTCGTTGCTCGCGACCGGGCGCATCTCGCCTTCTCCATAGTAGATGATGCGATTGCCGTTGACGCCACGCTCGCGCAGATACAGGCCCACCGATTCCGCACGCGCCCGTGACAGGCGCTCGTTGTAATCTTCGCTGCCGACCGAATCGGTGTGACCGACCACATGCACCACGGTCTTGTCGTAATCGGCCAGGACCGAGCCGATCTTGTCGTAGGTCGGCTTGAACTGCGGCTGAATCGTCGACTTGTCGAACTCGAAGGTCGCGTCGCCCGCGATGCCGATCTTGAGGGTGTCGTCACCGATTTCCGTGATGCCCAGCTGGTCGCGTCGCTGCTCTTCGGCAAGCTGGCGCTCCAGCTCGGCACGCTGATCGTCCATGTAATCCCCCGCAGCCGCGCCGATCAGGGCACCGCCCGCCGCTCCGATCAGGCGATCCGAGGTGTCGCCGTCGCCCACGTTGTGGCCGATGATGGCGCCGGCAACCGCGCCGATGATCGCGCCGGTATTGCGGCTGCGATGCTCGCTGTCGGCGGCGCAGCCGGCAAGGAACAGGGTCGCGGCGAGGACGGCGATTCCCGGGCTTCGGGCGGACAAGGACCTGCTTGACTGAACCTGCATGGCGGCGATTGTGTTCCTGGATATTCGAGGACGATGATGGCGTGGAAGGATAACACGGCGCTCCAGGCCGCGGCTCGCGCGAAACAGGACCCATGCAGAAAGACCGGTTTCGGGCGCTTGCCGGGAATATTGAAGAGAGAAGTCGCGGTCTGCCTCTTTCGGGAGGAAGGGTGCAGATGGAGGTTACTGTCCCCGGCGCCGGAAAGTGGGTTACTGTCCGGGGAACGGGACACGATAATCACGGAGCCCTGTCATGAAGAAGGTGCTGCTCGGCATTCTTGTCATCCTTGTCGTCATCCTCGGTGGCGCCTGGATCTATCTCGACCGGATCGCCCAGGCCGCCGTGGAGCGCGGCGGGACACGTGCGCTCGGTGTGCAGGTCACGGTCGGTTCCATGGCCCTGTCACCGTTCTCCGGGCGTTTCGGCATGGACGGTTTCCGGATTGCCAATCCCGGCGGCTTCTCGGACCAGCCGGTCATTCGACTGGACTCCGGCCGGGTGGCCGTGCGCCTCGGCTCGCTGTTCGACGAGGTCGTGGCGATTCCCGAAATCACGCTCGACGGCCTGCACGTGCGCCTGGAACGCAACAACAGGGGCACCAACCTCGAGCGACTGCTCGACAACCTGGATACCGGTGCCGATGATGAAACGGCCGCGGCCGACGATGAAGCCGGGACCGGCGGGCAGACACGGGTGCAGGTCAATCAACTGCGCATCACGAATGCCGGGGCAAGTGTCGATCTCGGTCCGGAATTCGGTGACAGCGGGAGATTCGACCTGAAACTGCCGGCGATCGAGCTGCGCAATATCGGCACCGAGGGAAATGGCGTCACCGTGGAACAACTGATCGATCGCGTGACGCGGGCAGTGGTCAAGGAAATCGAAGGGTCCGGCGCGCGCCGGTTGCCGGATCGCATCCGTCGCGAGCTGCGCCAGCGGCTGGAACAGGAGAAGCAGGCGATCGAAAGCGAGGCCGGGGAAGCCGTGAACCGGGAAAGGGAAAAGTTGAAGGACAAGTTCGAGGAGGAAGCCGGCAAGCTGTTTGACTGATCAGGCCGGTCGCTGCGGGAATTCGCGGTCCGAGTAACGATCTGGCGGATTCCTGTCCGGCCCCGGGCATCGCGTTCACCCGGGAAGCCGGGGCTGTTCATTTTCCCCGCTCGGCAATAGGGCAATGTCATCGCTCGCGGTAGTACATCCTCATCGCGATCGGCGCGAAGACGGCGGTGATGACGGCTGAGGCCAGCAGCACCCTGCCGATGTCGGCCGGCGCGACGCCGCCGTGCATGAGTCCGCGGGAGGCGTCCGCCAGGTGGGTGACCGGGTTGACCGCAACGACGGCCTGCAGCCAGGCGGGCATGGTGGCCGGATCGACGAAGATGTTGCTGATGAACGTCAGCGGGAACAGGAACATGAAGCTCGTGGTCATGACCGACTCCGGAGAGCGCACCAGCATGCCGATGATGATCCAGATCCAGGAGACCGAGAAGGCGAACACCAGCATCAGCGCCACGGCCAGCACCACGCCGGGTACGCCGGCGTCGGGACGGAAGCCGAGCACCAGGCCCACCACGACCACCACCAGCGCAGCCAGCGAGTAGCGCAGCACGTCGCCCAGCAGCGCGCCGACGATGGGCGCCGGCTGCCAGATGGGCAGCGACCGGAAACGGTCGAACAGGCCCTTGGTGATGTCGGTGTTCAGTCCCATGCCGGTATACACGGTGACGAACACGATGGTCTGCACCGTGATGCCGGGCAGCAGGAACTGGATGTACGCATCCGGCGAGCCCGCCAGAGCCCCGCCGAACAGGTAGGTGAACATCAGCGTCATCATGATCGGGAACACGGTGACGTCGAACAGCTGGAAGGGGACGTGTTTGATCTTCAGTAGTGCGCGCCACCCGAGCGTGAGCGAGGCGGACAATGCACCGGGCGGAGACGGGTGCAGGTCCCTGGACAGGGCTCGATGGAGTGTGGTGTCACTCATGGGCGTCGGCCTCGGCGGATTCGGCGGCATGGCCTGTCAACGCGAAGAACACGTCATCGAGCGTCGGCTGGGCCAGCGAGAACTCGGCCACCGCCACTCCGGCGCGGGTGAGGGCCGTCAGCGCCGCGGGCACCTGGTCGTCACGGTCCACCCGTGCCGCCAGGGCCAGGGGATCGGCGCCGTGCTGGGCCTCCTCGTTCATCACCCCGGAGAGCGCGGACCGGGCCGTCTCCGGGTCCTCCCCGGCGCTCAGCCGCAAGTGCAGGGTCCTGCCGCCCACCGAGCGCTTCAGTTCCGCGCTCGTGCCCTCCGCGATCACCCGGCCGTGATCGATCACGGCCAGCCGGTCGGCGAGGCGGTCGGCTTCCTCGAGGTACTGCGTGGTGAGCAGCACGGTGGTGCCCTCGGCCGCAATGGCCCGCACGATGTCCCATACCTGGTTGCGGCTGTACGGGTCCAGGCCGGTCGTGGGTTCGTCGAGGAACAGCAGCTCGGGCGTCACCACGAGACTCGCCGCGATGTCCAGCCGGCGGCGCATGCCGCCCGAGTAGTGGCGCACCTGGCGTCCGGCCGCCTCGGCCAGGCCGAAGGCGTCGAGCAGCTCACCGGTCCGGCCCCGGGCCCGAGCCCAGGAGAGGCCGAACAGGCGCGCCACCAGTACCAGGTTCTCGTGGCCGGTGAGGTCCTCGTCCACCGAGGCGAACTGGCCGGTCAGGCTCACCTTCGCCCGTACCGCGGCGGGTTCCCGGACCACGTCGTGACCGAGCACCCGGGCCGAACCACTCTCGGGCCGGAGCAGCGTGGCCAGCACCCGGATGGCTGTGGTCTTGCCCGCCCCGTTGGGGCCGAGCAACCCGTACACCGAGCCGCGGAGCACGGACAGGTTCATGCCGTCCAGGGCGCGCGTCGCGCGGAAACTCTTCACGAGGCCGGCAGCCTCGATTGCGGTGGACATGACGGGGTCCCCAACCGGGAGGCGGCGGAAGATTAACCGGGGCCGATTGCCTTGTCCATCGCGATCGAACGATGACGGGTGTCGAATTCTCCGCTCGCCGTTCGACTGAAGGACGAGTGCCGGCAATCACTGCTCCGGATGTCACCGGACGTGGTGCATCGGCAAATGCGGACCGAGGAGACGAATGATGAAATACGTGGACGGATTCGTGGCCGCCGTGCCGACGGAGAACCGGGAGGCCTACCGCCGGCACGCGGAAGAAGCGGGGCACATCTTCAAGGAATACGGCGCACTGGAGTTCGTGGAATGCTGGGGAAACGATGTCCCGGATGGAGAGGTTACCTCCTTCCCCACGGCGGTGAAGTGCAAGGCGGACGAGACGGTCGTCTTTTCCTGGATCACCTGGCCCTCGAAGCAGGTGCGCGACGAAGGGATGCAGAAAATAATGGAAGACCCGCGCATGCAGCCCGACGTGAACCCGATGCCGTTCGACGGCAAGCGCCTGATCTACGGGGGCTTCGAGCCGATCGTCGTGCTGTAGGGGCGGAAGCGGCGCCGCGGAGCGGGGGTGCAGGATGTCGCTGCTGGAGCGACTGCAATGATTCGGATCTGACCCTGTTGCCGACTGTGTGAGACCATGCGCCGTTCGTCACCTGCGCGGGAGTCGATATGGCCAGTGATCTCGTACTGTACGGCTACGACGCGAGCAGCTACGTCTTCAGCGTCCGCATTCTGCTGAAGGCGAAAGGCCTGGACCACGAAAGCGTGCCGCTCGATGTGCTGGCGGGCGAGCCGCAGTCGGAACAACACCGGGCCCTGCATCCGTTCGGCAAGGTGCCGGTGCTGGAGCACGGCGACCTGCGCCTCGTCGAGACGATCGCGATCCTGCGTTACCTCGACGATGCCTTTGCCGGCTCGTCGTTCGTGCCGGGCAATGTCGTCGATCGCGCGCGCATGGACATGGCCATGGGCCTCTACGATTCCTACGGCTACGCCGCCATGGCCCGGGTCGTCGGTGCACGCCGTTTCCCCGCCTTCGTCGGTCACCCGACCGGGGACGAAGTGGATGCCGCGGTCGAGCAGCTCCGCACGCTTGCGCGCGAGCTCGCGAGAATCCGCAACACCTCCGCCTTTCTCGCCGGCGACACGCCCACGCTGGCCGACTTCCTGGTCGCCCCGGCCTGCTTCTACCTGGAACTGGTGGAAGAGGGCACGCCGGTACTCGCCGAGGCCGGTTTCGACACCTGGTGGCGCAGCATGCGCGAACACGATGCCTATCGTGCCGCGATACCCGATCTCGCGAACTGGGGTGAAAACTGACAGCGGGATATGCGGCGTCGAGGAGCTTTGGAAAAAACAGGGTCAGATCCGAATTTCGGACGAGCGGGTTGGCCAGGCTGGCAGCGCTCCCGGGAAGCGT
>CAYZHJ010000070.1:0-6232 GCA_964478305.1 uncultured Ectothiorhodospiraceae bacterium
GGCATCGAGGGCAAGTGGGCGATCCACCCGTCGCAGATCGCGCTGGCGAACGACGTGTTCACGCCGCCGGCGGAAGAGGTGGACCGCGCACGGCGCATCCTGGCGGCGCTGGACGAGGCGGCGCGCGAAGGGCGCGGCGCGGCCCAGCTCGACGGGCGCATGATCGATGCGGCCTCCGCGCGCATGGCCGACAGCGTGGTGCGCATGGCCGACGCCATCGCCGCGCGTTCCTGACCCAGGACACGATCCCCGACCAAAAACTGCTGACACACACAAGAGGAAGAAAGTGGACATCCACGAGTACCAGGCAAAGCACCTGCTGGCGAAGGCCGGTGTTCCGATCGCCAATGGCGGTGTCGCGCACACGGCCGACGAGGCCGCCTACCTGGCACACGAGATCGCCGGCGATCGCTGGGTGGTGAAGGCGCAGATCCATTCCGGTGCCCGCGGCAAGGCCGGCGGAGTGCGGATCTGCAACAGCGACCAGGAAGTGCGCGACGCGGCCACCGAACTGCTCGGCAAGCGGCTGGTGACCAACCAGACCCGGCCGGAAGGGAACGTATGCAATGCGCTCTACGTGGAGGCCGCGACCGACATCGAGCGCGAGTTGTACGTGGCCATGGTGCTCGACCGCGCCTCCGAGCAGATCGTGGTGGTCGCCTCAGCCGAGGGCGGAATAGAGATCGAGGAGCTGGCCGAGGAAAGGCCGGAAGCGATC
Source organism: uncultured Ectothiorhodospiraceae bacterium (assembly GCA_964478305.1). Taxonomy (GTDB): domain Bacteria; phylum Pseudomonadota; class Gammaproteobacteria; order XJ16; family Halofilaceae; genus Halofilum. The sequence continues at coordinate 719 of CAYZHJ010000070.1, forward strand.
CTGCGCGAGCTGGTCGATCCGGCCATCGGCCTGCTCGACTTCCAGGCGCGCGAGCTGGCCTTTGCCCTGGAACTGGCGCCGGGCCAGATCGCCGATGCGGTCAAGACCTTCCGCGGCCTCTATCGCCTGCTGCGCGACCACGACGCCAACATGGTCGAGGTCAATCCGCTGGTGACGACGAAGGACGGGCGCCTGCTGGCGCTCGACGCCAAGTTCGGCTTCGACGACAACGCCCTGTTCCGCCAGCCGAAGATCTCCGAGCTGCGCGACCGCGCCCAGGAGGACCCGCGCGAGACCGCCGCCCACGACCAGGGCCTGTCCTATGTCGGCCTCGAGGGCGACATAGGCTGCATGATCAACGGCGCGGGTCTCGCCATGGCGACCATGGACATGATCAAGCACGCCGGCGGCGCGCCCGCCAACTTCCTCGACATCGGCGGCGGCGCCTCGCCCGAGCGCGTGGCCAACGCCTTCCGCCTGGTGCTGTCCGATGACAACGTGCGCGCGATGCTGGTCAACATCTACGCCGGCATCAACCGCTGCGACTGGGTGGCCGAGGGCATCGTCCAGGCGCTGGGCGAGATCGAGCTGAACGTGCCGCTGGTGGTGCGCCTGTCGGGCACCAACGTCGAGCAGGGCAAGCAGATCCTGCAGAACAGCGGCTACCCGATCATCACCGCCGACACGCTGGCGGAGGCCGCCGACCGGGTGGTCGCCGCCCGTGACGCCGCCTGAACCGGATCAGCAGGGAACAACACTCATGGCGATTTTTCTGGATGAACATACCCCCGTGCTGGTGCAGGGCTTCACCGGCCGCATCGGCACTTTCCACGCGCAGGAGATGATGGACTACGGCACCAGGGTGGTCGGCGGCGTCACGCCCGGCAAGGGCGGCAGCGAGCATCTCGGTCTGCCGGTATTCAACACCATGAAGGAAGCGGTGGCGGAAACCGATGCCACCGCCAGCATCGTGTTCGTGCCGGCGGCCTACGCGGCCGATTCCATCTGCGAGGCGGCCGATGCCGGCATCCAGTACTGCGTGTGCATCACCGACGGCATTCCGGCGCAGGACATGATGCGCGTCAAGCGCTACCTCAGGCAGTTCCCCGAGCCCGGCCGCATGGTCCTGACCGGCCCCAACTGCGCCGGCACCATCAGTCCCGGGCAGGCGATGATGGGCATCATGCCGGGCCATATCTACCTGCAGGGCAAGGTCGGCGTGGTCGCGCGCTCGGGCACCCTCGGCTACGAGGCGGCGAGCCAGATGAAGGAACACGGCATCGGCATCTCGACCTCGGTCGGCATCGGCGGCGATCCGATCAACGGCTGCTCGTTCAAGCGGGTGATGGAATTCTTCGAGAACGACCCCGAGACCGAGGCGGTGATGATGATCGGCGAGATCGGCGGGCCGCAGGAGGCCGACGCCGGCATGTGGGCCCGCGATCACATGAGCAAGCCGGTGGTCGCCTTCATCGCCGGCCTGACCGCCCCGAAGGGCCGGCGCATGGGCCACGCCGGCGCGATCGTCTCCGGCGTCGGCGAGAGCGCGGCCGAAAAGGCCGAGATCCTGCGCGGCTGCGGCATCACCGTGGTCGAACGCCCGTCCGAGCTGGGTAATGCCATGGCGCGGGTACTCGGCTGAGTTTCAGGCCGTGCGACGGCCTCTCGCGAAGGCGCGAAGCACGCAAAGAAAAGGAATCATCTCGCAGAGGCGCAGAGCACGCAGGGAAGGCGAAATCTGAAGTGCCGAGAGGCGAGGTCCAGGGCCGGGAATGACGCAGGCCGGATTGCGAACGAAGTGAGCCATCCGGCATTACGCGCCATGCATGCACTTGCGGTAAAACTCGCTGCGCTCGCGTACCGGCGGTTTGCCACATTCACTTTTTTGCTTTCTCTGCGTACTCTGCGCCTCTGCGAGATATTGTTCTTTAAAAGTGTTTCTTTGCGTGCTTCGCGCCTTAGCGAGAGGCAATACGCTGCTCGCGAGCGCGTTACTACCCCACCACCGGACCGGCGGCGGCGACTTCGGGGTCGGCCTGGTCGGCGTAGGCGGCGAAGTTTTCCCGGAACAGCCTGGCCAGTTCCGCGGCCTGCATTCGGTAGGCATCCGGGTCGGGCCAGGATTGCCCGGGCAGCAGCAGCTCGTCCGGCACGCCGGCGCAGTGGGTCGGCACGGCCAGGCCGAAGACCGGATCGGTCACGGTCGGTGCCTGCAGCAGCGAGCCGTCGTGGATGGCGTCGATGATGGCGCGCGTGTGGGTCAGGTCCATGCGCCGCCCGGTACCGGCGGGCCCGCCCACCCAGCCGGTGTTCACCAGCCAGACATGCGCGCCGTGTCCGCGGATGCGCTCGGCCAGCATCTCGGCGTAGCGCATCGGATGCAGGACCAGGAAGGGCGCGCCGAAGCAGGCCGAGAATGTCGCCTCGGGTTCCGTCACGCCGACCTCGGTTCCGGCCACCTTGGCCGTGTAGCCGCTGATGAAGTGGTACATCGCCTGGGTCGGCGTCAGCCGGCTCACCGGCGGCAGCACGCTGAAGGCGTCGCAGGTCAGGAAGATGATGTTGTCAGGGATGCCGGCCGTGCCCGGGATGCGGGCATTGGGTATGAACTCGATCGGGTAGGCGCAGCGCGTGTTGGCGGTGATCGAGTCGTCCTCGAAATCGACCGCGCGCGTCTCCGGGTCGTGCACCACGTTCTCCAGCACGGCGCCGAAGCGCACGGCATTGAAGATCTCGGGTTCCGCCGCCGCCGACAGGTTGATGACCTTGGCGTAGCAGCCGCCCTCGATGTTGAAGATGCCGTCGTCGCTCCAGCAGTGCTCGTCGTCGCCGATCAGCGCGCGATGCGGATCGGCCGACAGGGTCGTCTTGCCGGTGCCGGACAGCCCGAAGAACACCGACACGTCGCCGGCGGGACCGGCCGTGGCCGAGCAGTGCATCGACAGGATGCCCCGCTGCGGCATGATGTGATTCATGATGGTGAATACGCCCTTCTTCATCTCGCCGGCATACTCGGTGCCGAAGATGACCATGGCGCCCTCTTCCAGGCACAGGCTGACGCTGGTCGGCGGATCCACGCCCTCGATGCCGGCCGGCGCCTCGGCCGAGCCGGCGTTGTAGATCACGTAGTCGGGTTCGCCGAAGTCCGCCAGCTCGTCGGCGCGCGGACGGATCAGCATGTTGTGCATGAACAGGGCGTGGTAGGCGCGCTCGCAGATGATCCGGACACGGATGCGGTGGCGCTCGTCCCAGCCGGCGAAGCCGTCGACGACGTAGACCACGTCGCGGCGGGACAGGTGCTCGCGGGCACGCTGGCGCAGGAGGTCGAAGGATTCACGCTCGATACCGGTATTGACCGGCCCCCACCACACGTCCCCGCTGCTCGACGGATGATCGACCAGGCGCTTGTCGCCGGGGCTGCGGCCGGTACGGCTGCCCGACAGCGCGATCAGCGCCCCGCTCGAGGCGATCGCGGTCCCGGGCTCGTGCGCCAGGGCGAGTTCGTAGAGGCGCGCGGGCGGCGCGTTGCGCAGTACCGTGGCTGCCCGCATGCCGTGACCGCTGAGGTCGAAATGATCCATGTACGTTCCCGTGGAAGAACGAAAGGCGCCGGTCCGGACCGGCGCCTCGCACCCCTACTTAAACGCAAATCGCCGCCCGCGCCAAGCCCCGACGGCGCCCGATTCGCGCGCTGGACGGAGATGCTCGGAATCTTCTGTCAAGCAAGGTTCATACCGTGATTCCTTCCCGCCCGGGAGCGTTTCGCGAAATCTTCGTTTGCCCGTGATGCCGGGTCGTGATGGGTGGGGATGCGGTAACGTGTTCGCGAGCAGGTCTTGTCTCTCGCTGAGTCCGCGGAGAACTGGGGAGAAAACGGAATGAAGGATCGCGGGTGCACTTTCGCAATAGCGCGCAGGTTGGGCCTCCTTCGTCGGCCCAACCTGCGTTACTGCTGCAGCCACCCTTTCGGTGTTCCGCCATTTGCCGGTGCTCCTGAATATTTCTGGTACAGGAGCGGGCACCCACGCGAGATGGTGAAGAGCCGCTTTTTCTTCTCTGTGCTCTCCGCGGACTCTGCGAGATACAGGCGCACGTGCCGGCAGCGCAACCGGTCTACGTCGCAAACCTGCGGCGCAGTTCCGCCAGTGCCTGGCCGCGGTGGCTGAGGCGGTTCTTCTCGTCGGCGGGCAGCTCGGCCGAGGTGCGGCCGTCGGTGATCTCGAACAGGGGGTCGTAGCCGAAGCCGCCGTTGCCGCGTGGTGCCTCGGCGATACGGCCTTCCCAGATCCCCTCGGCGATGACCGGTGCCGGGTCGTCCGAATGTCGCAGGTAGACCAGCACTGCCCGGAAGCGTGCCGTGCGCTGTTCCGTCGGCACGCCGTTCAGCGCGGCCAGCAGCTTGCGGTTGTTGGCCTCGTCGCCCGCGCCGCCGGCATAGCGAGCCGAATGCACGCCCGGTGCGCCGTCGAGCGCGTCGACCTCGAGGCCGGAATCATCCGCGATCGCCGGCAGACCGGTGTGTTCGCAGACCTGGCGTGCCTTGGCGAGTGCGTTTTCCACGAAGGTGGGCGCCGTTTCCGCCGCCGGCTCGACGCCGAAATCGCTCTGCGGCAGCAGCTCGATGCCGCTGTCGGCCAGCATCCGCGTGAATTCCTGCAACTTGCCGGCGTTGCCGCTGGCGAGCACCACCCGGGTCAAGACGCAAGTGCCTCGTTCTGGGCGGCCATCAGCCGCTGGATGGCGCCGGTGGCGAGGTCGAGCATTGCGTCGAGCTCGTCGCGGCGGAAGGCGTGGCCCTCGGCCGTGCCCTGCAGCTCGATGAACGCCCCCTGGTCGTTCATCACCACGTTCATGTCGGTCTCGGCGGTGGAGTCCTCGGCGTAGTCGAGATCGACCACGGGATCGCCGTCGACGATGCCCACCGAGACCGAGGCGACCATTCCGTGCAGCGGGTTCTTGCGGATCCTGCGCGCATCGAGCAGGTTGCGGACGGCATCGGCCAGGGCGACATAGGCACCGGTGATGGCAGCGGTGCGGGTGCCGCCGTCGGCCTGGATCACGTCGCAGTCGAGCTGGATGGTGCGCTCGCCGAGTGCCTCCATGTCCACCGCCGCGCGCAGCGAGCGGCCGATCAGCCGCTGGATCTCCTGCGTGCGTCCGCCCTGGCGGCCGGTCGCGGCCTCCCGGTTCATGCGGCTGCCGGTGGCACGCGGCAGCATGCCGTACTCCGCCGTCACCCAGCCGCGGCCCTTGCCCTTGAGAAAGCGCGGCACCGACTCGTCCACGCTGGCGGTGCAGATCACCTGCGTGTCGCCGAACTCCACCAGTACCGAGCCCTCGGCGTGCTTGGTGTAGTTCCGCGTCAGGCGCACGGGGCGCAGTTCGTCGGGCGCGCGGCCGCTGGGTCGCATGGAGATCTCCGGCTTTGGCAGGGCGGGCATTCTAACCGAAGCGGGCTGATGATGGGCGGCATGGTGGTTGGCGAGAGCGTAGGTTGGGCCGACGAAGGAGGCC
>CAYZHJ010000070.1:6242-15237 GCA_964478305.1 uncultured Ectothiorhodospiraceae bacterium
GGGGGTGGGGGGTGGTGGGGCCCACTCCGGGCCCACAACCTCCGGGTGTTTGGGTACCATGTTGGGCCTCCTTTCGTCGGCCCAACCTACACGCTGCCATCCAGGCCCCGTCATCGTCATAATGTCCCCGTTCCATTTCCAGCCGACCTGGGAGCGTTCCCATGCCCGCCAGCATGACCGCATTCGCCGCGCACGAGACCGAGATCGAGGCCGGGCGCATCGCCTGGGAACTGCGCTCGGTCAATCATCGCTATCTCGAGATCCAGCCGCGCCTGCCGGAGGCGTTGCGGGCGCTGGAACCGGAGGTGCGCGAGCGAGTCGGGGCGGTGCTCGGCCGCGGCCGGGTCGAATGCGTGCTGCGTTTCAGCCCCGCCACCGAGGCCGAAGGCATCGAGGTGGACGAGGAACTGGTGCAGTCGCTCGTGCATGCCTGCCGTATCATCGACGAGCACGTGACCAATCCCGCCCGGCTCTACTCCTGGGACATCCTCCAGTGGCCCGGCGTCGTGCAGCAGACGGCGCCGGATCGCGAGGCCCTGCGCGAACCGGTACTGGATCTGCTCGATGCCGTGCTCGACGAACTGGCCGGCCGCCGCGTCGACGAGGGCGAGCGGCTGAAGGCGTTGCTGCTGGAGCGCTGCGACCGTATCGCCGACATCGTCGCGGAGGAACGCGAACATGCCGCCGACACCAACGAACGACTGCGCACGCGGCTGAGCGAACGCCTCGCCGAACTGGCCGGGGAGGTGGACCCTTCGCGGCTGGAGCAGGAGATCGTCTATCAGGCCCAGCGGCTCGATGTCAGCGAGGAACTGGACCGGCTCGACACTCACCTGGAAGCCGTGCGCGCATCGCTCGATGCCGACGAGCCGATCGGCCGGCGGCTGGATTTCCTCATGCAGGAGCTCAACCGGGAGGCCAACACCCTGGGCTCGAAGGCCGCCGATGCCGACCGTTCGCAGGCCGGCGTCGAGCTCAAGGTGCTGATCGAGCAGATGCGCGAGCAGGTGCAGAACCTGGAATAGGGCTGCATATAACCCCGTCGTCTGTAAATAGAAAAACTCATTCTTTCCGGTACTGAGGCAGGGTTGGTATAACACCAACCAATCCGGCAATCCGCCGGCACTCTCGCACCACCGGAGCCCCGATGAGCGTCGTCAATCTCGACAAGCTGCCCAGGGATCTCGATCAGCGCAGCCCGCAGGAGATCATCGCCTGCGCGCTGGAGAACTTCGACAACATCGCGATCTCGTTCTCCGGGGCCGAGGACGTGGTGCTGATCGACATGGCCACGCGGATCCGTCCGGACGTGGGCGTGTTCTCGCTCGACACCGGCCGGCTGCATCCCGAGACCCACGAGTACTTCGAGCGGGTGCGCGAGCACTACGGCATCGAGATCGACGTGCGCTTCCCCGATGCGGAACAGGTTCAGGACCTCGTGCGCGAGAAGGGACTGTTCTCGTTCTACCGCGACGGCCACAAGGAATGCTGCGGCATCCGCAAGGTGGTGCCGCTGAAGCGCAAGCTGGCCGAGCTGGACGCCTGGATCACCGGCCAGCGCCGGGATCAGAGCCCGGGCACGCGGGTGGACGTGCCGGTGGCGCAGGAGGACCCGGCCTTCGCCGGCGCCAACGGCCGGCTGATGAAGTTCAACCCGCTGGTGCACTGGAGTTCGGCCGATGTCTGGGACTACATCCGCGAGCACGACGTTCCGTACAACGAGCTGCACCGCCACGGCTACGTCAGCATCGGCTGCCAGCCGTGCACGCGGCCGGTGCTGCCGAACCAGCACGAGCGCGAAGGGCGCTGGTGGTGGGAGCTGGTCGAGGACAAGGAGTGCGGACTGCATGCCGGCAACCGCAAGGCCGCGAACGGCTGAGGGACGAATGCGATGAACATGCACATCACGCTGGTGAAGAAGATCCGGGCCGACGGCAGCCCCTGCCGCAAGTGCGGCGACGTGCTCGAGCGCCTCGCCCGCGACGGCGTCTGGGACCGCATCGACCGGGTGGCGATCGCCGACGAGCGCGATCCGTCCAGCGAGGGCATGCGCCTGGCCGAGCGTCACGGCGTCGAGCGCGCACCGTTCTTCCTCGTCGAGCGCCCCGGCGAGCCGGTGCAGGTCTACACTGTCTACATGCGCCTGCTGCGCGAGGTGCTGCAGCACAAGGCCGACGAGCGGGACGAGGTCACCGAGCTCATGGAGTCAGCCGAGCTCGATTTCATCTGAGATCTGCTGCAATCCGTTCCCCTGAACGCCGGCCTGGTGCCGGCGTTTTTCGTTGCGGCGAATACACCCGGCCGGTCGGTTGACGAGCCGATCGTGGTCCGGTGCCGCCGTCAGTCCGCTGGTGTAGTCCGGTTCGTACGGCTGGCGAACAGCGCTTGCTGACCAGTCAGGCTGGCACGATCGGACCGATCCCGTCCTGAAAGCCTCTCCACGCGGAACGTTGACATGCGCACCATTGCCGCCGGTGCGACATCCACGAGCCCGTGAATCCATGAACATGCCTCCATCTCCATCAGTGACCGTGCGACCAGCCGTGCCCGACGATGCGCGGATCATGGCCAGGCTCATCGACATTGCGGGCGAGGGGATTCCGCACTACCTGTGGGCGGGTATGGCCGGCCGCGACGAATCTCCCCTCGACGTCGGCGAGAATCGGGCGAAGCGCGAGAGCGGCGGCTTTTCCTATCGCCACGCGCAAGTGGCGGAAATCGGCGGCAGCGTGGTCGGCATGGTGCTCGGTTACCCCCTTGCCGAGCCGACTGCGGAGGAGTGTGCCGCGGTGGCCGAGTTGCCCGAATCGCTCAGGCCCTTCGTTGAACTCGAGCATCTGGCGGTGGGCACCTTCTACATCAATGCCCTCGCGGTGTTTCCCGGGTACCGGGGTGCAGGAAACGGTACGCGACTTCTGGATGCGGCCGAACAGCGTGCCCGCGGAGCCCGCATCGGCGCCATGAGTATCCAGGCGTACTCCGGAAACTTCGGCGCGCTTCGGTTGTACGAGCGAATCGGATTCGTTCCCACTGCCGAGCGACCGGTCCTGCACCACCCTGGCCGGCCTTGTCACGACGAGCGGGTTCTGCTGCTGCAGCGTGATATCTGATTTCCTGCAAATCGATTCCGTTATCAATTCATTCGAGGACCAAAATGAGCATTGAACTTTTCGCCCTTGTGGCACTCGGGATCATTCTGTTTGTCTCGATCCTTGCCCAGAGTCTCTATATCGACCTTACTTCCGGATTTGTATATGCCTTTTCCAGCCGCGATACACCGGCTCCGGCACATGGTGTTGCGGGCCAGCGACTGGACCGCAATGTGCGTAACCAGATCGAGGGAATTGCGCTGTTTCTTCCGCTGGCGGTCGTTGCTGCGGCGAGTGACGTTTCCAACTCGTGGACACAATGGGCGGCAATCATCTATGTGGTCAGCCGGGCAATGTATCCGTTCGCTTACGTATTCGGGTTGAATCCGGTCCGGACGATCATCTGGTCGATCGGGTTCCTTGCCCTGCCGGCGTTTGTTCACGGGCTCATTGCAGGTCCGGTGCAATAACGACGAGGGGAGGAGCGCCATTAGGCCGCGGCATCACCGCCGCGGCCGTCTTCGGCTCGTTGCAGGGCCTTGCGCACAGTGCGGAAGCGCTTGCGGTATTCGGACGGGGTAAGCCCCACTCTGCGTCGGAAAATGCGCCGGAAAAAGCTCGTGTCTTCGTAGCCGACCTCGGCGGCGACTTCATCGATCGCGATGTCGCTCGATTCCAGGATCTGCTTGGCCTCTTCCAGTCGCAGGGTCTGCACGTAGTCAATCGGTGTCATGCCGGTCGCTTGTCGAAATCTCCGCTTGAAGGATCGTTCCGACATTCCACTGAGTTCGATCATCGCCGATACCGGATGTGCCTGGTCATAATGCTCAGCGAGCCAGGTCTGGCAGGTCGCGATCCGGCGATCGTCGACCTGACGGCCTGTCGCCAGCGCGGAGAACGGCAATTGCCCGGCGGTGTGCCAGTCAATCAGGTAGAGCCGTGCAAGGTGCATGGCTTCTTCGTGTCCAAGGAAGCGCGCCACCAGAAACAGGGCCATGTCCTGCCACGAGGTCCCGCCTCCCGAGGTGAGAATTCGCTGTCCTTCTCCCGAGGCCACCACGACGCGGTTGGCTCTGATGGCCACTTCGGGGTAGCTGGACTGAAGGGCTCGGCAGTAGGCCCAATGCGTGGTTGCCTCGCATCCGTCGAGCAAGCCTGCCTCGGCCAGCAATACCGCGCCGGAGCAGGCAGCCGCGATAGTGGAACCTTCGTCGAAGCATCGCCTCAACCAGGCAACGGCATCCGTATACCGGTCTTCAATGGGGGCTCCCGGCACAACAAACAGGTCAGGGATGCAAACCAGTGTCGGCACGGGGCAATGCGTGAAGGTGGAATGAGGCTTGATGAATACATCATTTGCCGCCGTGAAGCCGTCGGCCTCGGCTGCAACGACCATCGGCCGAATTTTCGGGAGGCCGGGTTTTCCCGTGGTCACGAACTCCCAGTCGCGTCCGGCCGACGAAAAAACATCGAACATGCCGTACAGGGTTGATGCCGTCGTTTCGGGGAGGGCCAGCAAGGCAACGGTCATTGGGGGTGTGCGGTTGGTCATCGGCAGTTCACGGGTTCGTCAGGCTCTCCATGGCGAAAGAGCCCCATGAGAGAAATGGTGCATGACAACCTGGAGAGATCGGGTATTCATTCCGAATTGAACCGAACAATCGGCCTGGTGGACCACCTGAGGCCTTCTGTTGTTTCGGTGACGAGAAAAAGAGGGGCCATGCGCCTCCCGGTCTTGTCGGAGCAATGTTACCTCATGGAGCCCAGCGTTCCAGCAGATAACAGCCAAGGTACAGGCCGATTCCGAACACGATATGCACGGAAACATTGACCATGCGCATCAACCAGGGTCTGGGTGCGCGGCGTCTGAAGATCCCCAGACCAAGCCCGGGTTGCAGGATGAACCAGGGGGCTGTCAGCAGGATCACGCTGTAAAGTATGGCCGAAGCCGGACCGGGCTGCTGGTTCAGTAGCTCGATGACGAGCCATACATAGCCGATCCCGTACAGCCCGCCGACCACATAGTGGGTTGTCCAGCCCAGCATGGATTCCATTGCAACCGGCGCGGCGCTTGCAATGTCGTGGTGGATGAATCTGCCGTGGTGGATATGTCCGACCCAGCGACCGACCATGTTCCAGTTCGTGGTTGGAAGGCCGAAGGCATGTTTCAGGATCAGCGCCCAGCCATCGATGAGGATCGTTGCCGGTACCCCGATGAGTACTCCCTGTGCGACCATGTTCATGGAAGTTCGTCAAATGCTCGAATGCGTGTTGTCATGAATCGGGCGTAGGGGATATAGGGTTTTCCGGTGAAGGCATTGACAGGGAATTGATGGATGAAGGATATCCGCGCAGATTCGGGAAGGCCCGGATTCGGCAACCGTCTGTCGCTGGTTGGCCAATGCTCAGGCGCCGCGGTCGATTGAAGAATACTATCGCCGGGATGTGGACAATTCAACGCGCATTGCCAGGCCTGCGGAAACGCGTGTTCCCGAGGAAAGTCTGATCAAAGGCCATCCTGGCCTTGATCAGACACGGGCCATAATCAGAGGTCCCCTAATGCGTCTGCCTTGCGAGCAGGCACTGACGATTGCATGACCAGCGCGTGCAGGAACATCCGCGGTCTACAGCGTGATTCCGTCATCCACTTCCGGATTGCGCGGCTCGGGCTCGGGGACGTCGGTGGGGAGCTCGGTTTCCCGCTCTCGCCCTTCCTGCCAGTAGAGGATGCGTGCGTCCTCGTCACCGGGGGTGTCGCGGACCAGCTCCAGGAAGCGCCAGGGGGTCGTTGGCGTCTCGTCGTTGACGGACAGGATCAGGGCGCCGGGCGCGATGCCGGCCTCGGCGGCCGCCGAGCGGCTGTCGGTGACCAGCACGCCGTCGCGTTCGGGCAGTTCCAGCGCCTCGCGCAGCTCCGGGGTAACGGGCGACACGGTGAGGCCGATGGCACTGACGACCTCGTTCTCCAGCCCCTCGTACTCGATCCGGCGTGCGGCCTCGCGCACCTTCGGCGCGACGTGGATGCTCGCCCCCGCCCGCAGCGCCAGCGCCAGTGCATCACTGGGACGGCTGTCGATGCGCAACGGCTCGTCGCGGCCCTCGACCTCGAATTCGAGCATGCCGAAAAAGATGTCGTCGCGCAGATCATCGACGTAGATCCGGACCAGACGCGCATCCAGCGCACCGTAGACCTCGCCGAGCAGGTCGTGGGTCATGGGGCGCCGCGGCTCCAGGCCGCGCAGGGCCCGCAGGATCGATTGCGCCTCGGCCGTGCCGATGAAGATCGGGATCACTTCGCGCGCCGCGGGCTCGCGCAGCAGGACCACCGGGCTGCCGAACGGCGAGATGCCGACGGTGGCGATCTCGACCTCGACGAATTCCTCGCGCTCCACGGCCAGGTCCCGCGCCTGGGAACAGGGTACGGCGAGAACGAGCAGGAGGACCGCCAGCAGGGGCCGGGCCTCGGGTCGGTTCGGGAACTCGCGCAACATGGCGGGTCCGGCAGGGGGATCGGCTCACGGGCAGGATCCCATCGCCGTCGCCCGGGGTCCAGTACCGTCGGTGGCGTGGCGATTCCCCCTGCCACCTGTTGCATTCACCGGCGGCGGTGGTCCCACAATGCCCGCCGGATTGCGCAAGCGGATCGGTACAGGAGGTAGACTGGCCTCCGTATCGATCGGAGACCCGGCATGAAGAAGCTGAAGCACGAGGCGGAACTGGTCAAGGAGGCGCTGCGCCGAGGCATGGAATACGGCCAGCAGCGCGGCGTGGTCGAGTTCGAGCCGACCGATTCGCAGGACGAGAAGATCGAGTACGTTTACCGGCTGCTGGTCCACGACGGCCTGATCCAGCCGCTGGCAAGGGGGGACGAATCGATGCCGAAGATCAGGCACAAGCTCGCCAAGTGGGTCTCGCGGGAACTGCCTGCCGATCATTCATTACTGAAGTGAATGCAACTGTATCTGACCCATCGCCGCGTGACCCTGGCTCTGCAGGCGATACTGGCCGTGGAAGTCCTGGTCGCACTCTGGCGGCAACAGTGGTTCGTCGCCTTCATCACGGCCGGCATTGTCGTGATCACGCTTGTCCCGCTGCTGCTGGAACGCCGGTTCCGGGTGCACATCCCGCCGCAGTTCCAGTTGCTGGCGATCGCATTCGTCTTCGCCTCGCTCTTCCTCGGCGAGGTGCACGGCTATTACACGCGCTTCTGGTGGTGGGACATTGCCCTGCACACCATGTCGGGCTTTCTTCTGGGAGTCGTCGGTTTCCTGCTGGTGTATCTGCTGAACGAAACCGAGGAAATCGGTGTGCACATGAAGGCGGGATTCGTCGCCTTCTTCGCCTTTCTGTTCTCATTGGGCATCGGTGCCCTGTGGGAGATCTTCGAGTTCGCCATGGACACATTCTTCGGCATGAACATGCAGAAGAGCATGTTCGACGACGCCTCCGGACTGACCGATACCATGATCGATCTGGTGGTTGATGGCGCGGGCGCGCTGGTGGTTGCGCTGTTCGGTTATCATCACCTCAAGACCGCTGACCGGGGCTCGTTCCTCGAGCGCTGGATCGATGCCTTCATCCGGCGCAACCCGCAGTTGTTCGGCCCTCGCCGGTAGATCGCCGCCGTTCGGACAGGTGCCCGGCCGCGGTCAATAGCGCGGCAGTTTCAGGTCCTCGAACAGCTCCGCGCGCTCCTCCGGATCGTCGATGGCCGCCGCCTCGTCGACGAAATCGCGGGTGAGATGCGGAGCGAAGATCTCGATGAAATCGTACATGTAGCCACGCAGACGGGTATTGCGTCGAAATCCGATGCGGGTGGTGCTGTCATCGAACAGATGTCCCGCGTCGATGCGGACGAGGTCATCGTCCGTGCCCGGTTCGTGGGCCATGTTGGCCATGATGCCGATGCCCAGACCGAGCCGGACGTAGGTCTTGATGACATCGGCATCGGTTGCGGTCAGCACCACCCTGGGCGTGAGCCCGGCCGTGTTGAATGCCTTGTCCAGCCGCGAACGGCCGGTGAATCCGAACACGTAGGTGATGATCGGCTCGGCGGCAACGTCCTCCAGCGTGATCGGTCCTTCCTTCTGCGCCAGCGGATGATCCCTGCGGGTGATGATCCCGCGGCCCCAGTGGTAGCAGGGCAGCATGACCAGGTCCTCGAAGTGCTCCATCGCCTCGGTGGCGATGGCGAAGTCCACCTCGCCGTTGGCGGCCATCTCGGCGATCTGCATCGGCGTGCCCTGGTTCATGTGCAGGGCGACACGCGGGTAGGCGGCGATGAAGCGCTCGATCACCGGCGGCAGTGCGTAGCGCGCCTGGGTGTGAGTGGTGGCAATGGTCAGGCTGCCCGTGTGCGGATCACGGAATTCATGCGCGACCTCCTCGATGTTCTCGGCCTCCTGCAACACGCGGTTGGCCAGTTCGATGACCGCCTGCCCGGCGGGTGTCACCCGGGTGAGCTGGCGCCCGGTGCGTTCGAAGATCTCGACGCCGAGCTCGTCCTCTAGCAGCCGGATCTGCTTGGAGACGCCCGGCTGCGAGGTGAACAGATGTTCGGCCGTGGCCGAGACGTTGAGGCCGTAGCGGGCGACGGCGGTGATGTAGCGGAGCTGGCGCAGGGTCATTGGCTGTGTTCCGGGTCGGGCCGGGGGCGACCTTGGGCGTGCCTTCCCGTCCCCGAGCTAAATAACAAAAGGTTATAGTAGACCATTAAAATCCGTGTTTTCAATATATCCCCGTGCCGCTATCCTTGCGCCTGCGGATCGCCGCGGGCGTTGCACGGTGGCTGGAGGCTCGATGGACTGGATCGTGGTTGCCGCGGGCCTGGTGGTCGGCATGCTCGTCGGCGTGACCGGTGTCGGCGGCGGTTCGCTGATGACGCCGTTCCTGCTGTTCTACGGCAT
>CAYZHJ010000071.1:0-14906 GCA_964478305.1 uncultured Ectothiorhodospiraceae bacterium
GGAGCGTGACAATGAGCCGTGATCGAATGGCGCAGGGAGAGGATTGATGGAGTGGAACCTGGCGCCCGAGGAGCTGCGCGTGCTGGGCGCGCTGGTGGAGAAGGAATCGACCACGCCCGAGCAGTACCCGCTGTCGGTCAATGCGCTGCGCAGTGCCTGCAACCAGAAGAGCAGCCGCGATCCGGTGATGGATCTGCCCGAGTCGAGCGTGCGCGAGGCGATCACGTCGCTGACGCGTCGCGGACTGGTGCGGATGGGCTCGGGTTACGGCGGCCGGGTGAGCCGGTTCGCGCACCGGTTCGGGGCCGCGGTGTCGGGCCTGGAACTGGATCCGGACCAGGTGGCCGTGTTGTGCGTTCTCTTCCTGCGCGGGCCGCAGACGCCCGGCGAGCTGCGTGCCCGCACGCAGCGGCTGCATGCCTTCGAGGACGTCGCGGCGGTCGAGGCCACGCTGAACGCGCTGGAAGGGCATCCGGAAGGGCCGCTGGTGCGCAAGCTGGCGCGGGAGCCCGGCAGGCGCGAGCACCGCTACGCGCATTGCTTCGGCGCGCAGCCCGGGCCGGCGGAAACCGGGTCGGACGTCGCGGAGGCAACGCCGGCGCCGGTGCCCGATCGTCCCGCCGACGATCTCAAGGCGCGCGTGGAGGCGCTGGAGGATGCCCTTCGTGTCATGCAGGAGCGGATCGAGCGGTTGGGTGGGCCGGCGGACGATTCGGAGGGGTTGGACGACCAGTAGCGTTCCCTGGCCGGTGGGGGCGGGTTTGGCTGCGAATCTGCTGGTGAAAGGGTTGTCCCGATTGGTTCGCGGCTGACGTCGCTTATTCAGGTTTCGATTCGGGCCGTGCCTGGTTTGTTCGCGACTGACGTCGCTCCTACGTGTTTCGTTCCAGGCCGTGCGTGATTTGTTCGCGGCCAAGGCCGCTCCAACAATCCCTCGATATGCCCTGCCGGCCACGTTGGAGCGGGCTTGCCCGCGAATCGGCCTGGAGGGGCCCGGCCGGTTTGTTCGCGGCCAGGGCCGTTCCCACCCCTGCATTCGCTCGTCGCTGGCCGGATGCCCGTGGCCGAATTCCGGAGATGAGGGTACGCTGATGGCGCAGGTGCGGGCGAGTGCGTGCCGGCGGTGCGCGATTGGCCGGGGGAACGAGGTGAGCGATCGGGTGGCCGAACCGGGTGTCGGGGCGGCCGGCTTGAGCGACAGGCCGGGCGAAGATGTCCCGTCACGCGGGCGGCATCGCGATCAGGCCCGGCTCGATTATCTTCCCCGGATCATCGGCCTCGGCCTGGGGGCCGTGGCCGTCGGTTCGGTACTGTACGAGATCGGGGCGGCCGCCGGCTGGTGGTTCCTGCTCGTCGTCAACGGCTTCCTCTGGCCGCATCTCGCCTTCTTCCTGGCACGCCGCAGCAAGGACTCCACGCGTTTCGAGCACAGCAACCTGCTGCTGGACTCGGCGCTGGTGGGCCTGTGGATCGCGGCAATGCAGTTCAACCTGCTGGTAAGCGGGCTGATCGCGGCCATGGTCTGGATGAACAACATCACCATTGGCGGAGCGCGGTTCTTTCTCAAGGGCCTGGCGGCCACGGCCATCGGCGTGGTGTCGGGCGGGCTGTTCGCCGGGTTTGCCTGGATGCCCGAGCCGAGTCTGCTCAACGTCGTCTGCGCTCTGCCCATGCTGCTGGTCTATCCGCAGCTCATCGGCTGGTGGACCAACCGCATCCTCCGGCGTCTGCACGACAAGCGCAGGATGCTGGAGCGCCTGAGTCAGCTCGACGGGTTGTCCGGCCTCAACAACCGCCAGTACTGGGAGTTCCTGGCGCGCGGGGAATTCAGTCGCGCGCGCCGGCAGGACACGTCGTGCAGCCTGCTGCTGCTGGACATCGATCGCTTCAAGGAATTCAACGATGCCCACGGTCATGTTGCCGGTGACGAGGTCATCCGCCGCATGGGGCGGGTCCTGCGGCGCTGTGTCCGGCTCGAGGATCCCATCGGCCGCTACGGTGGCGAGGAGTTCGCCGTCGTCCTGACGGGCGCCGGGGCCGCGGAGGCGCTGGCCAAGGCGGAGGCCATCCGCGAGTCCGTCGTCCGGGCGAGCCGGGACAACGGGGGGCTGACGGTCAGCATCGGTATCGCCGAGCTCGAGCCCGACATCGACGATTTCACCGTGTGGGTGGAACATGCCGACCGTGCGCTCTATCGCGCCAAGGCGCTCGGGCGCGATCGCTGCATGTGCCGGGAAGCGTAGCGCGAGGCGCGGACACCATGGTCCCGGCCCCCGCGAAGGGGGCGGCCGGATTACCGGGAAGGCTCGTCGGAATCCGTCTCCGCGAACTGGCCGCGTATCAGGTTCGCGAACTCCTCTGCCGGCATGGGTTCGTTGCCGTAGAACCCCTGGAACTCGTCACACGAGTGCGTGCGCAGGAAGTCGAACTGATCCATCGTCTCCACGCCTTCGGCGACGACGGTCAGGCTCAGGCTCCTGCCGACCGCGATGATGGCTTCCGTGAGTCCCTTGTCCTCGGCGCTGCGAACCACGTCGTGAATGAACGAACGGTCGATCTTGATCGTGTCGAGCGGGAACTGCTTCAGCGTGGACAATGACGAGTATCCGGTGCCGAAATCGTCGATCGCCACCCGGACGCCCATCCGTTTCAGGTCATTGAGGATCCCGATCGTCTGCTCCATGTCGCGCATGACCATGCTCTCGGTGATCTCCACCTCGAGCAGGCGCGGATCCATGCCGCTCTCCTTCAGCGCGAGCTTGATGTCGTCCAGCAGGTGCTCGTCGATGAACTGCCGCGCGGACAGGTTGATGGCCATGCTCAGCGGCGGGAAGCCCTCCTTCTGCCAGGCGACGTTCTGCTGGCACGCGGTTCGGAATACCCAGCGTCCGATGGGAATGATGAGCCCGGTGTCCTCGGCCAGCGGAATGAACTGCATGGGCAGGATCAGCCCGATCTCCGGGTGCTCCCAGCGCAGCAGGGCTTCCATGCCGGTCACCTTGCCGCTGTTCATGTTCCGCTTGGCCTGGTAATAGAGCCGGAACTCCTCGCGTTCGAGGGCACTGCGCAGACTCGACTCCAGCGCGAGCCGTTCGAGCGAGTCGGCATTCAGTTCCTCGGAATAGAACTGGTAGTTGTTCTTTCCCTGCTCCTTCGCGTAGTACATCGCGACATCGGCATTCTTCATCAACGACTGCTCATCCTCGCCGTCGCCGGGGAACAGGGTAATGCCGATGCTTACCGTGACACGGAACTCCTGACCCACCAGCCTGAAGGGCTTGGCGACCGCCGCCAGGATCTTCTCGGCGACCGGTGATACCTGATTGCCGGACTGGATTTCCGGCAGCAGGACCACGAATTCGTCGCCCCCCAGGCGGGCGACGATGTCGCTTTCCCGCACGGCTCCCTGCAGCCGGCGCCCGATTTCCTGCAGCAGCTCGTCGCCGGCGTCGTGACCGAGCGAGTCGTTGATGGTCTTGAATCGATCCAGGTCGAGGAACAGCAACGCCAGGTTTCTGTTGTACCGGCGCGCCTGCTGCATGCCCTGGGTCAGGAGCCGGGTGAAGAAGGCGCGGTTCGGCAGGTCCGTCAGGTTGTCGTGGAACGCGAGGTATTCGACTCGATGCGCATGCTCGATCCGTTCCTCCATGACCCGGGTGCGTTCCTGCTGGAGCCGCCAGCTCAGGCGGCCGAGCAGCGCGACGACGCCGAGCAGCACCACGCTGGCCGCGCCCGCGCGCAACACGTACGTGCGCTCGAGCCGTTCGGCGGCGGCGAGCTGTTCCGCTTCGGAAAGGCCGACTACGATGGCCAGCGGGAACTCGAAGAGCTTCCTGGCGATGGTGTAGCGGCGCGTGTCGTCCCAGGCGTTGACCTCGACGGTGGCCGGTGCGTCGGGGTCGGCGTTGTCGGGCACCAGGGCGTCGTAGTCGATCTCCCCGCCCGCGTGCAGGGAGTCACCGGTACGCCGTGCCAGGAACAGCCCGTCGGTGCGCACGAGCCCGAGCACGCCCTCCTCGCCCAGCACGCTCGATTCGTAACCGCTGACGAAGTAGCCGGCATGCACCGATACCGACACGATGCCCGCGAATTCCTCGTTGTCGTCCTCGAACCGCCGGGCGAAGTGCAGGTGCCATTCCTCATTCGCGGCGTCCTGTTGCGGCGAGTCGATCACCAGGGAATCGGCATCCCGGGCCCGTTCGAGGAAGTCCGGCGACATGATGCTTTCCACGCCGGCTTCATGGTTGGTGGCGATGAGGTTGCCGCGGGCGTCAATGACGTCGACGGTGAAGAGCAGCGCCGGGGGCAGCAATCCCTTCGCTTCGAGATCCCGCAGGGCTCCGTCCGTGGAATGACCCTCCAGTTCGAAACGCACCAGCCGCAGGGTGTGATCGATCTCGCGCAGGGCCCGTACCACCTGGGCCTCGTAGGTGTTGGCCACGTCCGTCGCGAGCGAGGCCGCGGCACGGTCGGCCGAGGCATGTTCCCGTGCCGCGAGGTTCAGGGTGGTGCTCCAGATCACGGCCAGCACGAGCACGGCGATGGCGGGGAACAGGACGGCGGGCTCGATCAGGACATGCAGCCAGCCACGTGCGGCGGGAGTGCCGGTCCGCGCTTCCTCGCCGTTCGTGTGTGGATCGGCGTTATTCAATCCGCACCACCTGCAACCGGTCGTCCACGAGCCCGGAATCGATGTAGCCGATGGCGTTGGGATTATCGGCAATCAACTCGGCCATCGCCTCGCTGTCCTCGACATTCCGGGGAGGGCGCCCGCGTCCGGTGAAGATGAGCTTCGACCAGTGCGCCTTGATCTGCGCGGGGGACCGTCCCAGATACTCGCTGTAGAATTCCTCGTACGCCGGTGCGCTCTCGGTCTGGTCGATCGGGACCACCGTCTCGCCGCCTGGCCAGCGCTGCGCCCTGCCCAGATAGATGTCCGCCAGCTCCGTTTGGCTCAGCGTTTCCACCGGGTTCTGGCTGGAGACGACGACCACGACCTCGGCATACGCGGCACCCGCCGTGAGACTCAGCATCAGCGCGAGCCCGGTCGTTGCGACATGTCGTGGCAGGTTCTTCATCTCAGAACACGAAATCGACCGTGGCGCTGAACACGGTGACCGAGCCTCCGGGGTTGAAGCCCGGCTGGATGTTGGTCAGGGTACCGTTCGATTCGTCCTCCAGGTCGAGGTAATCGATCTGTACCTTGAGGGCCGCGCCGGGCGCGAAATCCCAGCGCGTGCCCACGGCGATCCGGCTCTGCTCCGCGGCGGCCCCCCTCAGGATCTGGTTCAGGATCTCGTTGAGGGGCTCGGCCGGCGGGGCGTTCACACCCGGGTCCGAGGTATTGCTGCTGACCCGGCGACGGGCCAGCGTGAGATACGGCGTGACGGATCCGTGGCGATAGCCGCCGGTGACGTACCAGGCACGGCTGTCGGCCAGGAAGCTGCGGCTCTCCGTGCGGGCCGCTTCGCCCATCAGGAACCAGTCCCCGGGATCATGGCGCGCGCCGATAGTCAGGACCTCGGAGCGCGTGTCGTCGAGATCGTAGCGATCGGCGATCGCCTCCCCCGCCGGACCGAATGCCCTGAAGGCATCGAAGAACTCGTTGATGCTGTCCCAGGTCAGGTTGGACCGGTTGTAGCTGACGAAGAGGGTCGTGGCATCCCATTCCAGGGTATTGGCCACCGTCATGCCGTCACGGGACTCGATCTCGCTCCCGCCGGACACCTTGGCGTCCTTTTGCCCGTACGAGCCCTGCAGGGTATTGGTGAATCCGTCGAACCGGGTGCGATGAATGAAATCGATGCCGTCCGAGTTGGTGACGGGCACGAGCTGATAGACCTCCGGCGGCGGACGGACCCACGGATTGGCGTATCCCACCTTCCGGTGGCCGGAGTTCATGAAGACGGGCAGCACCTTGCGGCCGACCCGGACACTGAACTCCGGCGTGACGTCGTACTTCAGGTTGGCCCATTCGACGGTCGGGTCGTAGTTCTCGTCGTAACGCTGCTCGATCACGACCTGTCCCACCGCCGTCAGCCGGGACGTGAGATCGGCGGTGAGCTGCAGCCCCAGCCGGCTGTCGACCTCCGGGCTCCAGTCCCTGCTGTGGCCGACACCGTCGGGAGCGAAGAGGTCGGAAACGAAGTCCGCCTCCTCCTCGTCGGATTGAGTCATGCCGACCGTGCCGAAGCCGTTGAAGGTCAGGTTCGGGGTGGCGGGATCCTGCGCCCATGCGGAAGCGGAGTGAAACAGGAGGGCGACCGCTGCGGCAATGATTGCGTACTTTGTCATGGAACGATCCGTGTACCGGCGGTCCGGAAAAGTGCAGAGCGGGCCGCGTCGATTACGATTGGCGGATCCCGGCTGAACGTATAGCCGAGTCTAACTTGCCCCGACTCTGTCTCAAAGCGCGGATGGCGTCGGTGCGCTGTCGCACCCGGGGAGGCCGGCAGGGATTGCGGGCGTTTTCAAGCGTGGAACGTCATTCCCAACGCCGGCGCACCGCTGCGGCGCTGCCACCAGCGGCTGGCGAACAGCAGTACCAGCGACAGCGGGATCAGCCAGGCGAACAGTCCGGCGAGTGCGCCCAGGCCGGGGATGCCGACGAGCAGCAGGAGCGCGGGTGCGCAGCAGGCGCCGCCGGCGAGCAGTGCCGGCACGGAAGCCAGCAGACCGGTGCGGGCGCCGGGCACGGTACATGCCGGCGGTGCACGGCGCAGCTCGATCACGCCGTGCACGTTGGCCGCGACCAGTCCGGCGAGCACGACCGCGATCAGCAGGTTGAGCGGGCTGACGATCAGTGTCACCGGGCCCGCCTGCAGCATCGCGATGCCCTCGAACCGGAACAGCGAGCGCGCCTGCAGCCAGCGGACGGGCCACTCGCCGGCGACGAGCACGTTCCACCAGCCGCCGCTGTCGCCGAAGGCGAGATCGCCGAGCATGTACAGGTAGGCCGGAAGATAGACCAGTCCGGTGGCGAGCGCGATGCGGCGGCTCGCGCGCGCGCTCATCCGTCGATCATCTCCGTGTCGGGATAGAACGCCGCCCAGGCGAACCACATCGCCTCGAAGGCGTTGACGGGTGTCAGCCGTTCGCGGCCGTCGAATTGCGGACCCTCGGCAGTGAACTCAATCCGCGCGGGATCGAGCTCGAGGTCGGCACCGCCGTGGAATACCCAGCCCGTATCCAGCCCGGGGTCGTGGATGACCAGGTAGTTGCCGCCCGTGCCGGAATGGCGCAGCACGCCCGCCTCGCGCAGGTGACGCTTGTCGATCGCGACGGCCTGTTCGCGATCGCGGAAGCCGAGGATTTCCCGTTTCGGTGGATGGCGCCCGTCCTCGTGCAGCACCGGGAACATCCGTTGCGCATTCTCCGCGTAATAACCCGAGACCGGGTTGTACCGGCCGTAGGGGTCCTTGTGATAGTTGCGCATGTAGCCGGTGTCGGTCGTCAGCACCCGCGTGTCCGGATGGCGCTCGCGCCAGCTCTGCCAGTCGGTCCAGAACACGCGCACTTCCTCCAGCCCCCTGCCCGCCAGCGGGCCGTCGATGCCGGTGGCGAGGATCTGCGGGTATTCCGTGTCCGTCGCCCGGTCGTACATCACCAGGTTGCTGTTCACGAGCTTGCCCGAGACGCTCAGTTCCGTGCCGTTGCGCTCGAAACCGAGCGCGGTTCCCGTCAGCGGGCAGTAGGTCACCGCCAGCGGATCGCCGCCGATTTCGTCGTTGACGATCTCGTGCCAGACGACGATGCGCTGCGGATAGGCGCGCGCTTCTCCGTTGCGGTAGACACCGATGACGAG
Organism: uncultured Ectothiorhodospiraceae bacterium; assembly: GCA_964478305.1. GTDB lineage: Bacteria > Pseudomonadota > Gammaproteobacteria > XJ16 > Halofilaceae > Halofilum. The sequence continues at coordinate 7,805 of CAYZHJ010000071.1, forward strand.
ATCGCCATCGTCGAGGTAGTCGTCGGCGGCAGCCGCCGACTGAAACCTCGGCTTGTCGATCGAGGGAATCCCGTCCTTGCCCGGTCCGCCCGACATGCGGGCATCGCGATAGGTCTCCAGGGACTCGGCAAGCAACAGCGGCTGCGTGGTCGGAGGTTGCGCCGGGACGGCGATCGGTGACACGGCGAGAAGCAGCATTGCCGCCGCGGCGATACGGGCATGCATTGATGGTTCTCCCGAACTCGTGATCGCCTGTTGTCAGACCCCGATTCGGGGGACGAGTTTCCCGGGCGGGCTACGGGTTTCCACGTAGTCGCGCATCCCGGAAGAACCGGGATCGACATGTGCGATGATGCAGCGACCCCGCGTGTCGAACCCGCGGTGAAGAGGGCAGGAAATGGGACTGCGACGCATCGCCGCCGAACGGCCACTGATCGCGGCCCTGGTTGCCGAGGCCCTGCTGATCCCGCTGGCGCTGGGACTGGCACTGCTGCTCGGGCAGGCACCGTGGGCGGAATTCCGCTGGTCGCCGGGAACGCTCGTGTACGGCGTCGCCGCGACGGTGCCGCTCGTGGCCGGGCTGGCGCTGTTCGGCGCGTACGGGCCCGGCTGGTTCCGCGAGCTCGAATCGCTGGTTCGACCCGCGGTCGAGGCACTGTTCCGCGGGCGCGGTCACGCGGTCGTCATTCTCGCGGCGGTGCTCGCCGGCTTCGGCGAGGAACTGCTGTTCCGCGGTGTGCTGCAGGCCTCGCTCGTCGGCCCGATCGGCCCCTGGCCGGCGGTCGTGCTCGCCGCCGTCGTGTTCGGGCTGATGCACGCCGTTTCGCGGGCCTATTTCGTCGTGGCGACGGCCATGGGCCTGTACCTCGGCGCGCTCTACCAGCTCACCGGCAACCTCATGCTCGCGAGCCTCGTGCACGCGCTCTACGACTGGTTCGCGATCGCGTACGTGTTGCACGGCAACGAGCGAACGTCGGGAAGGGATGCCGATGACGCGGCGTAGACCGGTGATCACGACGCGAGCCGGATTGACGGCATGTCCGGACGCCGCTAGCTTTCCGGCAGGCCGTCCACCGAGTTGCGAGCGCCTGATTCCGCGGTTGCCGCGGGCCGCGGTGCAGGCGTGCATCGCACGGAGCCGATCCAATGAGCTCTTCCACTGATTCTTCCCGCCTGTCGCCCGAGGACGTGCTCGAGCAGGCCGCCGAGTGGCATCGTCAGGGCAGGGAGGTCGCGCTGGCCACGGTGGTCTCCACCTGGGGCTCGGCGCCGCGCCGCCCCGGGAGCCGGCTCGCGGTCGATGCCGACGGCGCCATGACGGGCTCGGTCAGCGGCGGCTGTGTCGAGGGCGCCGTGGTTGCCGAGGCGCGCGAGGTCATCGCCGGGGGCGGGCCGCGCTTGCTCGAGTTCGGGGTCAGCGATGACGAGGCCTGGGAAGTCGGGCTGGCCTGCGGCGGCACGATCGAGATCTTCGTGGAACGGATCGAGGAATGAAACGGGCCACGCTCGATCAGCTCGTGGCCGACCGTGCCGCCGGCCGCCCCGTGGTGCTGGCAACCGCGCTCGACGACGGCGAGGAGCGGCTGATTCACCTCGACGACGGGCCGGGCAGCGGCGATGACCTCGCCCCGGCGATGCACGAGGCGGCGCGGACCGCGCTGCGTTTCGACCGCGCCGACGTGCACGAGATCGACGGCCGGCGCTGGCTGATCAACCCCTGCAACCCGCCGCTGCGCATGGTGATCGTCGGCGCCGTGCACATCGCCCAGGCGCTGGTACCGCTCGCGGCACGGACCGGCTTCGATGTCACGGTGGTCGATCCGCGCCGGGCCTTCGCGACCGACGAGCGCTTTCCCGACGTGACCCTGAGCACGGCCTGGCCGGACGAGGCCCTGGCCGAGTCGCCGCCGGACGCGCGCACCGCGGTGATCACGCTCACGCACGATCCCAAGCTGGACGATCCCGCGCTCGCGGCGGCGCTGCGTTCGGAGGCCTTCTACATCGGTGCGCTCGGCAGCCGCCGCACGCACGGCAAGCGGCTGGAGCGGTTGCGCGGGATGGGCTTCGACGACGATCGGCTCGCGCGCATCCACGGCCCCGTCGGCCTGTCGATCGGTGCCCGGGTGCCGGCGGAAATCGCGGTATCGATCCTCGCCGAGACCATTGCCGTGCTGCGCACCGGTGACTGACCGGCCGGCTGCCCGTGCCGGCCGGACCGATACGGCGTAGGCTGGCGATGCGATGAGCTTCGATGTCGAGACCGTACGGGCCGCCTTCCCGCTGCTCGCCGATCCGCCGGGCGGCGGGCCGCTGCACTACCTGGACAACGCGGCCACCGCGCAGGTGCCGCGGGCGGTGCTCGATGCCGTCGCGGTGCACGAGACCACGCGCCGTTCCAACGTGCTGCGCGGCGTGCACGCGCTGGCCGAGGCCGCGACGCAGGCCTACGCCGACGCCCGCGCGACGGTGGCCGCCCATCTCGACGCGGCGTCGGCGGACGAGGTGATCTTCACCGGCGGCTGCACCGCCGCCATCAATCTCGTCGCTCACGCGTTCGGCGACACGCTGGAGCCGGGCGACGAGGTGATCGTCTCCGAGCTCGAGCACCACTCCAATCTCGTTCCCTGGCAGATGCTGCGCGACCGGCGCGGGATCGTGCTGCGGGCGATCCCGGTGACCGCCGACGGCGAACTCGATCTCGCCGCGCTGCCCGCGCTGGTCGGCCCGCGCTGTCGCCTGGTCGCGCTCACCCATGCATCCAATGTCACCGGCGCCGTGACCGACGTCGCCGCCGTCGTCGAGGCGGCCCGCGGCGTCGGCGCACGCGTGCTCCTCGACGGTGCGCAGCAGGTACCGCATCAGCCGGTCGACGTGCGGGCCCTCGGCGTGGATTTCTACTGCTTCTCCGGCCACAAGGTGTTCGGGCCGACGGGCGTCGGCGTGCTGTGGGGGCGCGCCGAGCTGCTGGCCTCGATGCCGCCGTTTCACGGCGGCGGCGAGATGATCCGGCGGGTGACCCTGGCCGAGACCACCTACGCCCCCGCGCCGCATCGCTTCGAGGCCGGCACGCCGCCGATCGCGCAGGCGATCGGGCTCGCCGCCGCCCTGCGCTGGCTGCAGGCGCAGGACATGCAGGCCGCCGCCGTTCACCTGCGCACACTGACCGGGCGCCTGCTCGACGGTCTCGACGCGCTGGCCGGGACCCACGGCCGCATCCGCGTGCTGGGACCGCGCCCGCCGGCCGCGCGCGGACCCATCGTCGCCTTCGCCGTTGACGGCGCGCATCCGCACGACATCGCCCAGATCCTCGACGCCCACGGCGTCGCCGTGCGCGGCGGCCATCACTGTGCCCAGCCGCTGATGGACGCGTTCGACCTGGTCGGAACGACGCGCGCGAGCCTGGCGCTCTACAATGACGAAACCGATGTCGACGCCTGCCTGGAGGGCATCGATGACGCCCTGCGGAGACTGTCGTGAATGACGATCTCTATCGCGAGCGCATGCTGCGGCTGGCCGAGGGCGGCGACAGCAGTGAGCCACTCGCCGATGCGGACGCCTCGATCACGCTCGACAATCCGCTGTGCGGCGATCGCGTCACCGTGGAACTCCGTTGCGACGAGCAGGGACGCGTCATGGCGCTCGCGCACGGTGCCCGTGGCTGCGTGCTTTGCAGGGCCGCCACCGCCGTACTCGGTGCGAACGCCCCGGGGCGGGACCTGTCCGAGCTGGCGGCGGTGCGGGCGCGGCTGCAGGGCCAGCTTCGCGACGGCGCACCGCCACCCGATGATGCACCGTGGTCCGATCTGGCGGTGTTCACGCCGGTGGCCCCCCACAAGAGCCGGCACGATTGCGTGCTGTTGCCGTTCGATGCGGCACTGCAGGCACTCGAGGCGGCCGTGCGCGCCGGCTGATCATGTTCCCGTGAACCCGAATCCGTCGCTCTCGTCGAGGAGGTACCCGTCATGGAGCTCAAGCAGGAACGCAGTCTGCCGCTTTCGCGCGAAACGGTGTGGCAGGCCCTGAACGATCCCGGGGTGCTGCTGGCCTGCATCCCCGGCTGCGAATCCTTCGACCGGGTCGAGGACAACACCTACGACGCCGTGGTCAAGGCGAAGGTCGGTCCGGTCAGCGCGCGCTTCAAGGGCCGCGTGACGCTGGAGGATCTGCAGCCGCCCGCGTCGTATTCGATGCGCTTCGAGGGCCAGGGCGGGCAGGCCGGCTTCGTCAAGGGCTCGGCCTCGGTGACCCTGGAGGAATACGAGGGCGGCTGCACCGTCGGCTACGTCGCCCATGCCACGCTCGGCGGCAAGCTGGCCCAGCTCGGCAGCCGGCTGGTCGACAGTGCCGCGCGCAAGACGGCCAATGACTTCTTCGACAACTTCGTCGAGCACATGGGTGGCGGGGAGGAACCGGCGGACGCCGGTCCGGCCGCACCGGCGGCCGGCTCGAGTCGACCCTGGGTCTGGATCGCCGCGGGTGCCGTCGCGCTCGTGGTCATCCTTGCCGTCGTGCTGGCCTGAACATCGTTTGATCGCGTATTGCGTTGGCCTATACTCGGGAGACGAGGCAGGCCGGATCGCATGATGCCGCGGCAGCCTCGGGGTGGCCGGTCCGGTTGCGCCCCGCACCCGCCGGTCGCCCGCGACAACGCACAAGAACGGGGCGCCAATCGGGAGGAACCCTGGCCATGAACGTGTCGATGACTGTCAACGGCCGTTCGGCAACCGCCGATATCGACCCCCGAACCCTTCTCGTCGAATTTCTCCGTGACCACCTCGGCCTGACCGGCACGCACGTCGGCTGCGACACCGGCCAGTGCGGCGCCTGCACGATTCACCTCAATGGCCGCGCCATCAAGTCCTGCTCGCTGCTCGCCGCCCAGGCCGAGGGCGCCGAGGTCGTCACGATCGAGGGCGTGTCCGACGGCAACGGCGGGCTCCATCCGATGCAGGCCGCCTTCCGCGACGAGCACGGTCTGCAGTGCGGCTTCTGCACGCCCGGCATGGTGATGGCGGCGATCGACCTGGTGCAGACGCACCCGAATGCGTCCGACCGGGTCATCCGCGAGGAACTGGAAGGCAACATCTGCCGCTGCACGGGCTACGAGAACATCGTCCGCGCGGTGAAGACCGGCGCGGCCGGCATGGGAGGGTAGCGTCATGGGTGATCCCGCAACGAAGATCGGCGCCTCGGTGAAGCGCAAGGAGGATCAGCGCTTCCTCACCGGCCAGGGCCGGTACACCGACGACATCGACCTGCCCGGGCAGGCATTTGCGTACTTCCTGCGCTCGCCGCACGCGCATGCGCGCATCAACTCGATCGACACGAAGGCCGCCGCGAAGGCGCCGGGGGTGCTGGCCGTCTACACCGGAGAGGACGTCGCGGCCGACGGCCTCGGCGGCCTGCCCTGCGGCTGGCAGATCACCGACGTCAGCGGCGAGCCGATGGCCGAGCCGCCGCACCCGCTGCTGGCGCAGGGCAAGGTGCGCTACGTCGGCGACCACGTCGCCGTCGTGATCGCCGAGAGCTACTACCAGGCCAAGGACGCCGCCGAGCTCATCGACGTCGACTACGAGATGCTCGACGCCGTGACCTCGCCGAGCGAGGCGCTGGAGTCCGGCCGCCCGCTGGTCCACGACGACGTCGCCGACAACCGCTGCTACACGTGGGAGCTCGGCGACCAGTCCGCCGTCGACGACGCCTTCTCGAAGGCGGCCCACGTCACCCGGCTCGACCTGGTCAACAACCGCCTGATCCCGAACGCGATCGAGCCGCGCGCGGCGGTGGCGCAGTACTCGCCGGGCGAGGATCAATACACGCTCTACATGACCTCGCAGAACCCGCATCTCGTGCGGCTGCTGCTGTCGGCGTTCGTTCTCAACCTGCCCGAGCACAAGGTGCGCGTGGTCGCGCCCGACGTCGGCGGCGGGTTCGGCTCCAAGATCTTCCACTACGCCGAGGAGGCGGTGCTGACCTGGGCCGCGCGCAAGGTCGGGCGCCCGATCAAGTGGACCGCCGAGCGCGGCGAGGCGTTCCTGTCCGACGCCCACGGCCGCGACCACGTCACGCACTGCGAGCTCGCGCTCGACGAGCAGGGCAAGTTCCTCGGCATGCGCGTCGACACCAAGGCGAACCTGGGCGCCTACCTGTCGACGTTCGCCTCGTCGATCCCGACGATCCTCTACGCCACGCTGCTCGCGGGTCAGTACACCACGCCGGCGATCCACTGCCGCGTGACCGCGGCGTTCACCCATACCGCGCCGGTCGACGCGCTGCGCGGCGCCGGCCGCCCGGAGGCGACCTACGTGGTCGAGCGCCTCGTCGCCCAGGCGGGGCGCGAGCTGGGCATCGACCAGGCCGAGATCCGGCGGCGCAACTTCGTCCCGAAGGACGCCTTCCCGTACCAGACGCCGGTGGCGCTGAACTACGACACCGGCGACTACGAGGCCACGCTCGACGAGGCGATGAAGCTCGCCGACGTCGATGGCTTCGAGAAGCGCCGCAAGGAAGCCGAGGGGCGCGGCAGGCTGCGCGGGCTCGGCTACTCGACCTACATCGAGGCCTGCGGCCTGGCGCCGTCGAACATCGCCGGCGCGCTCGGCGCGCGCGCGGGCCTGTACGAGGCCGGCGAGGTGCGCCTGCACCCGACCGGCAAGGTGACCGTGTTCACCGGCTCGCACAGCCACGGCCAGGGCCACGAGACCACGTTCGCGCAGGTCGTCTCCGATCGCCTCGGGATCCCCTACGACGACGTCGAGGTGGTCCACGGCGACACCGACCGCAGCGCATTCGGCATGGGCACCTACGGCTCGCGCTCGATCGCGGTGGGCGGCTCCGCGCTGATGAGGGCGATGGACAAGATCATCGACAAGGGCCGCAAGGTCGCCGCCCACATGCTCGAGGCGGCCGAGGCCGACATCGAGTACGACGACGGCACCTTCCGGGTCGCGGGCACGGACAAGAGCCTGTCGATGGGCGAGATCGCGTTCTCCGCCTACGTGCCGCACAACTACCCGCTCGAGGAGCTCGAGCCCGGCCTCGACGAGAGCGCCTTCTACGATCCGACCAACTTCACCTACCCGGCCGGCAGCCACATCTGCGA
>CAYZHJ010000072.1:0-14596 GCA_964478305.1 uncultured Ectothiorhodospiraceae bacterium
CCATCCGGGCTCCGGACCCTTCCTCTATCCAAGCAGGAACAGCGTCCCGAGTCCGAGGAAGACGGTGAACCCCATCACGTCGGTCACGGTCGTCAATACCACCCCTCCGGCCAGCGCGGCATCGATGCCCAGCCGCCGCATCACGATCGGGATCACGATGCCGGACAGGGCGGCGATGCCCAGGTTGGCGATCATGGCGATGCCGATGATCAGCGCGATACCGGGCTTCCCGAACCACAGCAGCGCGGCTGCCGCCACCACCAGTGCCCACAGCAGGCCGTTGGCGAGGCCGACCGCGATTTCCTTGCGCAGCAGCGGAATCGTGTTGCGCGGGGTGATCTGCCCCAGCGCCTGGCCGCGGATGACCATGGTCAGCGTCTGGGTGCCGGCGATGCCGCCCATGCTGGCGACGATCGGCATCAGGATCGCCAGCGCCACCACCTCCTGCAGCGTGGCCTCGAAACGGCCGATGACCCAGGCGGCGAGGAAGGCGGTGGCCAGGTTCACGCCGAGCCAGACGGCGCGCCGGGCGGAGGCCTGGGGCACGGGCGCGAACAGGTCCTCGTCCTCGGTCAGACCGACCCGGCTCATGACTGAATGTTCGGCATCTTCCCGGATCACGTCGACAACGTCGTCGATCGTGATGCGACCCAGCACGTATCCCTCCGAGTCCACCACAGGATGCGAGATCAGGTCGTGGTCCTCGAAGCGGCGGGCGACCTCGATCGCCGGCGTATCGGGTGCCAGCGGCTCGATGTCGCGTTCCATGACCGAGGAGACCGTGATGGAGGGATCGGATGTCAGCAGCACGTTCACCGCCAGCGCGCCGAGGTAGCGGCCATAGCGATTGACCACGATGAGCTGATCGAGATGCCCCGGCAGTTCGCCGCGCGAACGCAGGTAGCGCAGCACCACCTCCAGCGTGACGTCGGCGCGGACCGTGACCGCGTCGACGTTCATCAGCCCGCCGGCGCTGTCCTCCGGCCATGACAGCACCTGCTCGAGCTGCTGGCGGTTCTGCTTGTCCATGCCCGCCAGTACGCCCTGGACGACCGTCTCGGGCAGCGACTGGACGAAGTCCGCCATGTCATCGATGTCGAGCTGCTCGGTGGCGGCGAGCAGCTCGGAATGGTCCATGTCCTCGACCAGGGTGTCGCGCACATCCTCGCCGACCTCGAGCAGGATCTCGCCATCCATTTCAGCCGGCACCTGCGCCCACAGCAGCATGCGCTGCGGTCGCGGCAGCGATTCCAGCAGGTCGGCGATCTCGGCGGGGTGGAGCGCGTGCAGCATGCGCTCGACCTGACGTGCGGTTCCACCTTCCAGCAGGTCTTCGATGGCGGCAACGCGATCGGCGGTGCGATCGGCGGATGCGGGTTCAGCCATGGCGACCTCCGGCGGGACGGGAAACCGCGGGCAGTTTACCAGCCGGGGGAGAGGGCGGCAGGCGTTTCGGCGTCACCCAGCGCCGGATGGCTCCGGCCGAAGCCGGCCGAACGGGGTGCGGCATCCGGAAGTGGTGTCACTGCATCCGGTCGCAATCCAGCCTACTGCCCTTCGCCAAAGTAATCGTTGACCAGGTCGGTCAACTGGCGGGCGGCCTCCTCCTCGTCCTCGCCGTCGACGGTGAGGGTCAGGGTGGTACCGTGACTGGCGGCGAGCATCATGACGCCCATGATGCTCTTGCCGTTGACCTGCCTGCCCTCGCGCTCGAGTTGCACGTCGCTGGCGAAGGTGGAGGCCAGGCTGACGAACTTCGCGGCGGCGCGGGCATGCAACCCGAGCCGATTGATGATGCGAATCTCGGTCGAATACATTTCAACCGCTGTCCACGCCGGTGTCGCAATCGATCACGCCGATCCGGCCGCCCTCGGCCGCCTTGAGTGCAAGACTGTCGAGATCGAGCCGGAAGTAGCTGAAAATGCGCAGCATCATCGGCAGATTGACGCCCGACAAGACTCGTACATGATGCGCCGGGGCCACGCGCCGGGCAATATTGCTGGGCGTGGAGCCGTACAGGTCGGACACGATCAGCACGCCGTCGCCGCTGTCGACGGTCCTTATGGAGTCGATGACCTCGCTCTCGATTCGCGCCGGATCGTCATCCGGGCGAACCACGAAATGGCGAACGGCGAAAGTGGGGGGGCCGAGGATTTCTCCGGCGGTATCGGCAAGCTGTTTGCCGATCTGATTGTGCGTGATCGTGATCAGTCCGATGGTCATCGCCAATGTACGCCGAGCGTACCCGCCACCGCAGTGGCTTACTAACATAAACGAGATTGTGCAGCCAGGCCAATGTTTTCCGGTGAAAAAATCGAAGTACCTCACAATTCCCGATGACGTACGGAGAGGTCCCAGGCATATTGCTCGAAGTGGGCCTTCAATCGATTCACGATGTAAACGGACCGATGCTGGCCGCCGGTGCAGCCGACCGAAATGGTGAGATAGGAACGTCCCTCGCGCTCGAACGCGGGGATCCAGCGGTCGAGGAATCCCCGAATCGAGCCGATCATTTCCTCGACTTCGGAGTGTCGCTGCAGGTATTCGACGACTTCCCGGTCCTCTCCGGTCCGCATTCGCAGTTGCTGCTCCCAGTGGGGATTGGGCAGACAGCGTACATCGAAGGTGAAATCCGTGTCCGCCGGAACACCGTTCTTGAACCCGAATGACTGGAACAGGACGGAGAGTCCGGCCTTCTCCTCCGGCAGCAATCTTTCGCGCAGGCGTGCACGCAGCTCGTGCAGGGTCAGGTTGGATGTCTCGATCGAGAGGTCGGCCTGTTCGCTGATCGGCGACAGCAGATTGCGTTCGGCCTCGATGGCTTCCACCAGGGGCATGCCCTGCTGGGACAGCGGGTGCTTGCGGCGGGTCTCGGAAAAGCGCTTGAGGAGCGTGTCGCGCTCCGTGTGCAGGAACAGGATCTCCAGATTCAACCGCTCATCGGCGCGCAGCTTGCCGACCGTTTCGGGAAATCGATCCACCACACCGGAGCCGCTGCGGGCATCGATGCCGACGGCCACCCGTTCGTACAACGGCAGATCGCTGTCGAGCAACTGCTCCGTCAGGGGCAGCAGCAGCGTGGGTGGCAGATTGTCGATGCAGTAGAAGCCTTCGTCCTCCAGCGTGTGCAGGGCGACACTCTTGCCCGAGCCGGACAGTCCGCTGACGATGACCAGCCTCATTGCCGCCCCCCCTGCATTTCGTCTTCCTGTCTCTGCATCAGCTCCTCGGCGGCATGATAGCCGCGATGGGTCAGCAGGTAATTGCGGACCGCCGCCTCGACCATCACGGCCAGGTTGCGGCCGGGCGCCACGGGCAGCGTCATGGCGGTGATCGGCACGCCGAGTACCTCGTTGTGCGTGAAGTTCCCGTTGAGTCGATCGAGCTGCCGGCGCAGTGAGCTGGTGAGCGGTTCCAGGTGGATGATGAGCTCCAGGCGCTTGCGGTGACGGATGGCCGAGTCACCGTACATGGCGCGGATGTTGAGGATCCCGAGGCCGCTGACCTCGAGGAAATCCTTGATCATCGAGGGCGCGCAGCCCTCGATCGTGTCCGGTGTCGGCCGGGAGAACTCCGGTGCGTCATCGGCAACCAGGCTGTGGCCGCGCGTGATCAGCTCCAGGGCCAGTTCGCTCTTGCCGACGCTGCTGGCGCCCGAGAGCAGCACACCCACGCCGAGCACATTGAGGAAGACCCCGTGCAGCACCATGCGCGCGGCGAGCGCGCGGCCGAGTTCGTGACGCAGTGTGCTGATGATGTGCTCGCAGCGCAGGCCGGAGGTGAACAGCGGTGTCCGGCGTTCACGCGCCCGGGCGAGGATATCGGCCGGCACCGGCCGGTCGTCGGTGACGATGATCCCGCAGAGCTCGTCGCTGAACAGCGCGGCAAGCCAGCGATTGCGTTCGGCTTCGGACAGCTCGTTCCAGCGGGCGAGCTCGGTGGGACCGAAAACCTGGATCCGGTTCGACTGGATGAGATTGAGATGGCCGACCAGCGTCGGGACGCCGCCGCTCGGCGGCTCGGGCAGGAGGGCGGGGGCCTGTTCGCGGTCGAGGACGACGGCCTCCAGCGCCAGTGATTCCCGCAGTCGGTCATGGATGTCGGCCAGTGACAGCGAAGCGCTCATGGGCAATGGGAGAAGGCCCCTCCGGCTGCGGCGTGGTCAGGCGATACCCTGCGCCTGGCGGTCGCTGCCGCCGGCATCGAGATGCTCCAGCAGTGTTTCGGGATCATTGTCCGCGCGTACCCGTTCACGCAGATCGGGATCGCTGAACGTTTCCGCCAGCTCGGCCAGGATCTGCAGGTGCCGGTCGCTGCATTCCTGCGGGACAAGCAGGATGAACAGGATGTCGACCCGCTCGCGATCCGGCGCATCGAAGTCGATGGGCTCCGCCAGGGTAAGGCAGGCCGCCACCGCCCGGTCGGTACCGGCAACCCGGGCATGCGGCAGTGCAACGCCATGACCGAGGCCGGTGCTGCCCAGCCGTTCGCGCGAGTTCAGCGCCTCGAAGATGTCCATTCTCGACATCCTCGGAACCACATCCGCGAGCAGCGAGGCGCCCAGTTCCAGGGCGCGCTTCTTGCTCTGCACCGGTTCATTGCAGCGAACACGCTCCGGCACGAGCAATTCGGTGGTGTCGATCATCGCGAGCGGGTCTCCATCAGTTGTTGAGCTTCTCACGCCGGTGGTGGTCCCGCAGTTTCTCCTTGTGCTTGAGTACCTGGCGGTCGAGCTTGTCGATCAGGGCATCGATGGCGGCGTACATGTCCTCGTTTTCCGCCTCGGCATGAATCCGGGTTCCCGTGAGGTCGATGGTGGCCTCCGCCTGCTGGCGGAGCTTTTCCACGTTCAGGATGACGTGGATGTCGGTAACCCTGTCGAAATGACGTTCGAGCTTCTCCATCTTCTCCTCGACATAATCCTTCAGGGGGTCGGTGACCTCCACGTGATGTCCGGTAACCGAGAGATTCATGTTCATTGTCCTCCTTACTCTGACAGGTCATGCATGGCGGTGGTTCAGCCGAGACGCTTGCGCTCGTTGGACGGGGGGATCGCCATGGATTCCCGATACTTCGCCACTGTTCGCCTTGCAACATTGATGCCTCTTTCCACCAGCAGCCCGGCAATTCGCTGATCCGACAGGGGCTTGCGCGGGTCCTCGTCGGCGATCAGTTTCTTCACCATCGCCCGGATCGCGGTGGCCGAGCACTCGCCGCCGTCCGCGGTGCCTACATGGCTGGAGAAGAAATACTTGAACTCCAGGATTCCGCGCGGGGTGTGCATGTACTTTTCGGTGGTGACTCGCGAGATGGTCGACTCGTGCATGTCGAGCTGCTCGGCGATGTCGCGCAGCACCAGGGGCTTCATCGCCTCGTCGCCGTAGTCCAGGTATGGGCGCTGGCGCTCGACGATCGCGGTCGCGACCCGCAGCAGGGTGTCGTTGCGGCTGTGCAGGCTGCGTATGAACCAGCGTGCTTCCTGGAGGTGGTCACGGAGGAAGGTGTTGTCGGCGCTGCGATCCGCCCGGCGGATCATGTCGGAATACGTGGAGTTGATTCGCAGCTTCGGCGCGATGTCCGGGTTGAGGCGTACTCGCCAGACGCCGCGTTCCTTGCGAACGAATACGTCGGGGACGACATACTGAGCCGTTTCCGGCGAGATGCGCGAACCCGGGTGTGGATCGAGCGACTGGATCACGGCCACACCCTGCTCGAGCTCGTCGCGGCCGACCTTGAGGGCGCGTTTCAATCCATTGAAATCGTGTGCCGCCAGCAGGTCCACATGATCCTCGATGATGCGTGCGGCGATCTCCAGCCCGGGCGTGTCGGCGGGCAGGTTGCGCAGTTGCAGCGCCATGCACTCCCGCGGATCGCGGGCGGCCACCCCCGGCGGGTCGAACTGCTGGATCAGATGCAGTACGGCGGTGGCCTCGTCCGGCTCGATTTCGCCGTCGCTGCGCGCCAGGCCCGCGATGATGTCGTCCAGGTCGCCGTCCAGATAGCCGTCGTCGCGTACCGATTCTATGATCGCAACGGCGATCTCCCGGTCTCGATCGCGCAGCGAGCTCAGGTGGAGCTGCTCGAGCAGGTGATCGCGCAGCGAGTCGGCACCGGAGCTGCGGGTTTCGAGAAAGTCGATGTCGCCCGAATCCTCGGATTGCGGGCCGGTCCGCCAGGTGGTGGCGAATTCGATGTCGTAGTCGTCGCCGGAGCCGTCGACCGGCGCGGCCTCGGCCTGCTCGATATCCGGCGCCTGGGCGGTCAGAAGTCCTTCCTCGTCCGGATCCTCCGCCGAATCGAGCGAGTCCTCGTCGACCTCGAGCATCGGATTGCTTTCGAGCGTGGTCTGGATCTCGGTCTGCAGATCGAGCGTGGACAACTGCAACAGACGGATCGCCTGCTGGAGCTGGGGCGTCATCGTCAGTTGCTGACTGACGCGCAGTTGCAGCGACTGCTTCATCCGAGGAGCGGGAATGGAGTTTGCATATGGCCATGGTACTGCATTTCGGGGGGTGGGCCACAGGGCAGCCCTGGGGGCTGCAGGAGACAGATGGCAGATGACAGAGGGCAGGAAAAAACGGGGCCGGGGGACCGCCTGGCCGTCCTGCCCAGCGGACATGCCTCCCTTGACGGTCGGGCGCTACCGGCGATGCTGCTTGTCTGCCATCTGCCATCTGCCATCTGCCATCTGTCGTGCGGTTCGTTCGGCGAGGCGGCCGGATTCGTTCGTCATGCCGGAAAGCTCCCTTCGGTCGCGTTCCGGCCTACAGCCGGAAGTGCTCCCCCAGATACACTTCCCGCACCTGCTCGTTGGCAAGAATCTCTTCGGCATTGCCGCTGGCGATGACATCGCCGTCGGCGAGGATGTAGGCGCGTTCGCAGATGCCGAGCGTCTCGCGCACGTTGTGATCGGTGATCAGCACGCCGATGCCGCGCTCGGCCAGGTGCGAGACGATGCGCTGGATCTCGATCACCGAGATCGGATCGACCCCCGCGAAGGGTTCATCGAGCAGGATGAAGCGAGGTTCGACAGCCAGTGCCCGGGCGATTTCCACTCGCCGGCGTTCTCCACCCGAGAGACTGATGCCGGGATTGTCGCGCAGGTGCGTGATCTGCAGCTCACGCAGCAACAGCTCGAGCTGCTCCAGGCGGGCCGGACGGTCGAGATCGCTGCGGGTCTGGAGCACGGCAAGGATGTTGTCGGCGACGCTGAGCTTGCGGAAGACCGAGGCCTCCTGCGGCAGGTAGCCCACGCCGAGGCGCGCCCGGGCATGCATCGGCAGGGGAGTGAGATCGCGGCCGTCGAGGGTGATGCGGCCGTCTTCGGCCGGGATCAGGCCGACAATCATGTAGAAGCAGGTGGTCTTGCCGGCGCCGTTGGGTCCGAGCAGGCCCACCACCTCGCCGCTGCGGATGTCGAGCGAGACGCCGCGCAGCACGGTTCGCCGGCGGTAGCGTTTCGACAGTCCCTCGACCTGCAGTTCGCTCACTGCCCGTTCCCCGCGTCCGTTCCGCCATCATCGGACTCCGTGTCGGGCTCGATGCGAATGCGCACCCGTTCCTCGTTGCCGTTGGATCCGGCCTCGACCCGGCCGGTGTCCGTGCGATAGCGGATCCGGCCCGCGGCAAAGCGTTCGCCCTCGCGCCGCATGACGGCATCGCCGGTCAGCGTGATGAGTTGCTGCCCGGCGTCGTACTCGATCAGTGACGCCTCGGCATCCACCAGCTCGCCGGCATCCGTTTCCTGGCGCACGGTGGCCGGCTGTCCCCGGGTTTCGGCAAACCGCACGACGCCGCCCGGTGAACGCAGCATCATCTCGTCGCCGGTGATGCGCAGGGTGCCCTGAACGAACACGACGTCACCGTAATAGCGCGAAATGCCGTCGGCCCGCTCGACTTCGACCCGGTCGGCCTCGATGGTCGCGGGGGCCTCGCGGTCTTCCTCGCGTGCGGATGCCGGCAGGGCAACGGCCAGCAACAGGATTGCAATCGCCGTGCGGCGCAGGTCAGCCATCGGATTCATCCGTGGCGGCCAGGGCCGGATCGTGACGCGTGTGAACATCGTGGTGCAGTTCCACCCGTTCGCTTTCGAGCCAGGCGGTCATGCCGACGGCATCGATCCGGGTACCGGGCGAAAGCATGCGCACCGGCCGTTCGGTATGGGCGATCTCCGCCGTCATGTCGTAGCGCAGGTGCGGTGTGAGCAGGGTCGCTTCGCGGACATCGGTCGCGGGCGGGCGATACAGTCGCACGGCGCCGTCGAGGTCCAGCGTGTCGGTCCGTCGTGCCAGCATGCCGCGCTCGCCGCTGATGTACCACTGCGGGGCCCCCGCCGGACGGTAGTCGACCCGTGGTTGCAGCACGTCGGCGGTGTCGTCGGCCGCGAAGTGATCCAGCCGCTCGCCCGTCAGGATCTGTCGTGGCGGCCCGTCACCCCGATAGCGTTCGCTGCGGAAGTCGGTGAAGTAGTAATCGGGCAACTGCTCTGCCTCCACTCGGGCCGCCGGCTCGGGCTCGGGCTCGCGTACCGTGTCCATCCACCACAGGGCGCTGGCTGCCGCCAGGAACAGGACCGCGATTGCCAGACGTGTCAGCCAGCGCATGACTTCGGCTCAGTCCAGGTAGCGTGCGTGCACGTCATCGAGTGTGCCCCGGGCGGCCAGGAGCAGTTCGCAGACCTCGCGCGCGGCACCGGCACCGCCGCGCGCACGGGTGACATGGTCGGCGTGCCGGCGGGTATATGCGCTGGCATCGGCCACCGCGATACCGAGGCCGACACTGCGCATCGCCGGCAGATCCACCACGTCGTCGCCCACGTAGGCCGCCCGTTCCGGTGCGATCTCCAGCCGCGCGAGCAGTTCGGCCAGCGCCGGACCCTTGTCCGGCCGACCCTGCAGCAGGTGCCGGATGTGCAACTCTTCCGCCCGCCGGCTGACGACGGTGGAGGTGCGGCCGGTGATGATCCCGACCTGGACTCCGCTGTCCTGCAACCACTGCAGTCCGAGGCCGTCCCGGGTGTGAAAGGCCTTGTGCTCGAAACCGTCGTCGCCGAACACCACGCGCCCGTCCGTGAGCACGCCGTCGACATCGAATACCGCCAGGTGGATGGCCGCAGCACGCGCGCGCAGCTCGTCGCCGATGCCCTCGAGCGGATCCTCCGTGACCATGGAGTCAGACCACACCGGCCCGCAACAGCGTGTGCATGTTGAGCGCGCCCGCGACACGGTTGTCCGCGTTGACCACCAGCAGGGCGTTGATGCTGCGTTCCTCCATCAGGGCCAGGGCATCCGCCGCCAGCGCATCGGCCGCGATGGTGACACAGTCCGGTGTCATGACGCTGTCGATGCGGGTGTTGCGCAGGTCGAGGTCCTGATCGAGGGTGCGCCGCAGATCGCCGTCGGTGAAGATGCCGAGCAGGTGGTCATCGTCGTCGACCACGGCGGTCATGCCGAGACTCTTCGTGCTCATCTCCACCAGCGCATCGCGGAAGGGCGCGTGCGCCGGGACCCGCGGGATGGCGTTGCCGGTAACCATGATGTCGGACACGTGCAGCAGCAGCCGCCGGCCGAGCGTGCCGCCGGGATGGGAACGGGCGAAGTCCTCGGCGGTGAAGCCGCGGCTTTCCAGCAGGGCGATCGCCAGTGCATCGCCCATCGCCAGGGTTGCCGTGGTGCTGGAGGTCGGTGCCAGCCCGAGCGGACAGGCCTCCTGCTGCACGCCGACGTCGAGATGCACGGTCGCTTCCTGGGCGAGACTCGATTGCGGCCGCCCCGTCATCGCGATCAACGGTATGCCCTGGCGCCGCAGGCTGGGGATGAGGGTGAGGATCTCGCGGGTTTCGCCCGAATGGGACACGGCAATCACGACATCGCCGGCCAGGACCATGCCGAGGTCTCCGTGTCCCGCCTCGCCGGGATGGACGAAGAAGGCGGGACTGCCGGTGCTGGCCAGCGTGGCGGCGATCTTGCCGCCGATGTGGCCGGACTTGCCCATGCCCAGCACCACCACGCGGCCGCGGCAGTGCAGGATCAGCTCGCAGGCATGGAGGAACGAGTCGTCCAGCCGTTCCGTGAGCCCGAGGATCGCCTCCGCCTCGATTCGCAGTACTGCCAGCGCCAGCTCGCGCAGGCGGTCGCGTTCCTCGACGGGCAGGGCGGCTATGGCTTCGGCATGGTCCATCGGCAGATCGGTCACCGTGGCTTGTCCCGGGGAAACGCCGGATCCACGTCGGCGGACCGCTGTCACAGCGTGACGAACAGCCAGCCGATGTAGGCGATGAAACAGCTTAACAGAAGCAGGCCCTCGATACGGCTGATACGCCCCGTGCGCCCGCGTCGGTGGGCCAGCACCGGCACCAGCAGCAGCGTGAGCACGGCCATCACCGGCAGGTCGCGCGTGAGGACCTCGCCGGGTACGTCGCCAGGGTGGATCAGTGCCGGCAGGCCGAGCACGGCCAGGGTATTGAAGATGTTGGAACCGATCACGTTGCCCAGCACCAGGTCGTGCTCGTTCTTGAGCGTGCTGGCGACGGCCGCGGCCAGCTCCGGCAGGCTGGTGCCGACGGCGACGATGGTCAGGCCGATGACCAGGTCGCTCACGCCCAGTGCGGAAGCGATGTTGACTCCGCCCCAGACCAGCAGCCGGGAACTGGTCATCAGCAGCACGAAGCCGACCACCAGCCAGAACAGGGCCGTTCGCAGCGGCAGTTCTCCCGGGATCTGCTCGCTGAGCTCGGCCGTGAGAGGGTCCGACGGATCGCGCTGGCGCAGTGCCTGGCGCAGCAGGTAGCCGACGGCGGTCAGAAGGGCGGCGAGCAGCAGCATGCCGTCGAGGATCGAGAGATGATCATCGAACAGCAACGCCACGGCCAGGGCAGTGGCAAGCAGCAGCAGCGGCAGTTCGCGGCGCAGCAGGCTGGAAGCGCAGACCAGCGGCCGTACCAGCGCGGCCGTGCCGAGAATGAGGGCGATGTTGGCGATGTTGGAGCCGATCGCGTTGCCGATGCCCAGTCCCGGGTTGCCCTGCCAGGCGGCGAAGCCCGCCACCAGCATCTCCGGCGAGGAAGTGGCGAAACCGATGATCACCAGGCCGATGATCAGCGGCGATACGCCCAGATCGGCTGCCGTTGCCGAGGCGCCCAGCACGAAACGGTCCGCGCTCCATACCAGCAGGGCGAGACCGAACACGACGGCGGCCAGGGAAATCAGCATCAGCGGTCCTGGTCGTTGCCGTTCGCCGCGGGATCGTCGAACAGGTCGTCGTCCTCGTCGGAGAAGGGATCGAACTCGTCGTCGGACGGCCCGCCGGCGTCTCCGGGCAGTGCATCCGGCGGCGGGTTGCCGTCATGGATCAGGTGGACACGGCGGCTGGTATAGGCCTCGCGGGTGAATATGTAGGGATCGACCGCGGCGGTATCGAGCACGTCGGTCGCGCCCAGCAGGCTCGCGCGCGTGTCCACCGCCTGCAGGGCGTAGGCGGAATTGCGGGCGCTGTTGGGTTCGAAATGCCTGATGGGATCGAACCGGGCATCGACCGTGCGGCCCGTCGTATCGCGCAGGTTGCTCGGCCCGAGGAACGGCAGCACCAGGTACGGGCCGTCGCCGACGCCCCAGTATCCCAGGGTCTGGCCGAAATCCTCGTTGACCTTGTCGCCACCCATCATGCCGACCACGTCGATCAGGCCGAACAGGCCGATGGTGGTGTTGAAGGCGAGCCGGTTGGCGGTGAGGATCGTCTCGCGCGGCTTGAGCTGCAGCATGCTGTTGATCAGCACGCCGACATCGTCGAGGTTGTTGAAGAAATTGGTCACACCCCGGTTCACCGTGCCGGGCATCACGTTGTCGTAGGCTCGCGCGACCGGGCGCGCAACCGCCCGGTCGAAGCGATCGTTGAATGCGTGAATCCGGCGGTTCATCGGTTCCAGCGGATCGTATACGCCCTCGCGCTCGGGCGTGCCTGCACAGCCGCTCGCGAGCAGGCATGCGATCAGCATCCAGGGGGACCGTCTCCGGGAACCTGCGGACATGGCTGCGTTCCGTTGCGATGCGGGAGCCGCGCCGTCAATGCGCGATCCTGACCTTGCGCGGCGCGTGCATCGTAGCCAATCCCGGGCTGTCGGCGCCAGCCTGATGCAGCGGAGGACCCGGGAATGGCGCGCGTCCCCGCCCGATGCCGCGAAATCCGTCACACTGCGACGACCGGTTCGCGTGCTATGATCGCGAGCCGCCGCAGAACCGTCGGTGGCAAGCGATCCGCGGACATGATGAGAGAGGGTCATCGGATGCATGTTCCCAGCCCGTCGCGGGCGACGCTTCGTGGCTGCCTGCTCGTCCTCGGGCTGGCGCTGATCGCGAATGGCGCCCTTGCCGCGCCGGACCCGCGGGATGCCCAGCGACTGGTCGAGGAATCGACCGGCGAGATGCTGGAAGTGCTGCGCAGCGAGGCCGAAAACGGCGAAGTGGACCTGGAAAGGGTTCGTGCCCGCCTGCGCGAGCTCGTCCTGCCCCATCTGGATTTTCTCTCCATGACCAAGCTCGCGATCGGGCGCTCGTGGCTGGAGGCCGACCGCGACCAGAAGCGGACCCTGGTCGAGGAATTCCGCGACCTGCTGGTACGGAGCTATACACGCGCACTGGAACAATACGACGATCAGCAACTGGAGTTTCTTCCCCTGGAGCCCGGTTCGCGCGAGGATCGCGTGACCGTGCGTTCGCAGGTCGTGCCGACGGACGGCGGCATGAAGACTCCGGTCGAGTACAGCCTGCGTTACCACAACGGCGAATGGCTGGTCTACGACATCGCGGTGGACGGCGTCAGCCTGGTGAGCACCTATCGCTCCAGCTTCTCGGGCATCGTCAATCAGGAAGGTATCGAGGGCCTGATCCAGTACCTGCGCGACAAGAACGCCGAAGGGGAAACGGCGGACATCCCTTCGTGACCACGGCTGTCGGGCGGCGGGGCGGATGGCGCGGCCTGTCGGCACGACAGCCCGATCCCGTATAATCAACGGCCTTATCACCCAACCGCGCGTGCTGCGGACGAGTGCGCCGCCTGCGTATCGACGGGGTTCGATGGACAAGCTGATCATCAGCGGTGGCATCCCGCTGGAAGGCCAGGTACGGGTCTCCGGTGCGAAGAACGCCGTGCTGCCGATTCTCGCGGCGACCCTGCTGGCCGACGGCCCCGTCGTGGTCGAGAACGTGCCGCACCTCAACGACGTCACCACCACCATGTCCCTGCTCGGACGCATGGGCGTCAATCTCACCGTCGACGAGCGCATGAACATCGAGGTGGACTGCGGCGAGATCAGCGAGCTGTACGCGCCGTACGACCTGGTCAAGACCATGCGCGCATCCATTCTCGTGCTGGGGCCGATGCTGGCGCGCTACGGCCGGGCCGAGGTCTCGCTGCCCGGTGGCTGCGCGATCGGCTCGCGTCCGGTCAATCTGCACATCGAGGGATTGCGCGCGATGGGCGCCGAGGTGTGGGTGGCCGACGGTTACATCCATGCCCGCTGCAAGCGGCTCAAGGGTACCCGCTACGTGCTCGACGCCGTGACCGTGACCGGTACCGAGAACCTGATGATGGCGGCCACCCTGGCCGAGGGCACCACCGTGCTCGAGAATGCCGCGCGCGAACCCGAGGTGGTCGATCTGGCCAACTTCCTCAACCGCATGGGTGCGCAGGTCTCCGGCGCCGGCAGCGATCGCATCGTGATCGACGGCGTGCGCTCGCTGCGCGGCACCCGCTACCGGGTGCTGCCGGACCGGATCGAGACCGGCACCTTCCTGTGCGCGGCCGCGATGAGCGGCGGCAACATCCGGGTGCGCGACACCAGTCCCCACCTGCTCGAGGCGGTGCTGAACAAGCTCGAGGACGCCGGTGCCCACCTCAATGTCGGCGAGGACACGATCGAACTGCGCATGGATGGCCGCCGACCGCGCGCCGTGCACGTGCGCACGGCCCCGTTCCCCGCGTTCCCGACCGACATGCAGGCCCAGTTCACGGCTCTCAATGCCGTGGCCGAGGGTTCCGGCACGATCACCGAGACCGTGTTCGAGAACCGTTTCATGCACGTGCAGGAGATGCAGCGCATGGGTGCGAACATGCGGGTCGAGGGCAACACGGCGATCGTGCAGGGCGTGGACCACCTGACCGGTGCCCCGGTCATGGCGACCGACCTGCGTGCCTCGGCGAGCCTGATCCTGGCAGGTCTGGTTGCACAGGGCGAAACCACCGTGGACCGCATCTATCACATCGATCGCGGCTACGAATGCATCGAGGAAAAGCTCTCGCAGCTGGGCGCGCGCATCCGCCGCGTACCGGCCTGAACGCAACCGGGTGACACGGATCATGACCGCGCCGCTGACGATCGCACTGTCAAAGGGTAGAATTCTCGAAGAGGCATTGCCGCTGTTCGCGGCCGCGGGACTGCAGCCAGGCGAGGATCCCGCATCGACCCGGCGGCTGATCCTGCCGTCGACCAGCGACGATATCCGCTTCGTGGTCGTGCGGGCCACCGACGTACCGACCTACGTGCAATACGGCGGCGCCGACCTGGGCGTGGCGGGCAAGGACGTGCTGCTCGAGCATGGCG
>CAYZHJ010000073.1:0-11283 GCA_964478305.1 uncultured Ectothiorhodospiraceae bacterium
CTCCACTTGATGCCGACCGGGAAGCCGGCGCCGCCGCGGCCGCGCAGGTTCGAGGTCTTCAGTTCCTCGATGATGTCCTCGGCGCTCAGCTCTCCCTTGAGCACGCGCTCCCACGCCTGGTAGCCGCCGATCTTCAGGTAGTTCTCGTAGCTCCACGGCTCGTCGAACTGGAGCGTGGTGAAACAGATCTGGTTGAGCTGGGACGAATCGACCATGACCTACTCCAGGCGATCCAGGATCTCGTCGACCTTCTCGGGCGTCAGGTCGGTGTAGTAGACGTGATCGACCTGCATCATCGGCGCGCCCGTGCAGGCCGCCAGGCATTCCTCCTCGCACTTGAGGAAGACGCGGCCGTCGGCGCTGGTCTCGCCCAGGCGGCAACCGAGCTTCTTCTCGACATGGGCGACCAGGTCGTCGGCACCGCGCAGCATGCAGGAGATGTTGGTGCAGATCGAGACGCTGTGCCGGCCCACCGGCTCGGTCTCGATCATCGAATAGAAGGTCGCGACCTCGTAGACATAGATGCGCGGCAGCTCGAGATAGTCGGCCACCGCATCCATGAGCTCGGTGCCGACCCAGCCGCCGTTCTGGTGCTGGGCCGCCATCAGTGCCTGCAGCACGGCCGAGCGCTTGCCGTGGGGCGGGAACCGTGCGACCCAGCCGTCGATCTCGGCGCGCGTGTGTTCGCTCAGCAGCTCGCTCCTGTCCTCCCCGCTCACCGGTCCACCTCCCCGAACACGAGGTCCTGCGTGCCGACCATGGCGACCACGTCCGCCAGCATGTGGCCCTGCACCATCTCGTTGAAGGCGGACAGGTGGACGAAGCCGGGTGCACGCACCTTCAGCCGATAGGGCTTGTTGGCGCCATCGGAGATCAGATAGCAGCCGAACTCGCCCTTGGGCGCCTCGACCGCGGCATAGGCCTCGCCCTCGGGCAGGCAGAAGCCCTCGGTGAACAGCTTGAAGTGATGAATCAGCGATTCCATGTCGGCCTTCATGGTCTCGCGCCGCGGCGGTGCGATCTTCGGATCCTCGACCATTACCGGGCCGGGATTGTCGCGCAGCCAGTCGACGCACTGCCGGATGATCCGTACCGACTGGCGCAATTCCTCCATGCGCACGAGATAGCGATCGTAGCAATCGCCGTTGGTGCCGACGGGAATGTCGAACTCCATCCGGTCGTAGACCTCGTAGGGCTGCTTCCGGCGCAGATCCCACTCGACGCCCGAGCCGCGCAGCATGGGACCGGTGAAACCGAGCGCTGTCGCCCGCTCCGGCGTGACGATACCGATGTCGACGGTGCGCTGTTTCCAGATCCGGTTGTCGGTCAGCAGGGTCTCGTACTCGTCGATCAGCCCCGGGAAGCGGTTGCAGAAGTCCTCGATGAAATCGAGCATCGTGCCCGAGCGCGCCTGGTTGAGGCGCTCGACCTCCCGCTTCGAGCGCCAGCGCGAGACCTCGTACTGCGGCATGAAGTCGGGCAGATCGCGCGCCACGCCCCCGGGACGATAGTACTTCGCGTGCATGCGCGCGCCCGACACCGCCTCGTAGCAGTCCATCAGATCCTCGCGCTCGCGGAACGCGTACAGGAAGACCGTCATGGCGCCGATGTCGAGGCCGTGCGCGCCGAGCCACAGCAGGTGATTGAGGATGCGGGTGATCTCGTCGAACATCACCCGGATGTACTGGGCGCGGATCGGGATCTCGATGCCGAGCAGCTTCTCGATCGCGAGCACGTAGCCGTGCTCGTTGCACATCATCGACACGTAGTCGAGCCGGTCCATGTAGCCGATGCTCTGGACGTAGGGCTTGGTTTCGGCCAGTTTCTCCGTGGCACGATGCAGCAACCCCACGTGCGGATCGGCACGCTGGATCACCTCGCCGTCCATCTCCAGCACCAGGCGCAGGACCCCGTGTGCAGCCGGATGCTGCGGACCGAAATTGAGCGTGTAGTTCTGAATCTCGGGCATTGCGTCAATCCTGCTTGTCGGAGTGCACGGCGGGATCGTCCTCGCGCTCGAGCTTGACGTGGGCGTAGCGGTTGTCCTCGCGGATCACCTTCGGCACGAGCACGCGCGGCTCGATGGTGACCGGCTGGTAGATCACCCGCGCCTTCTCCGGGTCGTAGCGCACCTCGACATTGCCGACCAGGGGGAAGTCCTTGCGGAACGGATGGCCGACGAAACCGTAGTCGGTGAGAATGCGGCGCAGATCGGGATGACCATCGAACAGGATGCCGAACAGGTCGAATGCCTCGCGTTCGAACCAGTTCGACGACGGCCAGATCTCGACCAGCGTGGGCAGCAGCGGTGCCTCGTCCTCGGGGGCGTAACAGCGAATGCGCAGGCGCCGGTTGTGACTCAGCGAGAGCAGATGGATCACGGCGGCGAAACGCGGATGAGGCAGTTCGGCACCATGAGCCTCGTCGCCGAAATGCAGCCGTCCGGTACTGCCCGCACCCTCGACACCGCGCGAATAGCCGCTGGTGCTGAGCTCGCCGCGGGTCCATTCATCGCTGCCGTACGACAGGTAGTCGACGCCGCACAGGTCGATCAGCTGCTCGAACCGGAACGGATCCTCGTCACGCAGGGCGGTGGCGATCGCGACCAGTTTCGCCGCGGGAACCTCGATGGTCACCTCATCGAACGCGATCCGGCAGTCCGCCAGATCGTCGCCGAAGCGCTCGTTCAGTGCATCGGCCAGTTCACGCAGCCGCCGGGACATCGCAGTTCTCCGTATCGGTCCGTCAGCGCGCGATCGTGTTCGTGCGCCGGATCTTCTTCTGCAGCTGAATGATTCCGTACAGCAATGCCTCGGCCGTCGGTGGACAGCCCGGCACGTAGATATCGACGGGCACGATTCGATCGCAACCCCGGACGACGGAATACGAATAATGATAATAGCCGCCGCCGTTGGCGCATGAGCCCATCGAGATCACCCAGCGCGGCTCGGCCATCTGGTCATAGACCTTGCGCAGCGCCGGTGCCATCTTGTTGCACAGCGTGCCGGCGACGATCATCACGTCGGACTGGCGCGGGCTGGGACGGAAAACGATGCCGAAACGGTCCAGGTCGTAGCGTGCCGCTCCGGCGTGCATCATCTCGACCGCGCAGCAGGCCAGACCGAAGGTCATCGGCCAGAGCGAGCCGGTGCGCGCCCAGTTGATGACCTTGTCGGCCGAGGTCGTGACGAAACCCTTCTCGAGAACGCCTTCTATTCCCATTCCAGCGCCCCCTTCTTCCACTCGTAGATGAAACCGATCACGAGTATGCCGAGAAAGGCCGCCATCGCGAGGTACCCGGCCCCGCCGATGTCACCCAGCACGACCGCCCACGGGAACAGGAACGCAATCTCGAGATCGAAGATAATGAACAGGATCGCCACCAGGTAGTAGCGAACGTCGAACTTCATGCGGGAGTCCTCGAATGCCTCGAAACCGCATTCATAGGGAGAAGTCTTTTCGCTGTCGGGACGATGCGGGCCCAGGATCCGGCCCAGGATGAGGGTGATGACACCGACCGACAGACCGATCACCAGGAATACCAGGATCGGCAGATAGTTCTCGACCATGCGTTACCCCGGATTGTGCTCGCGCTCCCGCGGCCACACACCACGGGATCGGGCGGATATCGATGCCGCGTGCGGCCACCGGCACACGGCATGGACGATATCACATTTTGCTTCCCTGCCCTTAGCCCACGGGGCCGCGACGGCAGCCCGCACGGCCCTGCGGCCCGTACCCCGGCACGTGCCGAAGGCGCTTCGTCATGATGGTGCCGACGCCCGGACTCGAACCGGGACGACCAGAGGTCACTACCCCCTCAAGATAGCGCGTCTACCAATTCCGCCACGTCGGCAATGTTCGGTGCCGCCCTGTACGGCGGCGTTCGCTTCCCGTGCCCGGCGCGCGCGTCCGCGCGCCGGCGGGCAATGCACAATGATGCCCGATCCCGCACGGCCCGGTCCACGCGGGCACCGGCGGCAGGCTGGCGGGAACTCGCTCGCTAATCGATATCCGGCACGTCGGAGGCCGTGCCGTCATCCTCCGGCGACAGGGCTTCCTCCTCCGGTTCCGCCGCCTGCTCGGCCCCGGGTTCCTGCTCGACGACGCTGGCGCTCTCTTCCGACCGGTGCGCGGCCATCACCGCCAGTCCCAGGCTGGTGACGAAGAACAGCGCCGCGCACAGCGTGGTCATGCGCGTGAGAAAGGATCCCGAGCCGCGCGCGCCGAACACGGTTGCCGAGGCACCGCTGCCGAAGGCGGCGCCGGCGTCGGCACCCTTGCCGTGCTGCAACAGCACGAGGCCGATGACCGCCAGTGCCAGCAGAACATGAATGATCAACAGGGCTGTCTGCATGATGTCTTCGCTTGTCCCTTTCAATCCGCCGCGACGGCCTCGCCGGCCGCACGGCAGATCGAGAGAAATTCCTCGCTGTCCAGCGACGCGCCGCCAACCAGCGCGCCGTCGATGTCCTCGCGGGCGAACAGGTCCGCGGCATTGGCCGCCTTGACGCTGCCGCCATAGACGATTCGGGTCGCTTTCCCGAGCGCGGCATCACGCGCCGAAAGCACCCCGCGCAGGGCCGCGTGGACGGCCTGCGCCTGTTCCGGTGTCGCCGTGCGGCCGGTACCGATCGCCCAGACCGGCTCGTACGCCACGACACCGCCGCCGAAGCCCTCGACGCCGACGGCGTCCAGAACGGCCTCGAGCTGACCGCAGGTCACCGCGAGGCTGTCACCGGCATCGCGCTGTTCCAGCGTCTCGCCGACACAGGCGATCGGGGTCAGGCCCACGCCGACGGCGGCGCCGAACTTCGCGGCCACCGCGGCATCGGTCTCGCCGTGACGGGCACGCCGCTCGGAATGGCCGACGATGACGTACTCGCAGGCGAACTCGGCGAGCATGGCCGCAGCGACCTCGCCGGTGAACGCGCCCTTGTCCTCGGCCGAGACATCCTGGGCCCCGACCCGGACCGGCGAACCCGAGACCCGCTCGGCGACCAGCGGCACGTGCACGAACACGGGACACAGCACGATGTCGACGGCACCGGCCGCCTCGCTGCCGTTCCCGACCGCTTCGGCCAGTTTCGCCGCCCCGCTGCGCGTGCCGTGCAGTTTCCAGTTCCCGGCGACCAGTGGACGGCGCATGCGCAACGGTGCTCCCCTCTCAAGGCGGGCGCAAGGGTACATGCGGCCCGCGCGCAAATCAATTTCGGCGTCGGGTTCCCGCCGGAGATTTCGACTCCATCCATGCCCGTGCGTTCGCCTGGCGCTTTCCCGACAAATCTCGCAAAGGCGCAAAGGATCGCAAAGTACGCAAAGAAGGCAATTAGAAGGCCTGCCAGCCAGCCCGGGTGGTGCGTCAACGCATGCGGACATCGGGCTCGCAGGCGCGCGCGCTGACGCGCGAGCGGGCCTGCGATACTGGATCCCCCGTCGAAGGATTTCTGCCTTGTTCTTCTTTGCGTGCTTTGCGGTCCTTTGCGCCTTTGCGAGATCAACCGCACGGCGCATCCGGCCTGGGCAAGGTCCGGCTTCCCGCTCCCCTGAAACGAAATCAGGGCATGGGGGGACGCTCCCCCGTGCAGAAGGCCGCGCGCACGGCCTCGGCGATGCGTTCGGCATAGTCGGCGAGCGCGGCCTCGTCCGGGCCCTCCACCATCACCCGCACCAGCGGCTCGGTGCCGGAAGCGCGCAGCAGGACCCGGCCGCCGTCGCCGAGCTCTCGTTCGACCTCGGTCACGGTCGCGTGCACACCGTCATCGCTGCCGGGATCGACACGGCCGTCGACGCGGACGTTGACCAGCAGTTGCGGATAGCGGGTCATCGCCCCCGCCAGCTCGTCCAGCGTCCGTCCGCTGTCCACCATGCAGGCCAGTACCTGCAGCGCCGAGACGATGCCGTCGCCGGTGGTGGTCCGATCAAGACAGACGATGTGTCCGGACGATTCGCCGCCGAGCTTCCAGCCGTTCGCCTGCAGCTGTTCCAGCACGTAACGGTCACCCACGGCGGCGCGGACGAACGGGATGTCGTGGCGCTCCAGTGCCTGCTCCAGGCCCAGATTCGACATCAGTGTGCCGACCACGCCGCCGCCGAGCTCGCCGCGCTGGTGACGCGCGAGCGAGAGGATCAGCAGCAGCACATCGCCGTCGACGATGTTGCCTTTGCGATCGGCCATGATCAGTCGATCGCCGTCGCCGTCCAGGGCGATGCCGGCATCGGCGCCCTCCGCCCGCACCCGCTCGGCCAGCGGTTCCACCATGGTGGCACCGCAGTTGTCGTTGATGTTGATGCCGTCGGGATCGGAACCGATCGCGACCACTTCGGCACCCAGCTCGCGGAACACCTGCGGCGCGACCGCGTAGGCGGCACCGTTGGCGCTGTCGATGACCAGCTTCAATCCATGCAGACCGAAACCGAACGGCACCGTGCCCTTGCAGAACTCGATGTAGCGGCCGCGCGCGTCATCGATCCGGGAAGCCCGCCCCAGACGGGCCGAATCGACCATCGTCATCGGCTTTTCCAGCTCCGCCTCGATCCGGCCCTCGACCGCGTCGGGCAGTTTCATGCCCTCGCCGGAGAAGAACTTCACGCCATTGTCGTGATGGGGATTGTGCGAGGCACTGATGACGATGCCCGCGGCCTGGCGGAAGGTGCGGGTGAGATAGGCGATCGCCGGCGTGGGCATCGGGCCCACGAGCAGGGTATTCATGCCGGCGGCGGCCAGCCCGGCCTCCAGCGCCGACTCGAACAGGTAGCCGGAGATGCGCGTGTCCTTGCCGATCAGGACCTCGCGCGGGCCGTCCTCGCCCAGTACCCGGCCCACGGCCCAGCCCAGGTGGAGGATGAATTCCGCCGTCATCGGTGACTCACCCACCCGGCCGCGAATGCCGTCGGTGCCGAAATACCTGCGCCCGCTCATGCCGCCCGACCCGCTTCGGCCACGGCGCCGGCGAGCGCCAGGGCATCCCGGGTGGCGCGCACGTCGTGCGCACGGACGATGCGGGCGCCGCGTTCCACCGCCATGACCGCCACCGCGAGACTGCCGAACAGGCGCTCGTCGGTGGGGGCATCGCCGAGCACCTGGCCGATCATGCGCTTGCGCGACATCCCCACCAGCAGTGGCTGCTCGAAGCGTGCCGTCACCCGGTCCAGGTGGCGGAGCAGCGTCAGGTTGTGTGCCAGCGTCTTGCCGAAACCGAAGCCGGGATCGACCACCAGCCGCGCCGGGTCGATGCCGGCGGTCGTACAGGCATCGACGCGCTCCGCCAGGAAGTCGCCGACCTCGGTCACCACGTCGTCGTAATGCGGCGACTGCTGCATCGTCCGGGGCTCGCCCTGCATGTGCATCACGCAGAGCAGGGCATCACTCGCGACCACTGTCTCGATCGCGCCGGGAGCGCGCAGGGCCCATACATCGTTGATCATGGCCGCTCCCGCGGCCAGCGCCTCGTGCATGAGTTCGGGCTTGCTCGTATCGACCGACACGGGCACGTCGAATTCGGCGAGGACGCGTTCCAGCAGCGGCATCACCCGCCGCCGTTCCTCCTCCAGCGCAACCGCCTCGGCGCCGGGACGGGTGGATTCGCCGCCGATGTCGAGGATGTCGGCGCCCTCGTCGACCAGCGTCCGCGCCTGCGCGAAGGCGCCATCGAGGTCGGTGTAGCGGCCGCCGTCGTGGAACGAGTCGGGAGTGACGTTGAACGCCCCCATCACCAGCGGCCGCCCCTCGCCGAGCAGCGCCCGCAGCTTCGCGATGCCGTCGCTCATGGACTCATCCCGTCAGGGATGGACATGGGGAGTGCTGTACGGAACGCGTATCGCATCGGTGACGTATACCACTGGATCTCGCAGAGGCGCGGGGTACGCAGAGAGTACAAGAGTGGCAAAAGCATTTTACAAAGCGGCATGCCGACAAAGGGTTCGAAAATCGTGGGTATTGTATCCCTGAATTGCATTGCCGGTGCCGGAGCAACGAAAGCCGAAGCGAGAAAGTACCTTGTATCTTCTCCGCGTACTCCGCGCCTCTGCGAGATACTCTTTTCACCCGAGCGCCGGTAGTGGCACGACCTCAGTGCTGGCTCGCGGGACCGCCGATCGGACCCTCCTGGTCGCCGGAGCGGCCCTTCTCCTTGTCCTGTTCCTCGTCGGCCCGGCTCTCACTGGGCGGGTGCTCGTCGTCGTGCCAGTCCGCCGGCGGCGGCGGCTCGCGGCCCTCCATGATGGCGTCGATCTGGTGCGAGTCGATGGTCTCGTACTTCATCAGCGCCTCGGCCATCGTGTGCAACTTGTCCATGTTGTCCTGGAGGATCTGCTCGGCCCGCTCGTAGTTGCGGTCGATGAAGTGGCGCACTTCCTCGTCGATCGCGTGCTGGGTATCGTCGGACATGTGCTTGTGCTGCGTCACCGAACGCCCGAGGAACACCTCGTTCTCATCCTCGCCGTAGGCCAGCGGCCCCAGCTTGTCGGACAGGCCCCACTTCATGACCATGTTGCGGGCGATCTGGGTGGCCCGCTCGATGTCGTTGGAGGCCCCGGTGGTGATCTTTTCCGACCCGAAGATGAGCTGTTCCGCGATGCGGCCGCCGAAGAGGCTCGAGATCTGGCTCTCGATGCCCTGCTTGGTGTGGCTGTAACGGTCCTGCTCGGGCAGGAACATCGTGATTCCGAGGGCGCGTCCGCGCGGAATGATGCTGACCTTGTAGACCGGATCGTGATCGGGCACCAGCCGGCCGACGATGGCATGGCCGGCCTCGTGGTAGGCGGTCAGCCGCTTCTCGTCCTCGCTCATGACCATCGAGCGCCGCTCGGAACCCATGATCAGCTTGTCCTTGGCGCGCTCGAACTCCTCCATGGTCACTTCCTTGCGATTGCCGCGCGCGGCGAACAGCGCGGCCTCGTTGACCAGGTTGGCAAGATCGGCGCCCGAGAAGCCGGGTGTGCCTCGGGCGATGATGCGCGGATCCACGTCGTCGCCGACCGGGCACTTCTTCATGTGCACGCGCAGGATGTGCTCGCGCCCGCGCAGGTCGGGCAGCGGCACGGTCACCTGACGATCGAAGCGGCCGGGGCGCAGCAGCGCCGGGTCGAGGACATCGGGCCGGTTGGTCGCCGCGATGACGATGACGCCCTCGTTGCCCTCGAAGCCGTCCATCTCGACCAGCAACTGGTTCAGCGTCTGCTCGCGCTCGTCGTGACCGCCACCGAGGCCGGCGCCGCGCTGGCGGCCGACCGCGTCGATCTCGTCGATGAAGATGATGCAGGGCGCGTGCTTCTTGGCCTGCTCGAACATGTCCCGCACGCGCGAGGCGCCGACACCGACGAACATCTCGACGAAGTCCGAGCCGGAGATGGTGAAGAACGGCACCTTGGCCTCGCCGGCGATGGCCTTGGCCAGCAGGGTCTTGCCGGTACCGGGCGGTCCGACCATCAGCACCCCGCGGGGGATGGTGCCGCCCAGGCGCTGGAACTTGGCCGGATCCTTGAGGAAATCGACCAGTTCGACCACCTCTTCCTTGGCCTCGTCGACGCCGGCGACATCGTTGAAGGTGATCTTCACCTGCTCCTCGCCCATCAGGCGTGCCTTGCTCTTGCCGAACGACATCGCGCCGCGCCCGGCGCCGCCGCCCTGCATCTGGCGCATGAAGAAGATCCACACCGCGATCAGCAGCAGGAACGGGAACCAGCTGATGAAGATCTGGGTCAGGATGGAGGTGCTTTCGGGCGGTTTCGCCTTGATCGTGACGTTGTGCTCGAGCAGATCGCCGACCAGGGCGGTATTGTCCGATTCCGGGCTGTAGGTCTTGAACGCCTCGCCGTCCTGGTACTTGCCCTCGATCGTGCGCCCGTCGATCATCACCGATTCGACCTGGCTGCTGCGCACATCCCCGATGAATTCGTTGTAGGCGATCTCGGGCTGTTGCGTCGTCTGTTGTCCGAAGTTGTTGAACACGGACATCAGGACGACCGCAATGACCACCCACAGCAGTATGTTCTTCAGCAGATCGCTCACTTTCGCCTCGTTCCGTCGGCACGGGAAATCGCGCCGGATAATGGGTTGGAACCTACTACAGACGGCCTCCGGCCACAACGTAGACTTCCCGCGAACGGTCCCGCGAAGCCCCGGGCTTGCGGACCTTCACGCTCGCGAAATCCCCGCGCAGACGGCGCAGCAGATCGTCGCTGCCTTCTCCCTGAAACATCTTCGTCAGCAGCGCGCCACCCGGCTTCAATGTCTCGACCGCCAGTGCATGCGCAAGTTCCGTCAGCGCCATCGACGCCGGCTGGTCGATCGCGTCCATGCCACTCATGTTGGGGGCCATGTCCGACATTACAAGGTCGGCTCCGCCGCCGAGTGCGGCCCGCACGGCCTCGAGGACCGCTTCCTCGCGGAAATCGCCCTGCACGAACTCGACCCCGGCGATCGGCTCCATGGGCAGGATATCGCTGGCCACCACCCGGCCGTCGCGGCCCACCCGCCCGGCCGCGTACTGCGACCAGCTCCCCGGTGCCGCGCCCAGATCCACGACCCGCATGCCCGGCCGCAGCAGGCGGTCCTTCGTGTCCAGCTCGATGAGCTTGTAGGCGGCCCGGCCGCGGTAACCCTCCTGGCGCGCGCGACGGGTATACGGATCGTTGCGCTGCTCCCGCAGCCAGCGCCGGCTGCTACGGCTGCGGGCCATCGTCCCTCCGGCCGCCGTGGCGCAGCGACAGCAGCAGCCCGCCGGCACGTACCCGTATCCAGAGGGCGGCGCCGACCCCGTAGCCGGCCAGCAGGACCGCCTCCTCGAGACCGTCGAACCAGTGGATCACCGCCCAGGCATAGAGCGCTCCGAACACCACGATCGCACCGAGCTCGCGCTTGATCGATGCAAGGGCCTCGCGGTGCACGGGTGCTACACTCGCGTCGGCTTCATCGGCACCGGAGGCGGCTTCATGCTCACCCGCAACCAGCGGCTCTTTCTTCGTGCGCGTGCTCATGACTGCAAGCCGACCGTGCGTATCGGTCAGCGCGGCCTGACGGACGCCGTCACGGCCGAGCTGGACGCGGCCCTGCGGGCCCACGAGCTGGTGAAGGTCAAGCTGGCCGCCGGCCGCGACCAGCGCGATGTCCTGGTCGAATCGCTGTGCGCCGCCTGCGACGCGGAGGCGGTGCAGCAGCTCGGCGCCACCGTCACCCTGTTCCGTCGCAACCCCGACCGCCCGCGCATCGAGCTGCCCGAGTGAGTGTAACCGCACGGGAATTCACCCGCTATCGATCGGGCTTCGGTCGGGCAATGCATT
>CAYZHJ010000073.1:11383-14312 GCA_964478305.1 uncultured Ectothiorhodospiraceae bacterium
CACCGAATACACCGAATAAGGAAAAAGGATCGAACGTCACCGGCGCACGGGGATACCGGACTTGTATCGATACAGCCGTGAGCGCCCCGAAAAAGCCACTCTCCCGTGGTTTCGGTGTCTTCGGTGTCTTCGGTGTCTTCGGTGTCTTCGGTGCTTTCGGTGCCTTCGGTGTTCCTTCCCGGTTGCTGCCACAGGCACTGCCGAACGGCTGGCGGAAGTCATTCATAACGGATCGAGACAATCTCGTACTCGCGGCGTCCGTTCGGGGCCTCGACCTCGGCGACGTCGCCCTCCTCGCGCCCGATCAGGGCCCGTGCGATCGGCGAGCTGACCGATATCAGGCCCTCGTTGATGTCGGCCTCGCCGTCGCCGACGATCTGATAGGTCACTTCGTCCTCGCTCGACAGATCGAACAGTTCCACCGTGGCGCCGAAGACCACCTTGCCGCGGCCGGCCAGACTGGCAACGTCGATGATCTGCGCGTTCGAGAGCTTGCCCTCGATCTCCTTGATCCGGCCCTCGATGAATCCCTGCTGCTCGCGCGCGGCATGGTACTCGGCATTCTCCTTGAGATCGCCGTGACCCCGGGCCTCGGAGATCGCCTCGATCACGCGCGGCCGCTCGACGCTCTTCAGGCGCTTGAGCTCTTCGCGCAGCTTCTCCGCGCCACGCAGTGTCAGCGGCGGCTTGTCACTCATGAGATCTCCCGGTGCAACTGCTGCAGCCGGCTGACGCGTCCGTCCTCGGGATAGGCCAGGGCCATGCACATGGCGCGACCGCCGGCGATGGTGGTCGTGTAGGCGACCTTGTGATTCAGCGCCTCGCGGCGAATCGTGAACGAGTCCGCGATGGCGGATTTGCCCTCGGTGGTGTTGATGATCAGGGCGATCTCGTCGTTCTTGATCATGTCGACGATGTGCGGGCGCCCTTCCTTCACCTTGTTGATATGTTTGCAGGGAACGCCGGCCGCTTCAATGGCGGCTGCCGTCCCGCGCGTCGCCACCAGCTCGAAACCCGCATCGTGCAGTGCCCGTGCGATCCCGGTCGCCGCGGCCTTGTCGGTGTCGCGCACGCTGACGAAGGCGCGGCCGCTGCGCGGCAGCGGGTCGCCGGCCGCCATCTGGCTCTTGGCGAAGGCCTCGCCGAAGGTGCGGCCGACCCCCATCACTTCGCCGGTGGACTTCATCTCCGGCCCCAGCAGCGGATCGACGCCGGCGAACTTCACGAACGGGAACACCGACTCCTTCACGCTGTAATAGGGCGGCGTCACCGAGCCGGTCACGCCCTGCTCCGTCAGCGAACGGCCGACCATGCAGCGCGCCGAGATCTTGGCCAGCGGCACGCCGGTCGCCTTGGACACGAACGGCACCGTGCGCGAGGCGCGCGGATTGACCTCCAGCACGTAGATGTCCTCGCCCTCCCCCTGGATCGCGAACTGCGTGTTCATCAGGCCGACCACCTGCAGCTCGCGCGCCATGGCCGCCACCTGCTCGCGCAGGCGGGCCTGGAGCGCCTCCGACAGGGTGTAGGGTGGCAGCGAGCAGGCGGAATCGCCGGAATGCACGCCGGCCTGCTCGATGTGTTCCATGATGCCGCCGATGAACACGTTCTCGCCGTCGCACACGGCATCGACATCGACCTCGATCGCGTCGTCGAGGAAGCGGTCGAGCAGCACCGGCGAATCGTTGGAGACCAGCACCGCCTCCTTCATGTAGCGCACCAGATCCTCGTCCGAGTGGACGATTTCCATCGCCCGGCCGCCGAGCACGTAGGACGGCCGCACCACCAGCGGGTAGCCGATCTCGGCGGCGAGCGCGCGGGCCTGTTCCGGATCGCGGGCAGTCCGGTTCGGCGGCTGCTTCAGGTCCAGCCGGTGCAGCAGTTGCTGGAAGCGATCGCGGTCCTCGGCGGCGTCGATCATCTGCGGCGAGGTGCCGATCACCGGCGCGCCGGCCGCCTCCAGCGCGCGCGCCAGCTTGAGCGGCGTCTGGCCGCCGAACTGGACAATGACACCGTCGGGCTTCTCCGTGTGCAGGATCTCGAGCGTGTCCTCCAGCGTCAGCGGCTCGAAGTACAGCCGATCCGAGGTGTCGAAGTCGGTCGACACGGTCTCCGGGTTGCAGTTGACCATGATGGTCTCGTAGCCGTCCTCGCGCAGCGCCAGCGCGGCATGGACGCAGCAGTAGTCGAACTCGATGCCCTGGCCGATGCGATTGGGACCCCCGCCCAGCACCATGATCTTGCGCCGGTCGTCCGGGTCCGCCTCGCACTCCTCTTCATAGGTCGAATACATGTAGGCGGTGGCGGTGGCGAACTCGGCGGCACAGGTATCGACCCGCTTGAATGCGGGCCGAATGCCGAGTTCGTGGCGGTACTGCCGGACCTCGTGCTCGGCCACCTTCAGCAGTGCCGACAGCCGGTGATCGGAAAAGCCCTTGCGCTTGAGATCCCACAGCCGCTCGCGGGTGAGGGCCTGCAGCTCGGTCTCGCGCAGCGATTCCTCTTCGGCCACCAGGTCCTCGATCTGCACCAGCCACCAGCGATCGATCCAGGTGAGGTCGAACACCTGGTCGACGCTCCAGCCGCGGCGGAACGCCTCGGCGACATACCAGATGCGCTTGTCGCCCGGGTCCTGCAGCTCGCGCCGAAGGATGCTGACGATCTCGTCGTCCTCGGCCACCGGCGGCAGGATCTCGTCGAGGCCGGCGGCACCGGTCTCGAGCCCGCGCAGCGCCTTCTGCAGCGATTCCTGGAAGGTGCGGCCGATCGCCATGACCTCGCCGACCGATTTCATCTGGGTGGTCAGGCGCGGCGGGGTGTTGGGGAACTTCTCGAAGGTGAAGCGCGGGATCTTGGTGACCACGTAGTCGATGGTCGGCTCGAACGAGGCCGGCACGGCGCCGCCGGTGATCTCGTTGCGCAGCTCGTC
>CAYZHJ010000074.1:0-14072 GCA_964478305.1 uncultured Ectothiorhodospiraceae bacterium
AGGAGTCAAGACCATGATGTTCTACACCGGCAATCCCGACATTCGCCAATACGAGCAGCCCGCGCGCGCGGCACGGGCCGAGGCGGTGGCCGGCCTGATGCGGCGGCTGCGGCACGGCGTGAGCGCACTGGCGCGGCGACCGGCAGCACCGGCAGGCCGAGGCACGACCCGCGTGGCCTGCCACGATTGATGGGCGCCACGACGGTCAGGCCGTTTCGTCGGGCATCGCATCGGCCAGGGCCCACATGTACAGCGCCAGCCAGGAGCGGTGGGGCGCGAAACGGGCGGCCCACTTCTCCGGCTTGCGCCGCGGGCCGATCAGGCGGCTGAAGGTCTTCTGCACGGTCACGTCCTGCCGCGGCCAGACATCCGGGCAGCGGCAGTAGGACAGGGCCGCCATGTCGCAGGTCCACTGGCCCACGCCCCAGATCGACGACAACTCCTGCGTGATGGCCGCATGATCGAGCCCGCGCAGGCGCTCGCCGCCGAGACGGCCGTCGGCATGGGCCGCACGGATTTCCCCGAGGGCACGGATCTTGTTGCGGGAGACGCCACAGCTTCGCAGGAGTTCGTGGCGTTCCCCGGTGAAGAATTCGGGGATCGGTATCCCGCCATCGACGGCGGCCTGCTCGACCCGGGACCAGATCGAGCGCGCGGCCTTCGTCGACAGCTGCTGGCCGACAATGATCCGCGCCAGGAAGCTGGCCAGCGGCTGGTCGCCGCGATCGGGGAAGCGGCGGGGACCGACCGTCTCGAGGGCCTCCGCCAGCGGCGCGGAGACGTCGGTGGCGATCCCGACGAAACGCCGGTGGATCTCCGTCCCCTGGATCTCTTCGCACCGAGTCTCGTCTCCGCTCACCGCCATTCGACTCCCCGATCGATCGTTGCGTCCGGATCCGCAGCCGCTTCCCGTTCAGGCGGCCGTGATCACCCCCGCACGTTCCCGCACGGCCGTGGCGACGAATTCCATGAAGGTCCGGATCCGCTCCACCCGGCGCAGATCGGGGTGCGTCAGCAGCCACAGATCGTTCG
Source organism: uncultured Ectothiorhodospiraceae bacterium (assembly GCA_964478305.1). Classification (GTDB taxonomy): domain Bacteria; phylum Pseudomonadota; class Gammaproteobacteria; order XJ16; family Halofilaceae; genus Halofilum. The sequence continues at coordinate 1,033 of CAYZHJ010000074.1, forward strand.
CCAGCTCCGGCAGGGTATCGCTCAGGCGCACCAGGCGCGCATCGCCGTCGGCCAGGTAACAGGGCAGCACCGCCACGCCGATCCCGTCGCGAACGCCGGCCAGCATCCCCTGCAGGCTGTCGACCCGGTAGTGGCACTGCGCATCGTGGCCCTGTTCCTTCATCCAGGCATCGAGTTGCCGGTACCACAGGGTTTCGTCCGGCCCGATCCAGTCGACGGCCTCGAGCGCGGGCGTTTCGCCGTCCCGCGCAAACACGGCGGAAGCCCCGTAGACCGCCTGGGCGATGCTGCCGACCCGGCGGCCGACGAGATTCTCCGGCGGCGACTGGGTGGGCCGCACCGCCAGGTCCGCCTCGCGCCGCGACAGGCTCAGCAGCACGTTGGAGACGGCGATCTCCAGCGAGATTTCGGGATAGGAACGGCGGAAATCGGCGAAGATCGGCGACAGCAGCCCGTTCAGCAGGGTGTCGGTAGTGGTGACCCGCAGCGTGCCCGAGGGCAGCAGGTCGCGGCCGGCGACGCGGCGCTCGACCCCGACCACCTCCGCCTCGATGCGGCCGGCGGCCTCGGCCACATCCTCGCCGGCGGAGGTAGGCGCGTAGCCGTCGCGGCCGCGATCGAACAGTTTCACGCCGAGACGCTGCTCGATGGCTCCGAGCCGGCGAAACACGGTGGCGTGGCTCACGCCCAGTTCGCGCGCGGCCCCGGACAGCGAACCCGCCTGGGCGATGGCGAGCACGGTGCGCATGTCGTCCCAAGCGATGCTCTGTTCATCCATGCAAACTCCATTAACGCTTTTACCGAATTCCTGTTTGTATTTGCGACGATATACCCTGATCGCGTCACGGTAAACACTCGGGGACCCTCTTCATGCACGCACTGATCGTCCATGCCCACCCTGAACCGCGCTCGTTCAACGCCACGCTGAAGACCGTCGCGGTCGACACCCTGCGCCGCAGCGGTCACACGGTCGAGGTATCGGATCTCCACGCGGAAGGATTCGATCCGGTCGAGAAGCCGGGCCACTATGTCGAACGTGCCGAACCGGACTGTTTCGCGCCGCTGGCCGAGCAGCGGCATGCCTGGAACACGGACACGCTGCCCGCCGATGTCCGGCGCGAGATCGGGCGCCTGCAGCGGGCCGATCTGCTGATCCTGCAGTTCCCGCTGTGGTGGCATGCCCAGCCGGCCATTCTCAAGGGCTGGTTCGACCGCGTGTTCGTCAACGGCGGGCTCTACACCAGCCGCATGCGCTATGACAACGGATACTTCCGCGGACGGCGCGCGATCTGCTCGGTCACGACCGGTGCCCCGGCGGCAGCGCTGGGCCCCGGTGGCCGCGGCGGCAACATCGAGGCGCTGCTGTGGCCGATCGAGTATTCGCTGCACTACATGGGCTTCACCGTTCTGCCGACCTTCGTCGCCGCCGGCGTCCATGGACACGGTTTCTCCTACCGGGACGAGGCCGGATTCCGGCAGCAGCTCGACACGTACCAGTCCGACTGGTCGCGCCGACTGGCAAGTCTGGACGAGACCGAGCCGCGCTCGTTCCCCGGCTGGAACGACTGGGACGAAACCGGCCGGCACAAGGACGCGTCCCGGGTGGCCTGAATCCGCCGGCGGAAGGGATATCTGCCGGCAGCGAACGATCGCGTGCCGCAGCACGCACGGCGAAACGACCGGCCCGATAATACCGGACCGCGATGGCCGCCCCGCGCGCGCCGTCGTGCGGACCGCCCGACCCTCTCGACCACGAGGAGTGAATCCCGCGGGCGAGGGACTTTGCCATGCCAAAACAACAACTAATTCACTTTTCTTCGCGAACGATGTGTGTATATTGGACGGGATTTCGCCATTGCCACCGGATTGTCAGGGGGGAGCATCCGGCCCCGGCAACGGGTCGCAGACCCCGAACGTTTCGTCGGGGCGGTCACACGGACGATCGGCCGCGATCCGAGCCGACGACACCATGACCTGTTTGCCACGAACTGCCGACGGAACCCGAGCATGCCGCCGATGTCCCGAATCGTTCGCCCTCCGTTCCATGCACCGGACGAGCCGCGGGCACCGCAGGACCCGCGCGCGATGACGCGCGGCACGGCCAGTCGGCCCGGACCCGGAGTCCACGGGCTGCCACCGGTCACGGCCCGCGCGGCTGTACGGCACCGCCCCCCTCTCTAGCCCCGGACGCCATGCGCCGCCGCGACAAGGCATTCCTCGGATTCTCCATTGCCGCCTTCGCGGGGACCACGGTCCTCGTGGCCGTGGCGGCATGGTTCCTGTGGAGCGAATCGACCCGGACCGAGGAACGGGCCGTCGAGGCGCTGGCACAAACGCTCGGCGAACGGACCGAACGCATCATCGTCGATGCGCGCGGTCTGCTCGACCGACTCAACGAGCTGTCGCTGACGCCGTGCTCCGAGCAGCACCTGCAGGCCATGGACCGGGCCGCCTTCTCCAAGCCCCACATCCTCGCCATCGGCTACTGGCAGGCCGCGGAACGCCTGTGCGGCGCCGGCTTCACCCAGGCAATCCGCCTCAAGCCGCCGAAGGCCGACCGCATCTACGATTCGGGGGTGATCGCGTGGTGGCCCGGGCCCCAGACGGAGGTGGACGGGATACAGATCTTCCTCATGCGCTACGGCCAGTACGATGTCGCGATGGACCCCCGCATGCTGCTGCAGGCGACGCCCACCCAGGGGCGTCAGGTGGGGCTCTGGGTCGAGGGCCTGCGCATGGCCTCGGTTCCCTGGGAGGCGAACCTGCCCTCGCCGGGCGAACTGGCGACCGGACTCACCGTGGATCACGGCGCGGGGAGAATGGTGTCACGTTTCTCGCTGGACACCGTGTTTCCGATCGACGTGGTCGTGGTCGAGCCCATCGGCCATTTCTGGAATCGTTACTGGCCCGCCATCGCCAGCACCGTCGCGATCGTGCTGATCCTTGTCGGTTTCTGGATCTACAGCGTCTCGACCTACACCCGCCATCGGCTCAGCCTGACGACGGAGCTGCGCGATTCCCTGGCCAACGGACAGATCGATGCCCAGTATCAGCCAATCGTGGACCTCGCATCCGGCAAGTGTGTCGGAGCCGAGGTCCTCGCCCGCTGGACACGCGAGGGTGGCGAGAGTGTCGAGGCCGATACCCTGATCTCGGTCGCGGAGCACGCCGGGCTGGTCCCCCGGATCACCCTCGCCATGCTGGATGCCACGCTGCGCGATCTCGGACGGCTCCTGCGGACGCAGCCGCACATCCGCGTCAACCTCAATCTGGCCCCCGAGGACCTGGAGAGCGAGGCGTTCGCGGAGGCGCTCGCCCGGCGGGTACGCGAGGCCGACGTGCCGGCACGGTCCATCAAGCTGGAAATCACCGAGCGTGCGCTGGTCAACAGCGCCGAGACCCGGCGCCTGATCCAGATGCTTCGCGGACAGGGCCACGAGATCGCCATCGACGATTTCGGTACCGGCTATTCCAGCCTGTCGTATCTGGAAGACTTCGAACTCGATACACTGAAGATCGACAAGTCGTTCGTCGATGCCATCGGGACGACCGCGGTCACCAGCAACGTCATCTATCATGTCATCGAGATGGCCAAGGGGCTGGATCTCGACACCGTTGCCGAGGGTGTCGAAACGGAGGATCAGGCCCGGTGGTTGCGGGCGCAGGGCGTGCTCTACGCACAGGGATTCCTGTTCAGCCGCCCGTTGTCGGCCAGGGGCCTGCAGCACTTCCTTCGCCAGCGCAGGGGTGCCAATGTATACCCGATCAAGGAGGTCCTGGGACACGGGGCCACCGCCTCCTGAGACGGCATTGGGTCCGCCCGCCGTCTCACGCCATCCGACCGGGTCGCGACGTCGCGAATACACGCCGATGACAACGAATGAGTGCATTCCCGCCACGGCATGCCGCCGCTTGCTTGCTTGCGGCGTGGCGATCCTCCTGGGCGGCTGCACGCTTCTGGAGCCCGAGACGCCCCGGACCCGTACTTCCACGAAACCCGAGCCGACGACGCCGGTCGATGCGACCGCGGAACCGCGCGAACAGGCGGCCCCGCCAGCCGCTGAATCGACCGCGCCGAGACGGCTGGAGCCTGTCGACGCGCAACAGGCCGACGAGCACATTGCCCGGCAGACGAGCGAACTGGCCGGGCAGGAGGAATTGCAGCTGCCGCGTGCGGAAACGGGCTACTACCTGGATGTCCAGGAGGCCCGGTTGCGACAGCAACTGCAGGGGCAGCGCATGGCGATCCTGCGCCAGGGGGATTCCATCCTGCTGCGGCTGTCGGGAACGGACGCGTTCGACACGGGCAGCAGCGCGCTGACCCCCCGGATCGAGCCGATCCTGACCCGGATCGCGGCTGTCCTGACCGAGTATCGAAATACCCTCGTGATCGTCAACAGCCACACCGACCCGTCGGGCGACGAAGGGTTCAACCAGTGGCTCTCGGAGAGACGGGCAATGGCCGTGTCCCGTCATCTCGTCGATCACGGCATCGCGGCCGACCGGATCGTCGCGGTCGGGCACGGGGAATCGAAACCGCTCGCCGACCCGCAGTGGCCCGATCGACGCATCGAGATCCGGCTCGAGCCGATCACCGACGATACCTCCTGAAAAGCCTGTTCACGTGGGAATCGTGTCACGGCAGCCCTTCCCCATGCTCATCCTGGCGACCCTGTCGCTACCCGCGCCGGCCGACTCGCTGGATCCGATCCTGATCACCGCGCCGCGCATGGAGCGCAACCTGCAGGACGTACCGGCGGCGGTGGATCGGGTCGACCGCCGCGCGATCCATCAGGGCCGCGCCGGCCTGACGCTGGACGAGTCGTTGCGCGGCGTGCCGGGGCTGTTCCTGCAGAACCGCTACAATTTCGCCCAGGGCCTGCGCATCTCGACCCGCGGCTTCGGCGCGCGGGCACCGTTCGGCATTCGCGGCATCCGCATCCGCCTCGACGGGTTCCCCGAGACGCTGCCCGACGGGCAGTCGCAGACCGACGCCATCGATCTCCACTCGGCCGAGCGCATCGAGATCATCCGCGGGCCCGCGGCCGTGGCCTACGGCAACGCCGCCGGAGGGGTCATCGACATCACCACGGCCGACGGCCGAGATGCGATCCACGACCAGGTGCTGTCGGCAGACCTCGGCAGTGACCGCCTGCGCCAGGCCGGCATGAGGCTGGGCGGCAGCGAGGGGGAATGGGCGCATAACATCAGTGCCTCGGCGCTGCGCTTCGACGGGCATCGCGATCACAGCGAGACCGACAACCGCCGGTTCAACGCGAAGGTCACGCGCGCCTTCGGTCGCGAGCGTGAACTGCAGACGGTGCTGACGCTGCTCGACAACCCCTTCACCGAGGATCCCGGCGGCTTGACGGCCGCGGAGCTGGCCGCGAACCGAACCGCGGCCGCACCGAACGCCGAACCGCTGAACGCGGGCCAGACGGCCGAACAGCAGCGCCTCGGGCTGCGCTGGCGCGATCGCGCAGTGGCCGGTGGCGAACTGACCCTGCGCGGCTTCTACACGCGGCGAGACTTCGAGCAGCAACTGCCCTTCCCCGGCAGCAGTCTGCTCGGCTACGAGCGCGACTTCTTCGGCCTGGGCGCGGAGTACAGCAACCGGACACGCCTTGCGGGCCGTCCGCTGGACTGGGTCGTCGGCGCCGACCTCGACCGCCAGATCGATGACCGCTTCCGCTTCGCCGTCGACGGTAACGGCACGGTGCAGTCACGCACCGCCGACGAGCGCCAGCAGGCAACCGCGGCCGGCCTGTTCGTGCAGGCCGATCTCGGTCTCACCGAACGTTTCGATGCAAGCGCGGGCCTGCGCTTCGACCGTGTGCGCTTCACCATCGACGATCACCTGACCGCCGACGGCGACGATTCGGGGGCGCGCCGCTTCGACGAGACCAGCGCCAGCCTTGGCGCGCTCTACACACTGGCACCCGGGCACCGGCTCTATGGCAACATCTCCACTGCCTTCGAGACCCCCACCTTCACCGAGTTCGCCGACCCCGACGGGACCGGCGGCTTCAATCCCGACATCGAGCCGCAGCAGGCGCTCAATCGCGAACTGGGCGTGCGCGGGCACATCGGCGACCGACTGCGCTACGATCTGGCTCTGTTCCGCGTGGACGTGCGCGACGAGATCGTGCCGTTCCAGGACAACGGCCGCGACTTCTTCGAGAACGCAGCACGGACCGAGCGCGATGGCATCGAGCTCGGACTCGACTGGATCGCCACCGACCGGCTGATCCTGGCAGCCGCGTGGACCTGGTCGGAATACCGCTTCGAACGCTTCCTCGACCGCGACGGCAACGACTTCGGCGGCAACCGGTTGCCGGGCCTGCCCGAGCACCTGCTCCATGTCGAGGCCGACTGGCAGGACGCCGATGGACGTTTCGTCCGCCTGGATGCCCGCCTGGTCGACGCGGTCTTCGCCGACAATGCCAACACGGTCCGGGTCGACGACCACGCCGTGCTGAATGCACGCCTGGGCCGAAGCTGGTACCGCGGTGGCGGTCGCCGGCTCGATGCCTGGGTCGGCCTCGACAACCTGACCGATACCGAGTACATCGCCAACGTGCGCATCAACGCCGGCGCCGGCCGCTATTTCGAACCCGCCCCGGGCCGCAGCCTGCGCGCCGGCATCGAATACGGCTTCTGACGCCGCGGCGAACGCGTTACCGTACGCCCACACGATGCGGCAGTGCCCCGGCGACAGCGGCCGGCATGCAGAGGACGGACCAGTGATCACCGAGGACAGGGGAGAGGCAGAGCGGACCCGCCGCGGGGCGGGACAGAGGCGCACGGAGGAAATCTACACCTGCCTGCGCGACCGCATCTGCCTGCTGCACTACCCGCCGGGCACCAAGCTGAGCGAACAGGAACTGGCGCGGGAGTTCAATGTCAGCCGCACCCCGATCCGGCGTGCCCTGCATCGCCTGGAACTCGAGCTGCTGGCGGAACGGCGGCAGGGCGTGCAGACCGTGGTCACGAGCTTCGACTTCGAATCGGCGCGGGAAGTCTACGTACTGCGCATGATCCTGGCCGAGAACACCGAATCCCTCTCGCCGGTCCCGGAATGGTGGCAGCACGTCGATGACCTGCGCGGAATCCGGAGCCGATTCGAGCAACTCAGGGGGCATTACGACCTGGAGCGCTTCGGCACGCTGCACCTGGAATTGCAGGAGCAACTGGCGAGCATGATCGGCAACGGCCGGGCACGGGAAATCACCATGCAGCTCTTCTTCCAGATCGCGCGGATATCCCATTCCGTCATCCCGTCCATGAACTGGGACGAGGAAATCGACGCCGTCGTCAACGAGATCAACGCCCTCGTGGATGCGATGGAACATCGCGACATCCGCGCCCTCGGGCTGGTCCGCCGGAACGCCATCGCCATGAGCATCGAGCGCATGCGCCGGACGCTGCACGAGAGCGAGGCACGCCCCGGGGGATGAACCCACGCAGGTAGAACGCAGCCCGTCCCGCGGGGACGGGCCTGCCCGCGAACCCGCGTTGCGTGTGGCGCGGACACGCAATTGATTGCGCGAGCGCAGCGAGCACTGATCCACTGCCCCGCCTCGTTCATTCGCGGCCGAAGGCCGCTCCCGTCACGTCATTCGATTCCCGCGGGACCGAATCCCGTCAGCGGAGTCCCGCCGGCGGGAGCGGGCTCTGCCCGCGAACCTGCGCCGATCGACACGATCCCTCCTTGACGGCGAGCGAGTCGGGCCTATACTTGGATCCAAGTATATCGAATATTCCCTGAATCCGGGCTTGCAAAGGGGGGTGAATTGGTGTTTCTTTCCATACATGGATACAGGTCGTGATGCCGCCGGCGGACCTGCCGCTCACCGTCGCGGACGATTCGGGCGCGTTCCCGCGATCGGAATACGCCACACGGCTCGATTCCGTGCGTGCCCGCATGGCATCCAGCGGGCTCGACTGCCTGCTCGTGACCAAGCCCGAGAACATCTATTACCTCGTGGGGCTCGACCACCAGGGATTCTTCGCCTTCCATCTCCTCGTGGTGCCCCTGCGCGGCCCGCTGACCCTGGTCACGCGGGCCATGGAGCGCGCGACCGCCGAGGCCCAGCTGCCGGACACGGAATTCGTCGGCTACGCGGACGGTACCGACCCGGCGGCGGTGATCGGCGAAGTCGTTCACGGCACCGGCAACGTCCTGGAGCGCATCGGCATCGAGCAGGAAAGCCTCTGCTTTCCGCCGTACATTCACGAAGCCCTGCGCGGCGCCTTGCGCGAAGCGGAATGGGTCAACGCCTCCTGGCTGATCGACGAGCTGCGCCTGGTGAAGTCGCCGCTAGAGATCGAATACACCCGACGTGCGGCGCGGGTCAGCGACGCCATGATGCAGGCCGCGCTGGAGGTGTCCCGCCCCGGCGTCAACGAGCAGGTGATCGCCGCGGAGATCTATCACGCCATGGCGCTCGCCGGCGGCAGCTACCCCGCCTTCGCGCCCTTCATCCGGCCATCGCCGCGCATGGCCCAGGAGCACACCACCTGGCACGACCGCGAACTGCAGGAGGGAGAGGCGCTGTTTTTGGAGATGGCGGGCTGTGTCGCGCGATATCACGCTCCGCTGGGCCGCTTCCTGCACCTGGGGCGCGCGCCCGCCGGCAGCGACTACGTCCGTGGCGTCTGTCACGAGGCGTTCGACCTGCTGGTCGAGACCATGCACGCCGGCATGGCCGCCGCCGACGTGTACGCGACCTGGTTCCGGCACGTGGAAGCGGCGGGCATATCCGATTATCACCGCCACCACTGCGGTTACCTGGTGGGCCTCGGTTTTCCCCCGAGCTGGACCGGCGGCAGCTCCGTCGTCGGCCTGCGCCATGACAGCGAGCTGGTTCTCGAGCAAGGCATGGTCTTCCATCTCATGTCATGGCTGCTGGGTACCGGCAAGGGGGATTATTTTCTGTCCAATACGGTGGTGTTGACGGACAACGGTTGCGAGACGCTGACGCGGAGTCCGTACCCGCTTGAGTCCTTCCGACCGGGGGCGGGATGATGTTGTTTACCTCCGGAAACGCCATCCGCGGTGGTCGTTCCGACCGCGACGGCGGGGGAACGGGAACGCCAGCGGCGTTCCATCGAGAGAACGAAACAGCAGGAGTGAAGGCAATGTTGAAGACAAGCAGAAAGCTGATGTTGGGGGCGCTGTTCGCGGCCGCGGGCCTGATCCTGGCGGGCCCGGCCGTCGCCCAGTCCACCCTGGAGACGGCCCGCGAACAGGGCTTCATCCGCGCCGCGTTCGCCAACGAGGCGCCCTACGGCTATGTCGATGAGGAAGGCAACCTCACCGGCGAGTCGCCGGAAGTCGCGAAGGAGATCTTCTCGCGCATGGGTGTCGATACGGTCGACGGTGTCCTGACCGAATGGGCATCGCTGCTGCCGGGCCTCAATGCCGGCCGCTGGGACACGGTGGCTGCCGGCATGTTCATCACGCCGGATCGCTGCAAGGAGGCACTGTTCTCCAATCCCAGCTACATGATGGGCCAGGCCTTCCTCGTCGAGGCCGGCAATCCGCTCGATCTGCACAGCTACGAGGACGTCGCCGACAATCCGGACGTCGTACTGGGTGTCATGGCCGGCGCGGTCGAATACGGCTATGCGCAGGACGCCGGCATCCCTGACGACCAGATTCAGCAGCTGCCTGATCAGGCATCGATGCTGGCGGCGGTTCGGGCGGGCCGTATCGATGCCGGCGCCCTGACCTCGGTGTCGATCGAGCGCATGGCGCGGCGCGGTGGCGACCGGGTCGAACGGGCCGAACCGTTCCACACGCCCGAGGAAGCCATCGGCTATGGCGGATTCGCGTTCCGCCACGCCGACAAGAAGATGGTGAAGGAATTCAACCGCCATCTCGATGACTTCATCGGCAGCGAGGAGCATCTCGAGCTCGTCAACGAGTTCGGTTTCACCAAGGCCAATCTGCCCGGTGACGTGACGGCCGAGGAGCTCTGCAAGGGCTGAGACGGATTTCCCCGGGCGCATGGATGCGCCCCTCGTGATCGGGCGGGTCGCGCCGTCCGAACACGGAGAACAACGACAGGCACTGCCGGGGCGGCAACGCATCGCCCGACGGCAAGGGGCGAGTGCAATGGAAACCATCTTCCGGTTCCTGCCGACCCTGCTCGAGGCGTCGGTGGTCACGATCCAGCTGACCCTGATCGGCATCGCGCTGGCGGTGTTCATGGGCTTCGCCGCCGGGCTCGGTTGCCTGGTGAAGTTGTGGCCGGTGCGAGCAGTGGCACGGGCCTATGTCGAGGTCTTCCGCGGAACCTCGGCACTGGTGCAGCTTTTCTGGCTGTTCTTCGTGCTGCCCCATTTCGGGCTCAGTCTCGATCCGTTCACGGTCGGCTGGCTGGCACTCGGGCTCAATGTCGGCGCCTACGGGGCCGAAGTCGTGCGCGGCGCGATACTCGCCGTGCCCGTCGGCCAGTACGAGGCCGCGACAGCGATCAACATGCCGAAATGGCGCGCCATGCGCCGGATCATCGTCCCCCAGGCGCTGCCCGCCACCATTCCGCCCTGGGGCAACCTGTTCATCGAACTGCTCAAGGCCACTTCGCTGATTTCCCTGATCACGGTCGCCGACCTCACGTTCCGCGCCAAGCAGCTCAATGACCAGACCTTCATGACGATCGAGATCTTCGGACTCGCGCTGCTGATCTATCTCGTGTTCTCGCTGATCATCACGGCCGTCATGCGACTGGTGGAGCGGCGGGTCGGCCGCGGCATGGCCCGGGGAGGTGCATGATGAAGATCTGGGACTGGCAGTTCGCGTGGGAAATCATGCCCAGCCTGCTGGAGGCGGCGATCGTCACGGTGCAGGCGACCTTCCTGGGATTCATCATCGCGGCGATCCTGGGCCTGATCTGGGCACTGCTGCGGCGTTCGCCGGTACGGGCGATCTCGATGCCCGTGACCGGACTGGTCGAGTTCATCCGTTCCACACCGTTGCTGGTGCAACTGTTCTTCCTCTATTACGTGCTGCCGGACTACGGCATCCGCGCCGATGCCCTGGTGGTCGGCATCTTCGGCCTGGGCCTGCACTTCTCGACCTACTGCTCGGAGGTGTATCGCGCCGGTCTCGACGGCGTACCGAAGGGACAGTGGGAAGCGGCCAAGGCGCTCAACCTGTCGCCGCTGCAGACCTATCGCGACATCATCGTGCCACAGGCCATTCCGCCGATCGTGCCGGCACTGGGCAACTACCTGGTGGCGATGTTCAAGGAAACGCCGCTGCTGTCCGCCCTGGCCGTCGTCGAGATCATGAACCGGGCGAAGATCATCGGCTCGGAGACGTTCCGCTACATCGAGCCGATCACCATCGTGGGCGCGGTGTTCCTGATCCTGAGCCTGATTTCCATGGTCGGCATCCGTCACTTCGAACGCTGGCTGCGCTACAAGATCACGAGGCAGACGCAATGAACGAATCCATCGTCAAGTTCGATCGTGTCACCAAGCGCTTCGGCGATCTCGTCGTGCTCGACGAGCTGGAGCTTGAAGTGGAATACAACGAGAAGCTGGCGGTCATCGGCCCCTCGGGCTCGGGCAAGTCGACGCTGCTGCGGCTGCTGATGACGCTCGAGGCAGTCAGTGACGGCGTGATATGGGTCAAGGACGAACCGCTGAACATGATGCACGACCGCAGCGGCAACCTCGTGCCCGCCAGCGAGAAGCATCTGCGCAAGGTGCGCGGCGATATCGGCATGGTATTCCAGCATTTCCACCTGTTCCCCCACATGACGGCCACCGGCAACGTGATCGAGGGACCCATCCAGGTACTGGGATTGTCGCGCAAGGAAGCCACGGAACGGGCACACGACCTGCTGCAGATGGTCGGGCTGGGCGACAAGATGGAGCACTACCCGGCGATGCTGTCGGGTGGTCAGCAGCAGCGTGTCGCGATCGCGCGGGCGCTGGCGATGCGCCCCAGCATCATGCTGTTCGACGAGGTGACCTCGGCGCTGGATCCCGAGCTCGTCGGCGAGGTGCTGAACACCATTCGCCGGATCAGCGAGGAATACGACATGACGATGATCCTCGTCACCCACGAGATGGGGTTCGCGAAGGAATTCGCCGATCGGGTGTGTTTCTTCGACGAGGGCAAGATCCGCGAACAGGGGCCGGCGAAGGAACTGCTGACCAACCCGAAGAACGAGCGGACGCAGGCGTTCCTGCAGGCAGTGCTCGGATGAGCGCCGGTGCGCGAACGGCGCCGCGAACGGCTCCGGCCGCGGGACCACGGCTCCGCTGGAGCAATGAGATGTCATACAGCATGCGTGGCTTCGCAATGGCAATCGTCCTGTTGCTGCCGGTCTCCGGTCCCGTGGCGGCACAGCTCGATGACGAGCCGGCGCTGTCGGACCTGGTGGACGTCCTCAACCGGGTCGAGGAAATCGGGACCGGCGAACCGGGAGCCGATCAGGCGGTTGCGCGGCTCGCCTGCCGCACGCTTGGCGGGCTCTCGGGCGACCGTCTGGAACCGGTACTGCAGCACGCCTATGCCGTGCTCAGGGCGGCACGCGCGGGGGCCACACCGTTCCTGACGGACAGCGAGCGCTACAGCGATCTGCTGGACTGGATCATGGACGATCTCGAAGAGGCGGGGCTGAAGCCGGCGGCGTCGGCGTCGATGCGCGACGCATTCGAATCGGCGCACGACCCGGTTGCCGGCGACTTGACGGCCTCGTATGCGATCAACCTGCATGTCAGCGAGATCGCCACGGCCGTGTGCTTCATCGACCGGCGGCTGGAACGCGGCGACCCGGTGCAGCCGGAGCGGAAGCGCGCGGCCATCGACGGATCCGTGGCGGCACTGCAGGCGCTGACCGCCGTCGTGTCCGCCAACACGACGGAGATCGGACTGCGCATCGCGCCGTCCTCCATTGCCGCCGCGTCCACCGCGCTCGGCGGCATCGCAATCGCGGGCGCGTACGCACGGTTGCACTAAGGAAAGTCTGATCAAAGGCCATCCTGGCCTTGATCAGACACGGGCCATGAAAATGCGATTT
>CAYZHJ010000075.1:0-13924 GCA_964478305.1 uncultured Ectothiorhodospiraceae bacterium
TCAACGTGGTCGGCGGCGTGCGCATCACCGAGACCGCCGCCGACCTGGCCGTGCTGGCGGCCTGCCTGTCGTCGTTCCGCGACCGGCCGCTGGCGACCGATCTCGCAGTGTTCGGCGAGGTCGGCCTGGCCGGCGAGATCCGCCCCGTCCCCAACGGCGAGGAACGCCTGCGCGAAGCCGCCAAGCACGGCTTCACCCGCGCCATCGTCCCCAAGGCCAACGCCCCGAAACGCTCCCCTTCCGGCCTGACCGTCGTGCCCGTGGCGCGGCTGGGCGAGGTAATAGAGGCGTTGTAAAGGAAGAATCTCGCAGAGGCGCGGAGAACGCAGGGAAAACCGGCAAGGCATTGATATTGCAACGACAAGCGATGCTGGCCGGCCTGCCCCTCATCGGTGCGGACCGCATCCCGGCAGCCCTTGCCGAGTGTGCCGCCACGCCAGTGAATCCGCGACTCTGCAACACCAATCCTTCTGATTGCATGCTTTTCATTCCCTGCGCTCTCCGCGCCTCTGCGAGATATTCCTTTTGCACTGATTCCAATGGCAGCGACTACCCACGATGCCGGATGATGGGCGACAATTGCGGGCTTGCGGCACCGGCGAGGAGAGGCAATGAGCGCGAAGAAGAAGGGAGAGCAGGATGGCGACGAGACCGCGCAGCCGGCGCGGTTCGAGGAGGCGCTGCGCGAGCTCGAGGAACTGGTGGAGTCGCTCGAACAGGGCGACCTGACGCTGGAGGAATCGCTCGCCCGCTTCGAGCGCGGCGTCACCCTAGCCCGCGAATGCCGCGATTCGCTCGCCGCCGCCGAGCAGCGGGTCCAGGTGCTGCTGAGCGACGACAGCGGCAACGAATCGCTGGCCCCCTTCGCCAGCGATGCCGGTACCGGTTCCGCCGACCGCGAAACCGAATGAGCGCGGTCGCCGAGGAACTCGATCGCGGCCGGGATCGCGTCAACGCCGCGCTCGAACGCTGGCTGCCCGCCCCCGGCTCCCTGCCCGATCGCCTCGGCGAGGCCATGCGCTACGCCGTCCTCGGGGGCGGCAAGCGACTGCGGCCGGTGCTGGTCTACACCGCCGGAGAGGCGCTGGGCGGCTCGCCGAACCGGCTCGACCCGCCTGCCTGCGCGGTGGAGCTGATTCACGCCTACTCGCTGGTACACGACGATCTGCCGGCCATGGACGACGACGACCTGCGCCGCGGCGTGCCGACCTGCCACCGGCGGTTCGACGAGGCCACGGCAATACTGGCCGGCGACGCCCTGCAGGCGCTGGCCTTCGAACTGCTGGCGGCGGATCCCTATGCCGGCGACGTTCCCCCCGCCATCCGTGCGCACATGGTCGCCACGCTGGCCGGTGCCGCCGGTGTGCGCGGCATGGCCGGAGGCCAGGCGATCGATCTGGCCGCATGCGGGCAGGCACTCGCACTCGACGAAGTCGAGCGCATGCATCGATACAAGACCGGGGCGCTCATCCGCGCCAGCGTCGTTCTCGGTGGCCTCGCCGGCGAGGCCGACGAGGAGCGGCTCGACCGGCTGGCACGCTACGGCGAGGCAGTGGGGCTGGCCTTCCAGATCGTCGATGACGTGCTCGATGTCACCGCCGACACCGCCGTCCTGGGCAAGGCCCAGGGCGCCGACATCGAACGGGGCAAGCCGACCTGGCCGGCGGCGGGCGGTATCGACGCGGCCCGCCGGCGCGCCGCCGAGCTGCGCGACGAGGCGCTCGCGGCGCTCGATGGCCTGGATGGCGCCTTCGACCCGCTGCGCGACCTGGCAAGCTTCGTGGTCGAACGCTCCTGGTAATGGACATTCGGCCGATCCGCGACAATCCGGCTTGCGTGGGCCCCGACTGCTTCCGATAATGGTTTCTTGCCCAACCGACGGTTGCCGATGACCGAGTCCTCCTCCCGCTACCCGCTGCTCGATCGGTTGCAGTCGCCGGCCGATCTGAGGGACATGGATCCGGACACGCTGCAGCACCTGAACGACGAGGTGCGCGCGTTCCACCTGGAATCCGTCGCCGGCACCGGCGGTCACCTCGGCGCCGGTCTGGGTGCGGTCGAGCTGACCGTGGCCCTGCACGCCGTGTTCGACACGCCGCACGATCGCATCGTCTGGGACGTCGGCCACCAGAGCTATCCGCACAAGATCCTCACCGGCCGGCGCGGACGCATGGACACCATGCGCAAGTGGCAGGGCCTGGCCGGCTTCCCGAAGCGCGACGAGAGCGAGTACGACACCTTCGGGGTCGGCCACTCCAGCACCTCCATCAGCGCGGCGCTGGGCATGGCCATCGCGGCCCGGCTGCGCGGCGAGGACCGCGACGTGGTCGCCGTGATCGGCGACGGTGCCATGACCGCCGGCATGGCCTTCGAGGCGCTGAACAATGCCGGCGACGAGAAGGCCGACCTGCTGGTCATTCTCAACGACAACGACATGTCGATCTCGCCCAACGTGGGCGCGCTCAACAAGTACCTCACGCGCATGCTCTCCGGCCGGCTCTATTCGGGCGCCCGCGAGGGCGGCAAGAAGGTGCTGCGGGCGATGCCGCCGATGTGGGAACTGGCACGCCGGACCGAGGAACATGTCAAGGGCATGTTCGTGCCCGGCACGATGTTCGAGGAATTCGGCTTCAACTACTACGGACCGGTCGACGGGCACGACCTGAAGAACCTGGTCAAGACGCTGCGCAACCTGCGCGAGCTGCGCGGCCCGCGGCTGCTGCACATCGTCACCTCCAAGGGCAAGGGTTACGAGCTGGCGGAACAGGACCCGGTCAGCTACCACGGGGTCAAGCCCTTCGACCCGGAGACGGGCAGGAAGCTCGGCGGCGGATCAAAACCCGCCGGCCCGACCTACACCGAGGTCTTCGGTCAGTGGCTGTGCGACATCGCGGCCCGCGACGAGCGCGTGATCGGGATCACGCCCGCCATGCGCGAGGGTTCCGGCCTGGTCGAATTCGAGCAGCGCTTTCCCGACCGCTACTTCGACGTCGGCATCGCCGAGCAGCACTCGGTGACCTTTGCCGCCGGACTGGCGTGCGAAGGTTATCGCCCCGTGGTCGCCATCTATTCCACCTTCCTGCAGCGCGCCTACGACCAGACCATCCACGACGTCGCGGTGCAGGGTCTGCCGGTCCTGTTCGCGATCGACCGCGCCGGCCAGGTCGGCGAGGACGGCCCGACGCATGCCGGCAGCTTCGACTACAGCTACCTGCGCTGCCTGCCCGGCTTCACCGTGATGGCGCCGGCGGACGAGAACGAATGCCGGCAGATGCTCTACACGGGTCTGCAGCTCGACGGACCGGCGGCCGTTCGCTACCCGAAAGGCAACGGTCCGGGCGTGGCCGTCGAGCCGGAAATGCACGCGCTCGAAGTCGGGCGCGCCGAGGTCCGGCGCGCGGGACGCAGCATCGCCCTGCTCGCCTTCGGCAGCCTGGTCGCGCCGGCACAGGCCATTGCCGACGAGCTCGACGCCACCGTGATCAACATGCGCTTCGTCAAGCCGCTGGACGAGGAGACCATCCTGCAGGCGGCCGAGGATCACGAACTCCTGATCACGCTGGAGGAGAATGCCCTGCCCGGCGGTGCCGGCGAGGGCGTCAACCGCTGCCTGCTGGCGCACGACGTGCGCGTGGACGTGCACAACATCGGCCTGCCCGACCACTTCATCGGCCACGGCTCGCGTACCGACCAGATCGCCGCTGCCCGCCTCGACGCGGCCTCGCTGCTGGCGGACATCCAGGCCCTGCTGGCCGAACGTGCGCACCGGCGGCAGGCGCATGCCTGAAACCGACACCAACCCGGCCCAGGGTTGCGCCGCCGATGCCGCTTCACTAATATCCTACCGCTTCGGTCAGGTACCTTCTCCGGCCCGTTCATCATGGCAGCCACCTATACGCTTCGCGTGCTGACGGAGTTCGCCGCCGCGCACAACCTGCGCGGCTACCCGGGCTCCTGTGGCCGACTGCACGGCCACAACTGGAAGGTCGAGGTCGAGGTGCAGGCCCGGGCGCTGGACGAAATCGGCATGGCGCTCGACTTCCGCGAGATCAAGCGGATCGCGCGCGAGGTGACGGACGGGCTCGATCACCGCCACCTGAACGAGCTCGAGCCGTTCACCGAGGTCAATCCGACCGCGGAGAACGTCGCCGCGTACTGCTTCGGGGAGATCGGCCGGCGGCTGAACCGTCCCGCCCTGCACGTCAGCGCGGTCACGGTATGGGAAAACGATCGCGCCAGCGTGCGCTACGCCGAAGAGGAGGCTTGAGACCGAGATGGCAGCCCACGTCGTCAATGACATCCCGGATATCCAGGGAACGCCCGACACGCGGCGGATCGCCATCGATCACGTCGGGATCAAGGATATCCGTCACCCGGTGACGGTGCGCGATCGGGGCGGCGAGGTGCACTCGACCGTGGCCACCGCGAGCATGACCGTGCACCTCCCCGAGCAGTTCAAGGGCACGCACATGTCGCGGTTCGTGCAGATCCTGCACGAACACGACGACGCCCTGTCGGCCGACACCTTCGGCGCGATGCTGGACTCGATGCTCGATCGCCTGGAGTCGGATTCGGGACGGATCGTGCTGTCGTTTCCCTTCTTCGCCATGAAGAAGGCCCCGGTGACCGGCACCGAGGGTCTGATGGACTACGAGGCCACCCTGATCGGCGAGCGCGAGCTCGATGGCACACGGCGCTTCTTCATCGGCGTGATCGTGCCGGTCACAAGCCTGTGTCCCTGCTCCAAGGAGATCTCCGATTACGGCGCGCACAACCAGCGCGCGCACGTGACGGTGACGGCGCGTGTCGACGGCCCGATCTGGATCCAGGACATCATCGACATGGTGGAGAGCGAATCCTCCTGCCAGCTCTACAGCATCCTCAAGCGGCCGGACGAGAAGTACGTCACCGAGCAGGCCTACGACAATCCGAAGTTCGTCGAGGACATGATCCGCGACGTCGCGAGGCGGCTGAATGATGACCGGCGCATTCGCGCCTATCGGCTCGAGGCCGAGAATTTCGAGGCGATTCACAATCACTCCGCCTATGCGCAGATCTGCAAGGACAAGGACGCCGCTGCGGACTGATCCGGACTCCACGGGTCCGGCACGAACAAGCCGGCGCAATGCCGGCTTTTCCACGTGTCAGCGGCCAATGCGGGACAAGGGCCGTGAATCAGTCACTGCAAGTTACTGATTCAGCGTAGCCGAGTTCGGACATGCGCCGGACTCGGCGCGTTGAAAATGGGCAGGACAGCCCGTTTTCAACACCCTGTCAGGCAAGCGGCATGCGTGCATGCTGCAGCAGCAGCCGGCGGAAATCCCCTTCGTTCAGGGGCAGGCTGTAGTAGTACCCCTGTCCGATCGTGCAGCCGAGGCTCAACAGGAGATCGCGCTGACTCTCGTCCTCGATGCCCTCGGCAACGAGCTCGCAGCCGAGCGCCGCTGCCAGCCGTGTCACCATGTGCACGATTTCACGGCTGTAATCCTGAACGGTGCAGCAGTGCACGAAGGAGCGATCCAGCTTGATCTCGTCGAACGGATAGGCATTGAGATAACTCAGTGACGAGTAACCCGTGCCGAAATCGTCCAGCGCCAGGCGCACTCCCATCGCGTGCAGCCGTTGTATCTGATCCAGCAGGCGCCGGGATTCACCGGCAAACACGCTTTCGGTGATTTCCAGCGACAGTGCATCCGGCTCGATGCCGGTTTCCTCCAGCACCCTTGCCACCGTGTCCGCCAGGTCACTCTGGACGAACTGCACCATCGAGACATTGACCGCCACGCGCGCCGAGGCCAGCTGCTCCTGCCGCCACTGACGCAGCCGCCGGCAGGCCTCGTACAGCACCCATTCGCCGATCGGCACGATCAACTGCGAGCGTTCGGCCACCGGGATGAACCGGTCCGGCGACAGCAGGCCCTGTTCCGGGTGACGCCAGCGCAGCAGCGCTTCCGCCGAGACCACCGTGCCGTCGGTCAGGTTCACCTGGGGATGATAGTGCAGTTCGAACTCCTGCCTCTCGAGTGCATCACGCAATCCCTCCGTGATCCGGATGCGCTCGTGTACCTGCTGATCGAGCTGCTCGGAATAGGCGCTCCATTCCGGATGGGACTGCTCCCGCGCGGCATGCAGGGCCTGGTGCCCTCGCCTCAGCGCGTCCTCGGCTCCCTTCAGGGTCGTTTCGAGGAGCACCACGCCGAAACGCATGCTGGCCCGGATCCGGTGCCCCTCGATGGCGAAGGGCTGGGCGAACAGGCTCCTGACGCATTCCGCGAGTCGCTCCGGGCTCGTGCTCTCCGGCGCGCGCCGTGCCGTGATCGCGAACTGTCCTCCGCCAAGACGGCCCGCGAACTCGCCCTCGCGCAGCTCGTTCCGAAAGCGACGCGCGATCGCGGCAATCAGACGATTGCCGTTGTCGTAGCCGTAGACCTGGTTGATGTCATTGAGCCCGCGCAGATCGACCAGCAGCAGATGACCCGACGGACCGGCAGTGCCATGCTCCCGCAGCAGCCGGTCCAGCCGCTCGACGAAACCGGCACGGCTGGGGAGGCCGCTCAGCCGGTCCTCGTAGGCGAGCCGGTACATGGTTCGCGCCGTCCGGCGCGACTCGACGAGGTGCCCCAGCTTGTCGGCAATCAGCCGCAGCAGATCGCCTTCCTCGCGCAGGAAGGGCCCTTCGTGGGCTTGCGGCCGGGGCTCCAGATAGCACACCTCGATCATGCCGATCGGACGGCCATGGGCCCGGATGTCCTCGCGCTGGATCCATTCGGTTTCGCGGAAATTGGCAGTTTGATGAACGTCGCCCCGGATACGGATGCTTGCGCCGGCGATTCCGGGATACTGCCAGCCCGGGGGAATCATCCCGACCACGCGGTCCAGCAGGGTCTTCAGCGGTTCCTGCGGATCCTCCAGGGCGGTGGTCACCTGCTGGATGCAACGCAATTCCTTGACCCGCTCTCCCAGATCGCGGGTAAGCTGCTGCAGTTCCTGCTCCACCCGCTTGTGCTCGGTGATCTCCTGGAGCGCACCCCGTACCTGGACAATGCGGCCCCCGGCATCGCGCACGGCCTCGGCGATCGTGCGCAACCACAGACGGCGCCCCTGTGCGGTCTCGATCTCGACCTCTTCGTCGTAGGGGACGCCCTCGGCCGCACAGGCCCGTAGCAGCTCCCATATCCGCTCGCGCCACTCCGGCGTGTAGAACCGGATGCCCTCTTCCACTGTCAACGAGGCCCCCGGCGGGAGATCACGCATGACACAGGCTTCATCGGTCAGATGGAGCTGATCCGTCGGCAGGACGGCGCCATCGCGTACATCGACCGACCAGCCACCGAGACGGGCGACCCGGCCGGCGGCCTTCAGCAGAAAGGACTGTTCGGCCAGCGCCCGTCCCTGTTCGTCGCGCTCGACTGCCTCCGCGATCAGGCCGGCCATGCCGTGAAGGAAATCGATGTCGTCCGCGCTGAACGCGCGTCGGTCCCTCGCAAAGGCGGCGAGGACTCCCCAGGGCTCGTTCCGCCCGGGCACGGGAACGCTGATGCCGCTGCGAACACCGTGTTCCAGCAGCATGTCGGGTGGCCGGAAGCGGGTTTCGGCAACCAGATCGTCGACCACCACGGCCTCGTCCGCGAGAATGGTGTAACCGGCCTGCGAACTCCTGCCGCCTTCGAGCAGGGTTTGCCCGACAACGTCCGCTTCCCAGCCGACGCCGGCAATGATGCGATAGCGATCGTCATCGGCCAGTCGCGCGGCAATGTCGCAGTATTCCACCCCGAAGGTCTCGGCAATGGTTCGCGTCACTTCATCGAACAGGAAGGCCGGTTCGACCCCCTCGGCGAGCCGCCGGGCACAGCGTGCAATGGCCGCCTGCTGGCGTACCCGCCTTTCGGCACGCTGTTCGTCGTGCTTGCGGTCGGTGATATCGACATGCATCACCAGGGCACCCCGCTGCGCACCCGCGTCCCCCGCGTCGGGTACCACCGGCGTGACCTGCATCCGGAACCAGCGTTCGTGACCGGAAGAATGACAGGGGTAATCGAATTCGAAACGCTCGCGTTGCCGGTTCAGGACCTCGCCCAGTCCCCGACGCGCCCGTTCGACATCGGCGGGATCGATGCGGTCGGCATCAAACGAGAGTTCGAGGTAGTTGCGCCCCGTTCCGTCGCGGGGATCCGTGCAGCCGTTCTCGCGGACGAATCGACGCCAGCCCTCGTTGACACGAACAATGCCGCCGTGAGCGTCGACCACGGCGACATTCGCTCCGAGGGCATCGAGAATCCCGGGACCGATGACGTCTTCCTCTTCCTGTCGCCTGCTGTCGGTCATCCACGAATACCTGTTCGTTCAATCGGGGTCATGAGGGGGCAGCAATGCTCGTGCGGCGAGGCGAGAATGGACCATGCAGCGACTGGCCGGCAAAACACGGACGGAATCCGGGCATCATGCATGCGACTCAGGTTACATGGATCGCCCCCTGTATCCTGTGAAGTACATCCGAATTCCGGCCGAAGGGGGCAGCCGCCCGGGATTGATGCCCTTATACTCGTGCATTCGTTCGAACCGAGACGACCCAGGGAGTGATACCGGGTGACGGCATTGTCCCGACGCAACGACTGGATCATCGGGCTGGTCGTGGTTCTCGCGACCCTGCTGCTGACCATCGCCGGCGTACTGCGCGGCTTCGAGGGCCTCGCGTACGATGCCGGCGTCTGGGCCGCGGGCAACCGCAGCGCCAGTGACCGGGTGATCGTGGTCGCCGTGGATGACGAGTCGCTGGAACGCCTCGGCGCCTGGCCCTGGTCGCGCTATACCTTTGCCGAGGTCAACGCGCTGGTCGGTCGCGGCAACCCGCGCGCAGTGGGCTATACGCTCCCGCTGGAGACGCCGCAGAACGAGCACGGGCAGCGAACGCTGCGGCAATTGTACGAAGCCGAGGGCGATCGGCTCGACGCCAGCGGCCGTGCCCTGTTCGAACGGGCAATCCGGGAGATGGGCACGGACCGTGTGCTGGCGGCCAGTTTCAGTCGCAACGGTACGGTCATGCTGGGCGCGCGTTACAGCGCGGGCGGGACCGGAGAGCGCGTGCCCGCCCTGTCACCGGCCCTGTCCGTACACGCGCTGACCATCGACCGGACGGGTTCCCGGCACTGGCTCACCGATCTGTTCGGCCCGCATGCGCGAATCGCGGTGCGGCGCATCCACCCGCCCGTGGAGCAACTCACGGCAGCCGCGGCCGGCGTCGGGCTGGGTTTGCGCAACGATCCCGACGGCCGCCAGCGGGCCCTTCATCTGGCCCTGCCCTATGGCGATGCCTGGCTGCCATCGCTCGAACTGGCGCTTGCCGCCCACGGCCGGGCACCGCTCGACGCATCCACGGAAATCGTGCCGGGCGAAGGGGTCCGCATCGGCGATCGGATCTATCGCACCGCCGGCGATCTGGCGGTTCATCCGGTCTATTACCGGGCCGCGGATGAACCCGCGTTCCGCGTGGTCTCGGCCGCCGCCGTCCATGCGCGCGAGGTGCCGGCCGACACCTTCCGTGACCGTATCGTCCTGATCGGACGCACCGCTCCCAGCCTGGTCGAGCCAATCGCCACCGCGGGTGGCCGCATGCCGCCGGTCATGGCCACGGCACACCGGATCTCGGCCCTCCTTCAGGGCGACCTGTTCCGGGTGCCGGACTGGTCAACCTGGACCCGGCTGGCGGCATTCGCCCTCGTGGCGTGCTACCTGATGTTCCTGTTGCCGCGGCTGCATCTGGCCACCGGTCTCGCCGTCAGCGCTCTGCTCGCCCTGCTGCTGTTCAACGTCGAACTGTTCGCGATGCTGCTCCACAGCACCTGGATTCCGCTGATGGCGCCACTGACCGCCCTGCTCGCGGGCCACACCGTGCTCGGCGGCAAACGGGCGATCCAGAACACGGTCGCGGAATTCCAGGCCGATCTCAGCGATGCCAACCGCCAGCTCGGCGAGGCGCACCGGGCCCGTGGCGAGCTGGACGAGGCATTCCGCCGCCTGCGCCGCTGCACGCCGAATGACGCCACCATCGACAGCATCTACTCACTGGGTCTGGACTACGAGCGCCGCCGCCGCTTTGCCCAGGCGGTCGAGGCATTCGGGTACTGCCGACGCCATCGCGGCAGCTACCGCGACGTGGCCGATCGCATCAAGCGCAACGAGCAGTTGCAGGATTCGGTTGCCCTGGGCGGCCGTGGCCGCACCAACGGCGGCACGCAAACCCTGATCCTGGGCAACGAGGGCGTGGAGAAACCCATGCTGGGTCGCTTCGAGATCGAGCGCGAGCTCGGCAAGGGCGCGATGGGCATCGTCTATCTCGGCCGCGACCCCAAGATCGGCCGCCAGGTCGCCATCAAGACACTGGCACTGGACGAGGAATTCGAGGCGGAATCGCTGGAGGAACTCAAGCAGCGTTTTCTGCGCGAGGCGGAGACCGCCGGACGCCTGACGCATCCGAACATCGTCGCGGTACACGATGTCGGCGAGGACCAGGATCTCGCCTGGATCGCCATGGACTACCTGCCCGGCGAGCCACTGTCACGCTTCGCGGGCGAGGACAGGCTGCTGCCGCCGGACGAGGTCATGGAGTACCTGGCGCAGGTAGCGGATGCCCTGGAGTTCGCCCACGGACACAAGGTTGTCCATCGCGACGTCAAGCCGGACAACATCATCGTCGACCGGGCGAAGAAACAGGCCATCGTCACCGATTTCGGCGTGGCCGCCCTGCTCGACCAGAGCCGGACGCGCACCGGCATCGTCCTGGGTACGCCGACGTTCATGTCGCCGGAGCAGATCGCCGGACACAGGATCGACGGCCGCTCGGACCAGTTCTCTCTCGGGGTGACCGCGTATCAGCTTCTTTGCGGAAACCTGCCGTTCACCGGCGACAGCCTGTCGAACCTGATGTACCGGATCGGCAACGAACGCCAGCGTGACATTCGGCGCATACGTCCCGATCTGCCGGCCTGTACCGCGACCATCACCAACCGGGCACTGGACAAGGATCCGGCACGACGCTATGCCTCGGCCGCCCAGATGGGCCAGGCATTGCGGCGCTGTATCGGCAAGCTCGGCGGATGAAGTCGGCAGGTGGGCGGAACGCCGCCTACGGTGTCCGCAGTTCTATCGGCCGGTCGCCGTCACCGGATTCGGGCCCGGGTTCGGAAACTTCCCGATGGCCGGTGATATCACCCCCCATCGCATCGACCAGGCGCTCCAGCAGGGCAACGTGCAACTCGCCGCTGCGTACGGTGCCGTCGGCATCGGCGGCCACCACGCGAACCGTCTCCTCGCCGGACTCGAGTCTCACCATCAGTTCCCGCGGACGATCGCTGCTGAACAGGCCGGTACCGCGAATCTCCTTCGGCGGCAACCAGCGCAGCCGGATCGTGCCCCTGGTTTCGTCGGTTTCGGTGACATCGGCACCCATCAGACGCAGACCCTCGCCCACCAGTCCCAGCGCCCGGCGGTAACCCGTGTCGTCGATCTCGGCCCGGGCCACGCCCCTTTCGGTCACGACCAGGCGGATCGGCGTGGTATAGACCGACCCTTCGCGCTCGCCCGCGACGATCTCGCCCGCCCGGGCGCGGCTGACGCCCAGGTACACCAGCAGGCGACGACGCATTTCGGCCGCGACTGCAGGATCGGGTTCGGTCCGGGCCATGCCGACGATCGGGGTGTCGATACTGTTCGGATTCGTGTTGACTTCCTGTGCGGCCCAGTGCGACAGGAAGATGCGTGTGCCGCCATTGCCTTCCAGGCGCTCCAGCCGGATCTGGTACTTGTCCCGCACATCGTCGGAAGTCGCCGCCCCGAGCAGGTTCTGGAACAGCCCACCGATTCCGCTGCGCGGCGGCGCATCGAAACGCTCGGCCCAGGCGGTCTCGATCAGGCCCTCGGCCGGGCGCTGTACACGGATCGTCAGGCCCTCGCTGCGCAGGAAACCATTCATGCGTGGCCACAGTTCCCCGGGTGTCGCGTCATGGATTTCCAGCCACTGCAGGGGACCCCAGCGAACCATGCGGATGTTGTCGAACTCGGGCAGCACACCGTCGCCTTCGGCAGTGCCGGGATCGGCAATCTCGAGCGCCTCGGGGGAACGGGAGCGGGTAAGATCCGGCGGCACTTCCAGCGAGCGGACGCTCTCGGCCTCCCTGTAGGCCACGCGGGGGCTGTCCTCCGGAGGCGAGAGACTGCAGGCGGAAACGAGCGCCGCCAGGGCGACGACCGGGAATCGCCGCATGTCAGACGATGTCCGCTGCACGCATGGCATCGCGCACCACGTCATGATACTGCGGCTCGAGTGGCACCAGCGGCAGCCGGATGCCTTCCTCGATCAGGCCCATTTCATGCAGCGCCCATTTCACGGGAATCGGGCTGGATTGGCAGAAGAGCTGTCGATGCAGCGGGTCGAGCTTCGCGTTGAGCGCCTCGGCCCCGGCGCGGTCGCCCTCGAAGGCCTTCATGCACATCTCGTGCATCAGGCGCGGAGCGACATTCGCGGTCACGGAGATATCGCCGCGCCCGCCGGCGAGAATCGACTCCATCGCGGTCACGTCCTCGCCGCTGTAGACCTCGATGCGGTCGCCGCAGGCCTCGACGATGGCGCGCGTGCGCTCGGGATCGCCGGTGGCCTCCTTGATGCCGACGATGTTGTCGACGCGGGACAGGCGCTCGACCGTCTCGACCTGCATGTCGCAAGCGGTGCGACCGGGAACGTTGTACAGGATGTGCGGGATGGAGACCGCCTCGGCGACCGCCAGGAAGTGCCGGTACAGGCCCTCCTGGGTCGGCTTGTTGTAATAGGGAACGACCTGCAGGGTCGCCTCGGCGCCGACCCCGGCGGCGGCGCGCGCCAGTTCGATGGCCTCGGAAGTCGAGTTGCCGCCTGCGCCGGCGAGCACGGGAATCCGGCCGGCCGCGAACCCGATGGTCTTGCGCACCACCTCGATGTGCTCGGCGGGACTGAGCGTGGGGGATTCCCCCGTGGTGCCCACCGATATGATGGCATCGGTGCCGTTGTCCACGTGGAATTCGACCAGACGCGCGAGGGCCTCGTCGTCCAGCGACCCGTCGGCATGCATCGGGGTCACCAGGGCGACCATGCTCCCTTGATACATCGGGGTAATCCTGCCGAAAGGAAAACGGGCATGTTACTGGCGCACCCGGCGGCTGACAAGTTACCGTGACGTAACGGCCCCGTGCAGGCCCGCCGGTTGCAGCACCCCGCCACCCGTGTACACTCGTGCCAGGCGTCCGTCACGGGACCTCGGCCGGCCAGACACAGGGACACCCACGGCAGCGATGAGCCAACCGCAGACCGGCGAGCGAGGGCATGCAATGCCAACTGCCAGGCGGCGCCTCTTCATTCTCGACACCAACGTCCTGATGCATGACCCCAGCGCACTGTTCCGCTTCATGGAACACGATGTCTATCTGCCGATGGTCGTGCTGGAGGAACTGGATTCGGGCAAGAAGGGTCTGTCCGAGACGGCGCGCAATGCCCGCCAGAGCAGTCGCTTCATCGACGACCTGATTACCGCCCACGACGAGAACCTCATCGAGGACGGCCTGCCTCTTTCAGACGTGCCGTTTCTCGCCACCAACGGCAACGGCCATCCACCGGCGGCCAGCGGCCGACTGTTCTTCGAGATGCAGGGCCACAAGGCCGCGTTGCCCGAATCACTGCCGGGCAGCCGCCCCGACAACTCCATTCTCGCCACCGCCCTGGCCATGATGTCGGAACACCCGGAATACCGGGTAACGCTGGTTTCCAAGGACATCAACCTGCGCATCAAGGCAAAGGTTCTCGGCATCCATGCCGAGGATTACTACAACGACCAGGTGCTCGAGGATGCCAGCCTGCTCTACAGCGGCGAGCGCGAGCTGGCCGCGGATTTCTGGGAGA
>CAYZHJ010000076.1:0-13922 GCA_964478305.1 uncultured Ectothiorhodospiraceae bacterium
CAATGGCGGCTCATGTGCCGGGCCCGCCGTAGGCCGGATTGCGACCGCGTCAGAAGCCGACCCGGTCGGCCCCCTTGAGCCGCAGCATCTCGCGGGCCTCGTCGGGCGTGGCGATCTCGAGCGACAGACCCTCGAGGATCTCGCGCACCTTGCTCACCTGCTGGGCATTGCTCTCGGCGAGTCTGCCCGGCGCGATCCACAGGGAGTCCTCCAGGCCCACGCGCACGTTGCCGCCCATGGCGGCGGCCTGGGCGGCGATGCGCATCTGGTTGCCGCCGGCTCCCAGCACCGACCACTGGTAGTCCTCGCCTAGCAGGCGGTTGGCCGTGCGCCGCATGTGAATCACGTCCTCCGGATGCGGGCCGATGCCGCCGAGGATGCCGAACACGCTCTGCACGAACAGCGGCGCACGAATCAGCCCGCTGTCGAGGAAATGCCGCAGGTTGTAGAGATGGCCGATGTCGTAGCACTCGCATTCGAAGCGCGTGTCGTTCTCGGCGCAGGATTCGAGAATCTTGCCGATGTCCTCGAAGGTGTTCTTGAACACCAGGTTGCGGCTGTTCTCCAGATGATCGCGCTCCCACTGGTGCTCGAACTCCTTGTAGCGATTGAGCATCGGGAACAGGCCGAAGTTGATCGAGCCCATGTTCAGCGAGGCGACCTCCGGCTTGAGCTCGACCGCGGGCCGCATGCGTTCCTCCACCGTCATGTGCGGACTGCCGCCCGTGGTCAGGTTGATCACGGCATTGGTGGCGCTCTTGACCTTCGGCAGGAAGCCGGCAAAGACGTCGGGATCCTGGGTCGGCCGCCCGTTTTCGGGATCGCGCGCGTGGATGTGGAGAATGGCTGCTCCGGCTTCCGCCGCCCCGATCGCCGCCTCGGCGATCTCGTCGGGATTCGCCGGCAGATAACGGGACATGGAAGGCGTGTGGATGGCGCCGGTGACGGCGCAGGTGATGATGACCTTTCGCTGTGCTGCCATGGAATGCTCCTTGTCAGTCTCCGATGTCTTTGCCGGCGTCACGCTTGTGCGCCATTAACGCCATCAGGCGCCGGTCACGCCATGCCTGCCGCTCCTCCAGCCCGCTTTCGGGAAGTGCCTCGCGCCGTTCCGCATGCAGCCGGGCAACCGTTTCGGGTGACCACGGCCGAGGATCCGACTGTTCCTCCGCCAACGCCTCGTACAAGGGGCCATAGCGCGCGGCATAGTCGCGCAGGCCGCCGGGCGCGTTCAGGTCGATCGTCTCGAACGGCCCCATGAACGACCAGCGCAGTCCCAGACCGTGGCGTAGCGTGTTGTCGATGTCTTCCGCAGACACGTAGCCGTCCTCGTAGAGACGCAGCGCCTCGTTGAGCACGGCGCCCTGCAGGCGATTGAGGATGAAACCGCGGATCTCGCCACGTACCAGCACCGGCACCTGGCCGGCCGCGGACAGGATCGAGCGGGTGCGTTCGACCACTTCCGGGTCGGTCGCCGGCGAGGGGCAGAGCTCGACCAGCGGATGCAGGTACGGCGGATTCACCGGATGCGCGACCAGGCAGCGCTCCGGATGCTCGAGATGATCGGTGAAGGCACTGGCAACGATGCCGGACGAGGAACTGGCCAGGATCGTCTTGGCCGGCGCGACCCGGTCCAGGCGGTCGAACACCTCGCGTTTCGCCTCGACGGTTTCCGGCGCGCATTCCTGCACGTACCCGGCGCCATCGAGTGCGGCCGCCAGCTCCGTGACCGGCTCGATGGAGGCAAGCACGGTGCCGGGATCCTCGATCAGGCCGTGTCCGCGCAGATCCTCGAGGGCGGCACCGATGCGCTCGTGCGCGCGCTGCACCGCCTCGGTATCGATGTCGAACAGCCGCACCGGGAAGCCGGCACGCGCGAACACGATGGCCCAGGCCCGACCGATGAGGCCGCTGCCGATGATGGCGATGCGCTCCTTCAATGTTGCCTCCTCAGAGCGTCTCTACGTTGCCGCAGACACTGATGGGTTGTCCGGAAATGTTGCGGCCATGGCTGGAGCACAGGAACAGCGCCATGTCGGCGACGTCCTGCGGGCTCACCATGCGCCGCAGCGACACCTTCTCGAGGTACTGCCGCTCCATTTCCTCGTAGGTGACGCCGGTCGCCTCGGCGCGGGCGGCGATGACGCGTTCCATGCGCGGCCCCGCCACGAGCCCGGGAAGAATCGCGTTCACGCGTATGCCGAATGGTCCCAGTTCCTTGGCCAGGCTGGCGGTCATGCCGATGATGCCCCACTTGGTGGCCGAGTACGGCAGGCGATAGGCATAGCCGAGCCGGCCGGCAACCGAGGAGATGTTGATGATGGCGCCGTCACCGTTCTGCTTGAGCAATGGCACGGCCCGTTGCGTGCAGTAGAACTGGCCGTTGAGGTTGACCTCGACGGTACGGTGCCATTCATCGGCATCCATTCCCTCCACTTCCGCGGTCGGGCCGGCCAGACCCGCGTTGTTGACCAGAACGTCGAGGCCACCGAGCTTCGACCGCACCTCGCCGAACAGGGCATCGACCGCCGCCTCGTCCGCCACATCGGCGAGGCTGCCGCTCATCGTGCCGGCGGCCAGGCATTCATCCATCGCCTCCCGCGACACGTCACAGACATGGACGCGTGCACCATGCGCCGCGAACGTCTCCGCGATCACGCGGCCGATGCCCGCGGCGCCGGCCGTGACGAGAACGCGCAACCCTTCCGGCACTCCACTCAGGAATCTCTCGCTCATGGCTTCACGTCTCCGCTTCGTTCATGGGGCCGTGACGGCATCATGCTCATGCCCTCCGCTCGCGCAGGGCGAGGATCGCGCCGAGCACGACGAGTCCGTAGATGATGTCGCGCACCGCGTCCGGCAGCGTCGTCCCGGCCAGGGCGATGCCCAGCGCGGTCAGGGCGAGCGCGCCACCGAACATGCCGAGATAGTGGCCACGGCCGCCGGTGATCAGGGTACCGCCGACGACGACTACCGCGATCGAGGGCAGCAGATAGGCATCGCCCATGCCGTTGAAGGCCTGGCCGTTGAAACCGGTCAGCAGGATGCCGGCGAGCCCGGAACAGAATCCGCTCAGGGCATACACGGCAATCAGGGTCGTGCCGACCCCGACGCCGGAGAGCCGTGCAACACGGACACCATTTCCGACCGCATAGATGCGCCGGCCGAATGTCGTGCGGCTGAGCAGCAATGTCGCCACGGCCACGAAGGCGACGAGCGCCCAGGTTACCGGTGCAAAACCGAGCACCTTGCTCGTCATGAAATCCTGCAGCATCGGCGGCGCCCAGCCCTTGGGCGTTCCGTCGGTGTAGACCAGCGCGATGCCCTGCGCGATGCCGTTGACGGCCAGCGTCATCACGATGGGCGACAGGCCGAGGAACACCACGCCGAGTCCGTTGGCCAGCCCGATCGCGGTCCCGACGAGCAGCACCAGCGGAATGGCCCACACGGCGGCCTCGTTCGAACCGGCGGCCATGCCGGTAAGCATCACTCCGCAGAGCGTCATGATCCACGGTACCGACAGATCCAGTCCGCCGGTCAGGATGACGGCGCCCTGCCCCAGGCCGAGGATCGCCAGGAAGGTGGTCAATACCAGCAGCGAATTGAGGTAGTTGATGCCGAGAACGTTCTCCTCGAAGGACATCTCGGTCGCGATGACGATCAGCAGCAGCACGGCGTAGGCCGGCAGGACGAATCGCAGCGTGTCCTGGTGGCGCGTGAGCCAGGCACGCACGGGATTCGCGCTCAGTTCGTCGTCACTCCGCTGTGGCGGCAGTTGCTCCGCCGTCACCCGCCATGCGTGATCGCCGGCAACCGGCAGCGAACCCTCACCCCAGGCCCGAAGCTTGCGCAGACCCAGCCGCAGGTAGTTCGCCAGCGCCGAATGGCGGCTCAGCGAGGCGCCGAGCACGGCGAGGATGAGGATCACGCCCTCCACGATGGTGCTGTAGTACGCCGAGATGTTGAGCGCCAGCAGCACGTTGACCGTGAGCATCAGCGTGTAGGCCCCGAAGATCGTGCCGATGCAGCCTCCGCGGCCGCCGCCGAGACGGGAACCACCGAGCACCACGGCGGCGAAGATCTGCAACAGCAGCGGCTGACCGGTAAGCGGATCGCCCGAACCGGTCTGGGCAGTCGTGAAGATGCCGGCCGCCGCATAGAACATGCCGGCGAGGATATACACGCGGAATTTCGTCCATGCCGTCCGCATGCCGTTGGCGCGCGCGGCCTCTGGATCGCTGCCGACAGCGTAGAGGGCCGTGCCGAAACGGGTATTGCGTACCAGCAACCATGTGACGATGGCGCCCGCGATGAGCACGATGGGCATGGGCAGGACGCCCGGGATGGCATCGCCGGTGAGCAGCTCCGAGAAAGCGTAGGGAACGCTGCCGCCCGGCTCCGAGAGAATGAGCAGCGTCACGCCCTGGACGATGAACATCGTCGCCAGCGTCACGACGATCGCCGGCAGTCGCATGAAGCCGACGAAGAAGCCGTTGACCGCCCCCGTCACGGCGCCGGCGCCGAGACCGACCAGGCACCACAGGAGTTGCGATCCCCCGCTCTCCCCCATCTGGGTGGCCAGGATCACGTTGACCAGCGAGATCACCGCCCCGGCCGAAAGGTCGAAGCCGCCGGTCAGGAT
Source organism: uncultured Ectothiorhodospiraceae bacterium (assembly GCA_964478305.1). GTDB lineage: Bacteria > Pseudomonadota > Gammaproteobacteria > XJ16 > Halofilaceae > Halofilum. The sequence continues at coordinate 4,643 of CAYZHJ010000076.1, forward strand.
CACCAGCGTCTCGCCCATGGCCGCGAAGGCGAGCGTTGCCCCGCCGCCGGAGAGGAAACTGAACTCGAAGTAGGACATCGGACCCGGCGAGATCAGCCGCAGGATCGTGAAAATGACGAGAAAGGCGCCGATCGCGACCAGTGTCGGCCTGGCCCGAACGAGGCCGAGGCCGGTGCCTCTCAGGATGTCCGGAAGCACGTTGGGTGCGTGCACATTCATGATGCCGCCTGCACCTGTTCCGCCAGGGTCTCGTGGCCGATGACGGCCCGAAGGATGTTTTCCTCGCTGATATCGTCACCTTCCAGCGTTTCGATGATCCGGCCGCGATAGATACCGAGCACCCGGTTGCTCAGATTGACCAGCTCCGGAATTTCCGTGGAATAGAACAGGATTGCGCCACCGCCATCCGCGAATTCGCGCATGAGTCTGTAGATCTCTTCCTTGGTACCGACGTCGACACCGCGTGTTGGATCGAACATCAGCAGGATGCGGCTGTGCGCCAGCAGCCACTTGGCCAGCGCGATCTTCTGCTGGTTGCCGCCGCTGAACGAGGACACGGGCTTGTAGAGCGCCCGTGGATGAACATTGACGCGCGCGAGTGCCTGGTCGACGGCCCGACGTTCGACATCGACATGAACCCAGCCTCCCGTCGCGAACCGCTCGATCACGGGCAGGGAAACATTCTGCTGGCCGGGCAGATGCAGGAACAGGCCCTCTGTCTTGCGGTCCTCCGGCAGCAGGCTGATGCCGATGCTGGAGCGCACCGCATCCCTCGGCGATGCCAGCGTGACGGGCCGGCCGTCGAGCTTCAGTTCGCCGCGCGTCAGGTCGGCCATGCCGAACAGGGACAGAAACAGATCGAGCTGTCCCATCCCCTGCAATCCGCTGATGCCGAGAATCTCGCCTTCATGCAGATCGAAGGAAACGTCCTCGAGTCGACCGCCGGTCGCGAGTCCCCGCCCCGACAGCAACGGCTTCTCGTCAACGACCCGATGACTGCGATCGGGAACGAGCTCGCGCACCAGCGAGCGGCCCACCACCTTCTCCACCACCTCGTCATCGCTCAGTTCGTCGATCGCGTGGGTGCCGACGTGACGACCGTTTCGCAGGATGCTCAGGCTGTCGCAGAACAACCGGACCTCGGGCATGCGATGCGAAATGAAGATGATGGTCATGCCCTCGTCACGCAGCCGGGCGATGAGCGCTCCGAGCCAGTCGACATCGCTGCCCGAAAGGGCGGAGGTCGGCTCGTCCAGCAGCAGGATCGATGGCTTGCGGGCAACGGTCTTGGCGATCTCGATCTTCTGACGCAGCGGCAGATCGAGATCACGCACCTCCATGCGGGGATCGATGTCCCCGAGATCGAGATCATCGAGTATCGATCGGGCGCGGGCCAGTGCCTTGCGACGACGGATCTGCCCACCGATGGTCGGTTCGTAAGGCAGGAGGAGGTTCTGTGCCACGCTCAGATCCGGTACCAGGGTCATTTCCTGGAAGGCGGTCTGGATGCCGAGCCGATGCGCACGCCGTGGATCGCGAATCGTCGTGGGCTTCCCGAAGATTGCCAGTTCGCCGGTATCCGGCTGCAACAAGCCGCTGAGAATCTTCACTGCAGTGGACTTTCCCGCGCCGTTCTCTCCCAGCAATGCGTGCACTTCACCGCGCCGGATGTCGAAGCTCGCCGCATCGAGCGCCACGGTCGCCCCGAAGCGCCTGGTCACCTCGCGCACGGAAATGGCGCAATCATTCGTCTGCTGCACGCTCGAGCCTCCGGGAACCGGGGGCGTGGCGATGCACGCCCCCGGTGCTTACTGCGATTGACGTGAAGGAAGGGCCGTGCGGCCCCTCACTTCGATGCCGTTGCGGCCTCTGCGTCGAATTCCTCCTCGAAGGAGCCGTAACCGCCATCCTCCGGTTCGCCGACCAGGGCGGCCTGGAATCCGATCTCGGGCGTCCACGGGCCGAAGATGTCCGCGAACCAGCCGGGCGACACCAGACTGGGATCGAACACGTTGCAGCCGTTGTTCATCTCCTCCCAGGTACCGGTTTCGCAGAATTTCATTTCACCGGTACGTGCCAGGGGCAATGGCAGGTGAACCATCTCCGGCACATCCTTGCCCTCGAGTGCGGCCACGGCGAGCTTCAGTGCCAAGGCACCCGAATACGGCGGCGAGCCGTAGGAAATGCTGCGGTAGCCGATCGGCCGATAGGCTTCGTCCGCACCCTCGATCGTGCCCGGCGGCAGCATCTGGACGCGGTGTCCGTTGGACGCCTCGCCGGCGCAGGGCAACACGTCCTCGTCGGCGATGCCCGCCTCGATCTGCATCTTCGCGGCCGTGTAGCAACCAACCTGCATCCACAGGCCGTCGATCTCGCCCCACTCACGCGTGGCCATGATCTGCGAGAGCTTCTCGCGGGCCACGGACTGGGACCACATGCCGGGTGCCTCGGCAACGACATTGATGCCGGAATGCTGCGAGAACACGTCCTTTGCGGCGGCCGTCCGCTTCTTGTCGACCGAGGTCCCCGGCACGCCCGTGATCATCACCACGTCGCCCTTGCCGTCCAGCTCTTCCACCAGCCATTCGGCGATCACCCGACCCGCCTTGTCCTGGTTGATCGTGACGTTGTAGGCACAGTCCTCGGTGATCTCCGCATCATAGGCAATGATGAACACCCCCTGTTCGCACGCATGGCGCACGACACGGTTGAGGGCGGTCGGCGAGATCGGATAGACGACGATCGCGTCGGCTCCCGCCTGCACCATTGCGTTGATCTGCTGGATCTGCTTCTGTGCATTCGGTCCGGATACCTGCACCTCCAGGTCCACCCGATCGGCATAATCGGGATGCTTGGCCATGGCCGTGATCATGCTCTTGGCCTCGGCCTGCCAGTCGTTGCCGATATAGCTCATGCTCAGGTAGATCTTGAACGGATCCTGTGCCTGCACCACCTGTGGTGCTGCGACCAGCACGGCGCTCACGATCAGTGCTGCAATCGTGGCAACGGACTGTCGCAGATGGTTCCAGCCATTCATGGTTTTCATCGCGTACTTACCTCCCAGGACAAGGGCCCTGATTGTTGACGGGGCACTGCGGCCCCGGATCATGCTCATGTCCGCCCTCAGGCACCGAAACGTGGTTCGGGAATGCCGCGGACACCGAGATTCCGGATCACGAACAGGCTGCCGCCCAGGGGGCCGTCCTCGGGCAGGTGCGGCAGGGGCGGCTTCGCCATCGAGGTCACGTAGAGAAGATCGAGATCCGGACCACCGAACATTACGCTGGTGACCTTCTTGACGGGCATTTCGATACGGCGATCGACACTTCCGTCGGGCGCGTAACGCACGACGTAGCCGCCATACACCTGGGCGTTCCAGAGATACCCTTCGGCATCCACCGTGGAGCCGTCGGGCACTCCGTCCTGTCCCCTTGTCGAGCACAGGGTTCGCTTGTTGGAAAGAGTGCCGGCATCCTGGTCGTAATCGAACGCCCAGATGTCCTCGCTCCAGGTATCGGTGAAGTAGAACGTGTTTCCATCCGGACTCCAGCAGGGGCCGTTGGAAACCATGATTTCTCCCAGCAGGCGATGACAGCCAAAGTCGGTGTCGAGACGATAGAGTGAACCGTTCGGCGCCTCTTCCTTCATGTCCATCGAACCGACGACGAAACGACCCTGCTTGTCCACTTTGCCGTCGTTGAGTCTCGTGCTCTCGAGATCGGCCTCGGGATCCACGACCAACTCGATTTCGCCACTGGCGAAATCCAGCAGGTGAATTCCCGTGCGCAGCGCGATGACCGCACCCTTTCCATCCTTGCGCAGCGCCATCGAGCCGATCTTGTCGGGCACGTCCCAGGTCTCGACCTCGGTGCCTTCGGCGGTGGCGCGGAAGACCTTGTTGCCGAAGCTGTCGATCCAGTAGATACGCTGTTGTTCGACATCCCAGAGAGGTCCCTCACCCAGGGTGGTGTTGCAGTCGACGAGTTGCTCGATCTTCATTTGTTTCCTCCCCGTGGATGCATGCGATCCGGACGTTTCAACCGGAATCGCGGATCACCAGTTGATACGGCAGCACGATTTCCTCGGCTGCAGCGGCCGGTTCGGCCGCGTCGGAGTCCAGTACACGCCCCATCAGCTCGGCCGCGGCCGGACCGAAACGGTCATACGGCACCCGTACCGTGCTCAGCCAGTCGGCAAGCCAGTCATTGAGGGGGTTGTCGTCGAAACCGAACAGGGCGACATCGTCAGGCACCCGCAGGCCCAGATCCCTGCAACGCCGGTAGGCCCCGTAGGCCATCAGGTCATTGCCGCAGAAGACCGCCGCCGGCCGGCGCGAGCCCCGCAGCATCCGCTCCGCGGCGGTATAGCCCGAATCGATCGTGAGACTGCCGGCGGCCACGAAGTCCTGCGCAAGCGACAGGCCACCCGCTTCGAGCGTCCGGCAGAATCCCTCGTAGCGTTCGCGACTCGCCGTGGAGTAGAGCGGACCGTGAATCACGCCGATCGGTTCGTAGCCCCGGGTCAGGAAATGCCGGGCAACGGCCCCGCCGGCGGCGAAGTTGTCGATGCCGATGAAGGGCATGCGCGCACCCTCGGGCGCATGCCGGTTGATGAACACCATCGGCACGCCGGCCCTGATCGCTCGACGCAGCCCGCGCGTTTCCACAGCGCCCAGCAGCATCACGGAACAGACCTGGTATTCCTGCATCTCCTCGAGGTACTTGTCCTGGAGATCGGGATCCTCGTCCGTGTTGCAGAGGATCATGGAGTAACCCATGCCGCGCAGCGCCACTTCCACCGAGTGGGCGATGGCCGAGTAGAAGGCATTGGTGATGTCGGGAATCAGCAGGGCCACCAGATCGGAAGCCTGCGTGCGCAGTGTGCGTCCCGCCTGCGATGGCACATAACCCAGTTCTTCTATGGCCTCGCGTACCCGGCGACGGGTATCCGGTGCCACGCCGCTGTGAGCCCCGGCGCCGTGGTTGACCACGCGGCTGACCGTGGCAATCGATACCCCGGCCCTGGCGGCCACGTCGGTAACGGTCGGCTTGCGAACGCTGCTCATCGATGAATGCGCCCCGTTCCACGATATCTGGAAAACGTTTACATGCGTAAAGACTTATCTCAACCTTTGCAAAACGTCAATACTTTCTTTACTCCTTCAATAAATATGTAATCGTTTACAACCCGGGACGACGCGATTCCCGACACCCCGCCCGGGCCATCGCCCGCCATTCGAATGACCGGGCCGTTGGCGGGCTTCCCCCCTTCCACCCGTTCCCTGTCGGGCTCATGATGAGCATTCCGTACCGATTCGCACCCAACGCGTGGAGGATCCCGCCCATGCGCATGATCGGATTCGATGTCTTCGGCACGCTGGTCGATCCGACCGGCATCGCCGGTGTCCTGCGGCCCCATGCCGGCGAGCGGACAGCCGCACTCGTGGCCGAGTGGCGGCGCAGCCAGCTCGAGTTCGCGTTCCGGCGCGCGGCCATGGGCCGTTACCAGCCGTTCGACCGGCTCACGCGCGCCGCCCTGGATCGCGCCGTCGCGGTCATCGGCACGGACATCCCGCTGTCGGAGCGCGAGGAACTGGTCGCCGCGTGGACCCGTCTGCCGCCCTTTCCCGAGGCCGCGGATGCCTTGGAGAAACTGCGTGCGGCCGACCACCATTGCGTGGCCTTCTCCAACGGAACGCCGGCCGGATTGCAGGCATTGCTGAAGTACGCGAACCTCGACGAACATCTGGACGATGTACTGAGCGTGGAGCACGTCGGCACCTACAAGCCGGCCCCCGCGGTCTACGCGTATCTCGTCGAGCAGGGCGGCGGCGATGCCGATGCGGTCTGGCTGGTATCCGGCAATGCCTGGGACGTGATCGGTGCGCGTGCCGCCGGTCTCCATGCGGCCTGGGTGCAGCGCGATGCCGGCGTGCCGTTCGATCCCTGGGAAAACGAACCGGACCTGGTCGTGGCGGATCTGATGGAACTGGCACGACATCCGTCCTTCGGCGAGGCCTGAGTCATGACCACGACATCCGCCGACCTGTCCGTCCGCTGTTCCTGCGGCACGCTGCGGGGTGTCGTTCGCGGGATCTCGCGCCGAAACGGCAACCGTGCGATCTGCCATTGCGATGACTGCCAGAAGTACGCCCATTTCCTCCAACGGGCGGACGACGTTCTCGATGCCCATGGCGGCACCGAAGTATTGCAGACGTCTCCGGCATGCCTGCAGTTCATCTCGGGCACGGAAAGACTCGCCTGCGTCCGGCTCACGCCGAAGGGCATCCTTCGCTGGTATGCCGACTGCTGCTGCACGCCCGTCGGCAACACGCCGGCGACGCGCACCCTGCCCTATCTGGGCATCGTCCATTCATGCCTCGACCGTACGGAGGCACGGCCCATGCTCGATTCGCTGCTGGGGCCCGCGCGGCTGCGGGTGTTCGGGCGACATGCGAAGGGCGATCGCTCTGCACTGGAGGCCCATGACGGGATACCGATCGGCACGCTCCTGCCCGTGATGGGACGTGTGCTGGCATGGCGGTTGCGCGGTGATCACATGCGATCGCCGTTCTTCGATGCGCAAGGCGGGCAACCGAACGCGGAACCGCGCGTTCTCACCACGGATGAGCTGCAACGGGTGACATCGCAACAGCAGGACTGGCCGGGACGGTGAAGTGATGATCCGGATTTCGATCCACTGCCGTGCCCGGGACACAAGGTCCGGCTGTCCGGAGATCGGGGCATGAATGATCGACCGCGACGGATCCGTCGCTTCGACGAGGAATGGAACGAACCGCTGGCCTTTTCACAGGCCGTGCGCGCCGGCAACCAGCTCTGGATTGCCGGACAGGTCGCGGTCGAAGATGACGGCTCACCCGTCGGCATCAACGATGCCGAGGCCCAGGCGGAACGAATCTGGCACAACCTCTCGCGAGTACTGTCTGCCGCCGGCGGCGATCTCGGGGATCTGGTCTCCACGACCACCTGGATCGTGGACCGGGCGCATCGCGAGGTCGCCACTCGCGTACGTGCCCGCTGGCTCGAGGGCCTGCGCTACCCCACCAACACACTCGTCATCGTCGCCGGCCTGGGCCGGCCGGAATACCTGATCGAGATCTCCGCCGTCGCGATCCTGAAGGAATGACCCGTTGCCGGTAGACTGCCGACGATGCTCGTACCTGTCACCGCAATGATCCTGTCTCTCGCCGTGGCCGGTGGCCTGGTACTGGGGCTGCTGCACGCACGTCGTGCACGGGTACCGTTTGCCGCCGGCATCGGTCATGCGCTGCTGGCGCTTGCCGGCATCGTGGCACTCGCCATCGCGGTATGGAGTGAATCGCAGCCGCCGGCGATCAATGCCGCGCTGCTGCTGTTCGCCATCGCGCTCGTCGGCGGCGTGTTCATCCTGCTGTTCCGCCTGCAGCGCGAATCGCCGCCGGGCTTCATGATCGTGCTGCACGGCGGAACCGCGGCCGTTGCGCTCGCGGTGCTGTGGCTCGGGATCGCGAACGCGGGGTGAAGCAGCGCCAACGGGAAACGAACGCCGAAGGCAACGATGCCTTCGGCGTTCGGTGATCCGGTCAGGCCGCTGCCTTCAGCGCCTGTTCGATATCCGCCAGGATGTCGTCGATGTGCTCGATGCCGATCGAGAACCGGACCATGTCCTGGCTGACACCGGCGCTTTCCAGTTCTTCCTCGTTGAGCTGACGATGCGTGGTGGTCGCCGGAGGGCAGGCGATGCTCTTGGCATCACCGATGTTGACCAGCCGCGTGATCAGCTGCAGCGCATCGATGAACTTCGCGCCGGCCTCGCGTCCGCCCTTGATGCCGAACGACAGGATCGAGGCCACACGGCCGTCCATGTACTTCCGCGCCAGCGCGTGATCGGGGCTGTCGGCCAACCCGGCGAACTTGACCCAGTTCACCTGCTCGTGCCGCTGCAGGTACTCGGCCACCTGCTGCGCATTCTCGCAGTGACGATCCATGCGCAGTGCCAGTGTCTCGATGCCCTGCAGGATCTGAAAGGCATTGAACGGCGACAGGGCGGCACCGGTATTGCGCAGCGGACCCACCCGGCAGCGCGTGATGTAGGCCGCGGGACCGGCCGCCTCGGTGAACACGACACCGTGATAGGAGGGATCCGGCTGTGTGAGCATCGGGTAACGCTCGCCGTACTGCTCCCACGGGAAGTTGCCCGAATCGACCACGCAACCCCCGATCGTGGTGCCGTGTCCGCCCATGTACTTGGTCAGGGCATGGACGATGATGTCCGCGCCCTGCTCGATCGGCCGCCACAGGTACGGCGTCGGTACCGTGTTGTCGACGATCAGCGGCACACCGGCGTCATGCGCGATCTGCGCCAGGCGTTCGATATCGACCACATTGCCGGAAGGATTGCCGACGGTCTCGCAGAAGACGGCCCGGGTGTTCTCGTCGATCAGCGATGCCAGACGCTCGAAGTCGTCGTGGGCCGCGAACCGGATGTCGATGCCGAGGGTCGGCATCATGTGCGCGAACAGGTTGTAGGTGCCGCCATAGAGCTGGCTGGTCGTGACGATATTGTTCCCGGCGCGGGCAATGGTCAGGATCGAGTAGGTAATGGCCGCCATGCCGGAGGCGGTTGCCAGACCGCCGATGCCGCCCTCGAGCTCGGCGACCCGCTGTTCGAGCACCGCATTGGTCGGGTTCATGATGCGGGTATAGATGTTGCCCTGAACCTTCAGATCGAACAGGTCGGCGCCATGCTGGGTATCGTCGAATGCATACGATGTCGTCTGATAGATGGGTACCGCGACCGCATGCGTCGTCGGATCCGGTACATAGCCGGCGTGAATGGCCCGGGTCTCGAACTTCATTGCCTGATCTCCCTCGCTGAGTGCGGTATCCATGGACACCGTCGACAGAAAGCGAAAGCCTAGCATGACGGGAGAACGATCCGGACGCCGCATCTCCTGCGGAACCGGGAGATTCCGGCCTCGTGCCTCCGGCCGTTTCGTGTGTCCGTCCGCGGATCCGACCAGCGGCGCAATGGCCGCCGCTTTCTGCCCCTCACCCGACAGTGTCACGACTGCTGCGAACTGCGTCTGTTCAAAAATGCAAATATATATTACCAAAATATGGAATTCCCTTTCGATTACGGACAGCATATCCTGCCGTCAACGGTCGGAACAGGGTAGTGATATCCCGCCCGGCACGGAAACAGGAAATCCCGACGATCCGAACGAGGAGTCAAGACCATGATGTTCTACACCGGCAATCCCGACATTCGCCAATACGAG
>CAYZHJ010000077.1:0-13656 GCA_964478305.1 uncultured Ectothiorhodospiraceae bacterium
GCCGCGCCCCGGCCGCGAGCGTGACCGGGTCGGCCAGGGCATAGCGCTGGTAGTCGCCGGCCGGCGCGGCCGCCGTGTCCGCGCTGGCGGCCTCCGCCCGGGCGACCTGCAGCACCTGCGGGGACGGCCCGCCGGCGCGCGGCACCTGCAGCGCCCCGGCGATCAGCTCCACGCGGGCGTCGGCGAGGTCCGTGTCGGTGGCATTGGCCAGGCTCGCGCGCGCCTCGAGGTCGACGCGCGTGCCGTCCGCGGACAGCGTGGCCACGTAGTCGGCCGACCACGACAGACCCTTCGCGAGGTACGACAGCGTCAGCGCGTGCGTCTCCTGGCGCTGGCTGTCCACCTCGAGCTCGAGCGCCGGTGGCGCGCCCAGATCCTCCGGCAGGACCCCGGGGAACACCAGGCGCGCCGGGTCGACCGTCTCCAGGCCGTCGGCCGTGTCCACCAGCGGCGGCTCGGCCGAGCGCAGCGTGCCGCGCGCGAGCCGCCGCTCGCTGTCGTCGTCGCCGCGCACGATCGTCACCGGCCGGCCGACATGGGCCTCCAGCAGCGCCCGCGTGGTCAGCGGCTGGTGGTCGAAGGCATGCCCGACGAGCGCCACGCCGTCGCCGTGCAGGCGCACCGTGTCGGGCTGCAGCGAGTCCACGACCCGCGGCCACGCCAGCGTGTGCGCGCCCGCGGCCACGTCGCGCGTGCGCCGGTCGTGCACCACGGCGACGTCCTGGCGGTACAGCGTCAGCGCCAGCTCGCGCTCCGGCGCCTCGGCCGCCGCGGCGGCGGGAAGCAGCACCAGCGCGAGAGCGGTGCGCCGGACGGGCGCCGGAATCGGGATGAAAGCATCGGTTGCAGGTGGCATGGGTGGCGGGGCCCGGGCGGAGGATGCCGCGCATGCTACAGCGCGTGCCGGTGTCGCGCACGGGCCCACACGGCACGGCGAGCCCGAGGCCCGTCACCGGGTGCCGGGGCGCGGAGCCGGGCCGGGGCGCGCCGCAGACCGGCCTCCGGCCCGGCTCCGGTGTTACGCCGACGCGGGACTCATTCCACGGCGAGGGCCTCCAGCGCCTTCCGGGCAATCACCGCATGCCCGGCGCGCGTCGGATGGATGGCGTCCCAGTAGAAGTGGCCGTCGCGGTTCTCGCAGATCGCGTTGCCGATCACGCCGAATGTGAGGCAGGGCGTGCTGCCGTCGTCCAGGCCCAGCGGCTCCGGGTTCTCCGCCAGCTGCGAGGTCAGGGCGAATGCGTCGATACGGGCGATATGGACGTCCCGCCCGGCGGCCGCGGCCGCGTCCTCGATGTCGGACAGGGCATCCTCCAGCGCCTCGTTGAACGCCAGCGACAGCAGCATGGCACCCACGAGGTCCGGATTCTCCTGCAGCGTGACCGCCGGCACCACGGACAGGTTGGGCTGATTGGCGAGAATGAAATGCCGCGCGCCGCTCTCCACCAGTGCCTGCAGGTTGGCGCCGATCGCCGCGGCGGCGTCGCCGATGATCCCGGCCGCTTTCGCCGGATCGGTGGTACGGGCAGCCTCGAGCAGGTCATTGCCGCCGATCGAGAGCGCGTAGAGCGCGTCCGGGGGGTGCCCGGCCGCCGTGATCGTCCAGGAACAGCACTACCTGCACCGTCAACGAGGGGGCGGTGCCATCATCACGCGCTCGCGCGCCGCCGAACGCGTAGTTCGAGAACACCCCGGGCGCGCGCAGCGCCGGGTTGGCCGTGGGCTCCGCGCCCAGCGCGGTGGCGAGCTGCTCCACCCAGGTCTCGCCGTCGCTGAAGTGGAGCCCGCCGATGGCGTAGGGCGCGCTAGGTATGAGGTCGTACGGCTTGTGCTAGATCTCCCCCGTAAGCACGAACACGTTACCCGGTTCGACGAGGCTGTCACCGAAGGCCACGCTCCGCTCGAACCCATCCCCGGCGAGGACCGACCCGGGGAGGAGCAGCAGGGCCAGCGAAAATCGGCGTCCACGACCTCGTTACAAAACAGTGCTCGGTACATCTTCCGCCGCCCCTGGATCCCGACCGAAAAGAAATGACTCCACCCCCTTTTTGCCGCCTTTTGCCGGATCTCAGTAGGTGAGCGTCACGGTGATGCTGTCGCTGTAGCTGCCGGCGGTCACGAACTGTCCCACAGGAATGCGGCCGTAGACGGTGTGCGTGGCGTTTGCGGCGGTGTTGCTGACGAGCGTGGAGCCCTCGCTGCCGTCGCCCCACACTTTCGTGCGCGCCAAGTCCGCATAGAGATTGTAGCCGAGTGTATCCGACGGACCGCCGAGGGTGCGTTCCGCATAGGTGCCCGACAAGCCGGTACTGAGCGCCAGCGTGTAACTCGTCTCCACGCCGGCCCCGCCGAGCACGCACTCGACAAGGATCGAGCTGGTGCTGTCCGTGTCCGTGCCCGCGCCGGGATCGTAGGTGCCGAACGCGTGATCGTCGGCGCTGACCGTGCAATCCACGGCGACAGCGGCCACCGGCAGGCAAAGGGTCAGCGTGAAGACAACGATTCCTGCCCCGCCATGCAGGACTGCACCGGCGGACGATGGATGCCGCGGTGACCGGCCGGGATGTGCAGCGTGATGGTGCATGAGCCTTGCTCCGTGGTGATTTGCAGCTCGACCTGTTCCCCGTTCGCGTCCAGAAAGACACGCCCATCGCTGCCGACGGGCAGCGTGGTCTCCTCGCCCGCCTGTCTGACAGCAGCGTCGCGCGGCAACGGGCGGCCATCCGCCAGCGTGATGCGAACGAGTACGGGCGTGGTCTCGCGGACCCGGAAGTCTGCCGCCGCCGCCCCGGCGCGTGGTGGCACGACCGCCTGCTGCACCGTGCCGATATCAGCCGTGAGCGGCAGCTTCGCCGGATCCACGCTGATCCGGTTCTCCTCGTACGGTCGCAGGCCGGTGATCAGCAAGCGGCCGTCGTCGTCGGTGCGGCCCGTGACGGCATTGTCGACGAGGATCGGGACGTCCGCCACGCCGCCGGTGGTGGCCACGGCCATGGCACCCGGCGTTCCGTCCGTCAGCGTGGCGAGTCCGTCCACCGAAGCGGCACCTCCCCGCGCCTCGACGCGGGTGAAACGCTCGCGATCCCTGCGGGCGACACCCGCCGCCACCTCGCCGTACTCCCCCCGGTACCGGCCCTCGGCACTGGCATCGCCGTCGCTGAACTTGCGCAGGCGGTAGCCGGCGCCGCCGGTGCCAGGCGACGAACGAGCGAGCGTGATCTCGCCGTCACGCTCGCCGTCGGCGTCGCGGACGCTGGCCGTGGCGTGCTGACGCTTGCCGAGCGGCAGTACCAGCATGAGCGTCGCCAGCTGCTCCTGCGAGCGGAAGTCCCGGAGCAGCGACAGCGTCAGTGACCCGTGCAGGGGCAGCGCCGTGCGCCAGCTGGCCTGGCCGATCTCGATCCGCGAGCGGATCGCACTTGGGTCCGTGCGCTGATAGACGAGCGTCAGGTCGCCGAGGACGGGCAGTGACAGACCTGCATTCAGCCGAATCCGTGCCTGGGCATCCTCGTCCAGCGGATCGTCGCCGAGGGCGCGGTAACCGGGGGTGCGTCGGCTCCAGTCGAGTCCGAGGCGCAGCCCTCGCCGGGCTCGCCAACCATAGGCGAGGCGCGTGAGATGCCCATCGCGCCCATCCGTGCGTCCGCCGCCGAGGCCCACGGCGATCTCGCCGAAATCGGCGGCAACCCTGCGAAGCTGCAGGTAGCCCGTCCATTGACCGGCGATGCCCTCGAGATGCGCGCTGCCTGTCCATCGTGTGTTCAACCCGCGGGCCAGCGAGGTGATCAACGCCGGGTCGCCGTAGGCATTGCTGCGCTGGCCAAAGTCCTCGCGCAATGCGCCGAGGGCGAGCTCGAAGTCAGTGAGGCCAGGCCGCAGTTGGCGTGTGTCCTGATAGTACGGAACCGTGATGGTCTCGCTGCGGCCCAGAACGTCTTCCACCCGGAGCTGCAGATTGCCGGCGCCATCCAGCGCCGGCACCTCGGTCAGCTCGAAGGGGCCGGCGGGTATCTGTTGCAGTGCCCGTCGTGTGTCTTCCACGTAGAGCTCGGCCACGGAGGGCGATGCGGCGCTGCCGCGGATGGTGGGTCTGGGATAGGGAACGAAGCCGGGGCGCATATCGAAGTCGCGCCGGAAGCGGATGCCGCCGAGGCGCACCGAACGCCAGACCGGTCCCGGATCGGTCTGGAGGTCTCCGAGCGTGACGTTGAGCATTCGGGAAGGCAGGTCGTGCCGCAATCGTGTCTCCAGCCGCGTGGCGCCGTCGTTGCTGGTGCCGTCGCGGACGGCACTGCGATTCAGCACATCGGTGGTACCGACAAAGGTGCCGGCGGTAACGGTCCCGACGGTCCGGGTGTCGTCATTGTTGCCGCCACGCTCCGCACGCAGATCATAGTGCAGGTAGGCCCCGGACAGGGTCGGCGAGAGCGGAACGCCCGGTTCCCCGGCGACCGGCAGTACGCTTTCCCGAAACGCCTCGGGCCGTGCCTCGATGTGCAGGGCCTGGCGCGAATCGTCGAGCTCGATCCGTACGCCGGGCAGGGCATCCAGCCGATACCAGCGACCTCCCCGGTCCTCCATTCCGGGTGGCGGTCCGGCGCGTGCCGCCTGCGCCGGAACGAGTCGCAGCGACTCGAGGGTGTCCTCGTCAATCAGGATCGCACCATCCGGGTCGGCATGAACGATGATCGATGGCTTTCGCGCACCGTTGAGAAACACCTCCAGGATCATGCCGGGTGAGTTACCACCGGCGGCCGTGGCAGCCGTGCCGAGCAATAGCAGCAGCACCGGGGTAAGCCGGCGTGCGGCTGACCTATGAAGGATCGACCGTGTACTGCCGCCATCCGTCATCGGTCAGCACCTCGAGCTCGAGCTCCGGGTCCCGACCGGAATTGCACGGCAACAGCCAGGACTGGGTGCCATTGGGGAGCACGTAGAAAGATCGGGAATGCAGGCTGGCGGTCACCGGCTCGCCGCCGCATCGCGCCCGCACGCGCTCGATGCGTTGGTGGGCATGTCCGTTGTTGTGCACCACGAGACGGGTGCTGTCGCTGTCGCGCCGGCGATGCCATTGCAGGCTCGGCTTCACCGCGGCATCCCGGCGGTAAAACACCGGCACGCTGAGCTGCAGGGTCAGGGAAATGCGCATCTGTTCGCTTGGCGTCGGCAACCGGCGGATGAGGAGCCGATAGGCGAGCTCGGCGGCATCACCCCGCGCCGGCGGCTGTGGCAGGCCGACCCTGATCCACCGGCTTTCCCCGGCGGGCAAGCGAAACACCAGCGGATTGACGATTAGGTCCGTTACCGGCTCCAGCCGTGTCGCCGTGTCCCGCTGACGCCACCTGCGGACGTCGATCTCGATGACGGCATCTTCCGCGGTCGGATTGCGCAGCAGCAGTGCGCCGATCGGCCGCTCGGGCCCGAGATGGAGACGGGTAGGCTGGATTCCCAGCATGCCGCCGCTCTCTGCCGCGCTCACGAACACCACGGCAGCGGCGAGAAGGCCCCGAACGAGCCGGAGGCGAGCGGGCACGGCACGGCCTCCGCGGTCAGTAGCTGATGGTTACGGTGATCGTGTCGGAATAGCTGCCGACAACCGCCGAGGTCTGTCCTGCAGCAATGCGGCCGTAGACCGTGTGAGCCTGCTCGGTGCCGTCCCCCGTGCCGGTTACCGGGCTCGTTCCCCCTACGTCGTCCCAGTTGATGGTCCGATCCACATCCTGGTACAGGCCGTAACTCAAGGTTTCCGTGCCGCCGGACAGGGTCATGAGCCGGTTGTCTGTCGTCGCCCCGCTGCCCGTGCCGGCGTCGAGACCGACCGTGTAGTTCGTACCGTTGGTGCACTTGGCTGTGACGGAGGAGGTCGCGTCGAGATCGGAGCCGGAGTGCGGATCGTAGTTGCCGAAGCCGAGGTCCGTAGCGGAAACGGTACAACTGTCATTGACGCTCGCCGTGACTGTAAAGGTGGTCGTATCGGTGGCGCCGAGGGTCGCGTTGGCCCACAGCAAGCACAGGCCAGTCAGCAGCCGCAGAAATGTGCGTGGGAACATGTTGCTTCCCCCTCTCGCTCGTGAACCGCTCCATAGCTTGTACCCCGACGCTGTCAGCAATGGACCCGCTGGTCTGTGAAGTGGTTCACAAATATTTCCATGAACTGTCGACTAGAAGGAAGTTTAAGAGGACAGTTCGCCTTCTGCAACCGGAACCAGGACAAGGTCAAGAGGGAAAAGGCGAGAAAAAGCGTCTGAGTCATTTGCCGATCTCTTTCGGTGGTCTCTCACGGGGTCGGTACCTGATCCGCATCTGCAGCTGCTCCTCTACCATCCTCCTGAATCGATCGTTGCCGATCGGGACGTTCAATTCCGTCGCGAATCGCAGCGTCTGAAAATCGGCATCCATGCCTTCGTCACCAAACAGCGCTCGGTACATCTTCCGCCGCTCCTCCGGATCCCGGCCACGCCGCGAAAACTCCGGGTGTTCGGTAATCAAGGCGTCCTCGTAACCGCACGCATTGCTGCGATAGCTGGACCACCGATACTGCTCCAGCGTATCGACCATGCGGGCCCGAACCGGATTGGGCTCGATATAGCGGTAACAGGCCAGAAGATACCGCTCCGAGTCGACGAGGCTACCTTGTGGTGCCCTTCCCAAAGCGTTCCGGTTCGTTGATACCATTGGTTGACGTATTGGGCGTATCGCCAGCCCACTGACTGCATCACGCGCGAAACGCTGCCACCCTCACCGGGGATCATGAGCGGATGTACATGGTTGCTCATCAACACATATGCGTGAAGATCGCATCCGTATTGTATGAGTGCATCTTCCAGGAAATCCAGATAGAGACGGTAATCGTCGTCCACGAAGAAGCATGGGGTGCGATTGTTCCCACGCTGGACGATGTGACACGGAATCCCAGGCAAGCAGTAACGTGGCTCCCGTTCCATTGTGGCTTCCTACCATTGCTGCCTCACGTCCTTAACGTCTTGTATCTTCACAACTGAAATAGCTCCGGCCCCTTTTAGAACGGAGATCCCGCCTGTCGGGCGTCGGGTAGACCGGCCGGTTGCTCGGCCGGACGGAACCCTCCCCTATGCCCGGCCCGCTGCGCCTCAGGCCCGCACCCGCCGCAGGCCGGTCGCGGCGACGCCGGCGGCGCGTCTCCCGGGACGGGCCACGAGACGATTGCCGCGTACTGAGGCGGTGCTCGCATCGGCATCGACGACGGGATTGGTCGCGCGGTGGACGCGCACGAGCGCCTCGTCGGCAAATACCCAGAGGGCGCGCGGCTCGCCGATTGGCGCGCCAGTGCCCGGCGCCGCTGCCGGGTCACCACCCTCGCCCGCTACCGGCGTCCGTCGAGAAATTGCCGGCGGAATGCTGTGGTCGGTGTCGGATACCCGAACAGGTAACCCTGACCGCGCTGGATGCCCAAGTCGCGCGCGTACACCGCCTGCTCGCGGCGCTCGATGCCCTCGGCAACGATATCGAGATCGAAATTCTGTGCCAGCCAGACGATGCTGCGCGTGATCGCATCGCTCGTCGAGTCGTTCGGCGCCTTGTCGAGGAACTGCTTGTCCACCTTCAGGGTCGTGATCGGCAGCGTGTGCAAATAGCCAAGCGAGGAATAGCCGGTACCGAAGTCGTCGATCGCGATACCCACGCCGTACTCGCGCAATCGGTTGAGCCGTCCGAAAACGATGTCGTCGCACTCGAGAAACATGTCCTCCGTCACCTCGAGCTCGAGCTGCGGCGGCGGAATGCCGGTCCTCTCGAGTGTATCTATCACGCGGTCGACGAAGCCCTCGTCGAACAGATCGGGGACGGAAACGTTGACCGAAAGCTTACCGATATCCACTGCCTCCAGGAACCACTCCTTGACGGTCTCCGCGGCCTGATCGAGTACCCAGGCGTCGATGCGGGTGATCAGGCCAGTCGAGTTCGCCACCGCGATGAAGTCGTTCGGGGGCACGATCTCGCCGGACGGCAGCCGCCACCGCACGAGCGCCTCAACCCCGACCAGGGACTCGTCCTCCAGGGCCACCTGCGGCTGCAGCCAGACCTCGAACTGGTCCTCGTCGATCGCCTGGTGCAGTCGCGCCTCGGTCCGGATGAAACGCAGGGCCCGACGCTGCGTCTCCCTCGAATAGAATCTCGGCTCCTGGGCGCCGTTCTGCGACAGCGCCGCGATCGCGCAGTCGAGCACTCCCGATCCGTCCGCGGCGTCGTCGGGATACCTGCCGATACCAATTCGCGGCCGGAAGTGCAGTTTTTCCTCCTCGATGTCGACGACGTCGGCGAATACGTCGTCGATCCGCTCGCAGAGTGCCACCAGACTCTCGAGGCTCGTGCCAATTTGGCCGACGAATGCCCAGTCGTCGGTCGTCAACCGGGCGAGCGCCACCTCGTTCTCCAGCACCGCATTCAGGCGTGCCGACCACACGGCGGCGGCGCGCTCGAGCCCGCGATGTCCCAGGGATTTGAGCACCCGGTCCATCGAGATGTGAATGACGACCGCGTGGACGTAGGTGTCCATTATGCTGGCGTCCCGGATGGCATCGTTGAGGCGATCCATGAACAGGATCTTGTTCGGCAGACCCGTACTGCGGTCGTGATTGACGACATGCGCTAGATACGTTTGCTGGGCGATCGCGAGATGGCGGATGTGCAGCAGCATCGATACGCGCTCGACGAGCTCGTGGCGATCGATGGGCGAGCTCACGAACTCGTCCACGACATCCCAGTACTTGCGTAGGCGCCGCTTTAGATCCCGTTTCGGGAGGATCACCAACAGCGGCAGAAAAGTCGGCTCGTAGCGAATTTTCGCATCGACGAGAAACTGATGCCAGTTCGCCAGCGCGCTGGCGTCGACGACCGCTAGATCGTACTCTCCGACGGGGGCCGTATCGCTCGGTTGCCAGACCCGCACGTCGAAGTGTCTGCCGAGCAGCGCGGTGACCTGCGACCGGTTGCCGTGCGAGCTCATCAGGACGAGCACGCGGTCACCCTCACCTGGCTCGCGCGACGCGTCCTTCTCGGCCTCGCGGCCGCGAACCGAGCCACGCCATCCCACCGCCTGGCCACGACCGAGATGAGTCATTGCGCCACCCCCTCCGGGCGATCCGTCAGCGTCGCGAGCAGTTGCAGCAGTGCGGATTTCGCCACCGGCTTCTGCAGGAATCCGGCGGCACCGCGCCGGAGCGACTGGCATCCACGCTCCAGCTCGCGGCTGGTCGAGAGCACGATGAACGGCACGTCGGCGCTGCGCAATCGATCACAAACATCCCAGACCTCGTCTCCGAAGCCCGAGATATCGACGACTCCAACGTGTGGTCCCGAATACTGATGGATCGCCGTGTCGATGTCGGCTTCAGAACCGATCGCCACGCCGGCATGCCCCGCCTCTGCCAGTGCACGCTGCATGACCTTCACGTTTCCGGCCCGGCGGTTGACGAGCAGCACGGAGGCCATCACGGTTCCTTTACGGTTCCGGCGAGATCTTTCAGGCCCGACCGGCGGCTGTCAGTGGACGGCGTTGCCCAGCTCGATCCCGCACGCCCCGATGCGCAACTCGCGCGACTGGGGATCGAACTCGCTCAGGCGTTTCTTGAGCACGCCAACCACCTTGGCATACTGCCCATCGGTGCGCGAGTAACGTGCGTAGATCACGTTGTCCGAGAGGTAGCTTATGTCCCGTTCGGAAATGCTCTGTATCTCCGTGAGCGACTCCGTTTCGTTGACAAGGAGCATCGCGACACCGAGGCGTGACAACCCCTTGGTGAAAGCGTGCAGCCGCCTCCGCACGTCTTCCCCCTCCATGGCCAGCTCGAAGCCGGCGATGCTGTCGATCACGATCAAGTCCATCTGGCGTTGCTGGACGTACTCCCTGACGCGCATGGCGAACTCGTCGACCAGATATCGCATTGGCTCTACCTGCTCGAGAACGAATCGATCCGTTTCGAGCGCCGATTCGAGCGACATGCCGAGGTTAACGCTGCGTTGCCGCAAGATCGTTTCTTCTTCCTCGAACAGGAACATGGCGGCACGATGGCCTGCCTCGATCGCCGTCGCCGCAAACGCGGTCGCAAGCGTCGACTTGCCGACGCCGGCGGGCCCGGTCAGGAGGGTGATCGTTCCGGGTTCCAGCCCCCCGTGGAGCATGTCGTCCAGGCCCGAAATGCTGGATCGGAACCGGCTCCCCTGTTCCTCGGCCAGTTGCGCGCGCGGCGGCGTCATGTGCGGGAAAACGCTCAGGCCGTCCCCGGCCACACGCATGTGGTGCTGGCCGCGGTGGAATCCGGAGCCGCGGTATTTGGAAATCCAGGCGACCGCTCCGGACGTACTCGATTCCAGGTTGATGACCCCGTCCGCGATGAACTGCAGGTCGCTGTCGGACATTTCCCTGGTGCTCTCGGACGAGAACAACACCGTTGCGCCACGGTCGGTCAGGAACCGCAAAAAGGAGAGAACCTGTTTCCGGTACTGGAACAGATCGGCGGACAGGAACCGCAACTGCGTGAGGGAATCGATGAAAACGCGCGTAGGTTTCTGGTCCTCGACGGCGGCGACGATACTATCGACGATCGGCGCGTGCTCGATATCGGCCGCCGCGAATACGTCATAGCCTTCCTGGCCAGTGAAGAACGTCTCGTCGGGCGCCATGCTCACGACCTGGACACCGTCCGTGTCGATTCCGACTGCCGCGGCATTCGTCCGTAGCTGCTCCTCCGATTCCTGGAAGCCGATGAACAGGGAACGCTCCGGCTCGTCGGCAGTGAGGAAGTGCAGGCCGAGTGTGGTCTTGCCGCGCCCCGGCTCGCCGCGCACAAGATAGGAACGCCCGGGGATCAGTCCGCCTGCGAGGACGTGGTCGAGACCATCCACCCCGACGCGCAGGCGCTCTTGGTAGCCATTCATGCGTCCTCCGTACACGCTTTGGTCGGACGCCGGCGACGAACTCCCCCTCAGCGTTCACCTGTACTGCGCTCTCAAGCGCGCGTATCGCGGTTGCTATATACCCGCTGGATTCCTGGCATACACGAAGCCGACCTCGCGGTCGGCGTTTCCATACGAGCGTTGTGCGGGCGCGACGCAGTTTGTCTCGCCCCGGCAATTGCCGCTTGTGCCAGATCGTGAAGAACTTTGCAACCCTGCGTGCCCGCGCGGCCGTTGCCCGTACGCGCCGCGTTCCATCGCAGCCGCTGCCGCCCGCGGGACGACCGAAATCGAGCGCCGGCCCCGGAAACGCCGCGCGACGCCTCCATCGGCTCCGGCACCTGCGACCGCCGCTGCGCCGAGCGGTTCGCGATGCTGCAAATTGCGCGCATCCTGGCGTCACGCCGCCCGACACGATGACAAGCGGAGAGGACATCGCCCTCTCGAGAATGGCGTCGCGGGCACCAGCCGAAGCCGCAATGATACGGACCGCATCAGGGGTTACGCGCAGAATCCGAAGGTAGACACCTGAATTGTCCGAAGGTAAATCCCTGACTTGCGCACCGCCTCAGGCCTGCACCCGCCGCAGCCCGGTCGCGGCGACGAGCCAGGCGGCGGCGGCGATGCCGGCGGCGGCGAGGAAGGTCGCCGAGCCGCCGGCCGCGGTCCAGAGGAAGCCGGCGGCGAGCGTGCCCAGGGCCTGGCCGGCGCCGAAGCTCATGCTCGAGTAGAACGCCTGGCCGCGGCCCTGGTGCGGGCCGGTGAAGAAGCGGTCGACCAGCGAGATGGCGACGGCGTGGTAGAGCCCGAAGCTGGCCGCGTGCAGGGTCTGGGCGCCGATCAGCACCACGGGCACGTCGACGAACCCCGCCACCAGCACCCAGCGCAGCGCCGTCAGGGCCAGGCTGGCGAGCAGCAGCCGGCGCGCGCCGAAGCGCGGCAAGAGGCCCTGCATCGCCAGGAACACGCCGATCTCGGCGATCACGCCCAGGGCCCAGAGGGCGCCGATGGCGAGGCCGGAGTAGCCCGCGTCCTGCAGGTAGATGCTGAAGAAGGCGTAGTACGGGCCGTGGCTCGCCTGCATCAGGAAGCACACCAGCAGCAGCGACCACACGTGCGGCTGGCGCAGCACGCGCGCGATGGGGCCGTGGTCGTCGCCGTGGTCGCGCCCGGCCGGCGCCGGCGGCGCCGCAAGGCTGGCGCCCCAGAGTGCCAGGTAGAGCAGCGCCACGAACCACGGCAGCGTGGTCGCGCCGAGCTCGTCGAGCACCGGGCCCAGAGCGGCCGAGGTGGCGATGAAGCCGACCGAGCCCCACAGGCGGATGCGGCTGTAGCGCTCGCGCGCCGTGCCCAGCCAGTTGAAGGTGTTGGCCTCGAACTGCGGCAGGGCCGCGTTCCAGAAGAACGTGAACAGGGCCATGGTCGCCGCCAGCGGCCAGAAGCCGTCGGCGACGAACACGCCCAGGAACAGGAAGAACGCCAGGCCCGCGCCCAGGCGCACGACCGGCAGGCGCTGGCCGCGGCGGTCGGCGACCCAGCCCCAGACGTTCGGCGCCACGATCTTGGTCGCCGCCAGGATCGCCATGAGCGAGCCGATCTCGTGCGCGGCGTAGCCGAGCGCGCGCAGGTACAGGCCCCAGTACGGCAGCAGCGCGCCGAGCGTGGCGAAGAAGAACAGGTAGAAGGCCGACAGGCGCCAGTACGGCACCGCCCCGGCGGCGGGGGCCGCGGACGCGGGGCTCATGGGCTCAGGCGCTGGGCTCGCCGGGCGGCACCGCGGGCGTGCGCGAGGTCACGTCGGCGTTCTGCGCGCGGTGGCGCAGGGCGTGGTCCATCAGCACCAGCGCCAGCATGGCCTCGGCGATCGGGGTCGCGCGGATGCCGACGCAGGGGTCGTGGCGGCCCTTGGTGCGCACCTCGGTGGGGTTGCCGTCGAGGTCGATGCTCTGCCCGGGCAGGCGGATGCTCGAGGTCGGCTTGAGCGCGATCGAGGCGACGATGTCCTGGCCCGTGGAGATGCCGCCGAGCACGCCGCCGGCGTCGTTGGAGAGAAAACCGTCGGGGGTGATCTCGTCGCGGTGCTCGGTGCCCTTCTGCCCTACCGAGGCGAAGCCGGCGCCGAGCTCGACACCCTTGACCGCGTTGATGCTCATGAGCGCCTTCGCGATCTCGGCGTCGAGGCGGTCGAACACGGGCTCGCCCCAGCCCGGCGGCGCGCCCTCGGCGACCACGACCACGCGCGCACCGGCGGAGTCACCCGACTTGCGCAGGCGCTGCATGAAGTCCTCGAGCTCGTCGACCTGGTCCGGGTTGGGCCAGAAGAACGGGTTGTCCTCGACCGCGTCCCAGTCGAAGCGCGAACGGTCGAGCTCGATCTCGCCGAGCTGCGCGAGATGACCGCGGATGCGCACGCCGTGGTGCGCGGCCAGCCACTTCTTCGCGATCGCGCCGGCGGCGACGCGCAGCGCGGTCTCGCGCGCCGAGGCGCGGCCGCCGCCGCGGTAGTCGCGCACGCCGTACTTCTGCTGGTAGGTGTAGTCGGCGTGGCCCGGGCGGAAGGTCTGCGCGATCTCGCTGTAGTCCTTCGGCTTCTGGTCGACGTTCTCGATCAGCAGGCCGATGGGCGTGCCCGTGGTGCGGCCCTCGAACACGCCCGACAGGATGCGGATCGCGTCCGGCTCGCGCCGCTGCGTGGTGTGCTTGCTGCGCCCCGGGGCGCGCCGG
>CAYZHJ010000078.1:0-6533 GCA_964478305.1 uncultured Ectothiorhodospiraceae bacterium
GCCACCTTCGGCATCGCTGCCTCGCTGGCAGTGAGCGGCCCCTACGCCGGCGGCATGATCCGCGCGGCCGAGGCCGCGCACGAGCCGGACGCTGCCGGTAGCGACGGATCGATGGCCGAATACGAATGCGTCGATACCCCCGAGCGCAGGGAATGCCCGGATCTCGACCGGCGCCTGCGGAAGGGCGGCAGTGTCATCCTCCCGCGAGGGGTCTACCGTCAGTGCGCCATGATCCGCAAGCCGACCGACCTGGATGCCGCCGGCTCGCTGTTCCTCGGCGGTGTCTGTCGCGGCAAGGGCACGTTCGTGCAGAACGCCGACTTCACGCTGAGGAACGCGGAGTGCGCCGAGGTGCGGGGCGACCACGGCAACGAGGCCTGCATCCGGCGCCAGCGCGGGATTACCCGGCTCGACCACGTGCACTTCCGCGACAGCTACAACGGCGTGATCGGCGGCACCGGCGAGCCGCTGATTGTCGAGAACAGCCTGTTCGAGAACCTCGGCGGCTCACCGCAGTCGCTGGGACGAGCCCACGGCCTGTATGTCAGGGACGGCACGCTGGTGATCCGCAACACCACCGTTCGCTCCGGCCAATGGGAGGGGCACCTGATCAAGTCCGGCGGGCGGCTGATCGTGATCGAGGACAGCCTGCTGGACGAACGCGGCGGCAACGGCAGCCGGGTGATCGATGCCTTCAACGGCGGCGAGATCGTGATCAGCGGCACGCAGATTCACGCCGCAGCCGACGACGGTAACTCGAACGTCATCGGCTTCGATTTCGAGGGCCGAAGCGCGCATCAGGCAGCACGCATCACGCTGGAACGCACGCGGGTCGATTGCGCCGGCGGTCGCCTCGTGGCCGGACGCAACAGCTTCGAGCGGCTCGATATCCACCGCGACGGCGAGTCCGAGCTGGTGTCCTGTCGCTGATACCGGCTGGCGCTTCCTGCGTCAGCCCCCGCCGCCGATTCACGCCGCTTCGGCGCGGCCCGTCCCGGGATCCTGCCGATCGATGATCTCGTGCAGCCAGGAGGCGAGCGTGCCGGCCAGCGTGTCCCAGTCGTGCTGCATGGCCACGCAGCGCCTGTGTTCCGCTCCCGCGCCATCATCGCGAAGTGCACGCTCGATCGCCTCGATCCATTCGTCGGGCCCCTCGGCGAAGGAAAGTACCTCGGCGAAGGGTTCCAGCGCGGGAAGCCGTGTCGATACGACGGGCCGGCCCGCCGCGAGGTATTCATGCAGCTTCAACGGATAGACCGCCGGAGTCCACAGGTTCGGTCCCGTGCGGTAGGGTATCAGCGCCACGTCGAGATTCGAGACGATGGACGGCACCTCGCGCCGGGAGCGCTCGCCCAGCAGGTGGACGTTCGGCATGGCGCGGCAGCGCTGCAGGCACTCGATCGATGCGTCGTCCAGCGGGCCTCGCGGGCCGGCGAGGACGAACTGCCATTCGCGCCGCCGCGTTGCCAGCTCGGCCAGCAGTGCAAGGTCGAGCTTGCGGTTGAGGCTGCCCACGTAGCCGATGCGCGGTCGCGGGATTTCCGCGAGCACGGCGGGCACAGGGACGTCAGCGGCGTCGCGGAAGGTCCGCGCATCGACACCGTTCGGCAGGAGGCGGACCTCGCGGCCGCTCCGTTCCCGCAGGCGCCCGGCCGTGACCCCGGAGGTCGCGATGACCAGGTCGGCGCGGCGCAGCAGCCAGGCCTCCTGTCGTGCGTGCTCGCGAGTCCAGTCGGGCGCCAGCTCGAACAGGTCGTAGGCGTGGTACACGAGAGCCGCGCCGCGCAGGCGGGCCGCGTAGGGCTGGAACTCGGGATGGAACACGTGTAGCACGAGCGGCCGTTGCCGGGGGATGCGGGCGGCGGCGGCCAGACGCCGCATGCCGAGACGCACGGCGCCGGCATCGAGCCAGGGAATCCGGCGCGTGCGCAGCAGCCACCTGGGTGCCCGATCCACGATCACGCCGTCGATGGTCTCGAAGTCACCGCTCCAGGGTGCGGCACACCAGTGCGGGTCGTGGCGCTGCCAGCCATGCCACAGGCCGGTCGAATAGACGACGCGCATGCCCCGGTCCGCCAGCCTGCTGAGCAGTTGCTGGCGATTCATCCATTGGCCTTCCCAGTCGTTGGGCGCCATGGCGAGAATCGCGGGAACATCAGTCGCGGGGGAAGTCATGGAAGCGTTCGATCAGCGAGCGGGATGTGGCGGCATGAAGGGTCAGTATCCCCAGATGCGTCGTGGGTCGACCGTCAGCAGGCGCGCCAGGGTTTCGTTGCCCGGCGCGAAATAGGCTTGCAGATACTCCCGGTCGGCATCATCCAGCGGCGGTACCGGCCGGGTCAGGGCCCGTCTCAGGCCATCGCGAACCGCCGCCGGCAGCCACGGTTTCAGGTGACGATTGATGTGCTTGAGGCCGCCCACGGGAGCCAGAGCGTGGTCGAGCCAGCGGAGACCGGTTCCGAGGACGACCGAGCGGTTGCGGGACGCATCCTGCATCACGGGCTCGAAGGAGTCCAGTTCGAGGAAGGCGCAGCAGTCGGCGACGGCCGCCGAGGGATCATTGCGCAGTTCCTCGAACAGCAGGATCAGCAGCGAACTGTGGGGGAAGCAGTCGAGATAGCGCCGAATCTGCAGGTCGTAGCGGCTGGCGGCCAGGTAACCGGGATCCCGCCGCAATGCCTCGCGGAACGGCAGCCGTTCCACGCCCGCCCGGACGTTGTGCCAGTAGGCGGAGTAGGTCCGCTCGACGGGGTCGCGCAGCACGTAGATGAAGCGCGCCTCGGGGCTGACGGAGTGGATGCGCTCCGGTACGCCCGCAAAGCGGCTTGCGGGTGGCTCCATGCCGTCGTCGCGCGGCAACGGCGACATGGAATAGGCAGGCGTCGCATCCAGCAGCACCCGGTCCCGCGTATCGGCGAAGCAGCTCCGGTACCAGTCGAGCCCCCTTTCCCAGTGGCGCGTGTAGAAGGCGGCTTCCTTCGGTTCGGACAACATGACCCGGGGATGCTGTGCGAGCAGGCTGGCGAGAAAGGTGGTACCGGCCTTCTGGGCACCGATGAGGTAGGCCTTCGGCGGAAAGCCCGCAAGCGCATGCCCCGCAGGCGATTGTCGCGGCTCGTTCATGGCACGTCCGGCGGGAAGAGAACCGGGGCAGAAGGAACACGCCCGTACATTGCATCGGCCGGAGTCATGGTGTCCACTCCCTGCTCCGGCAGGCCGGCGGAACCCGTGATTGTATTCCACAATCGACCTTCCTGCATGCCACGCAGCCGGAGGGCAAGCGACCCGGGCGTCTGGCGATGAATGCCCTGACGGATGACATTTCACTGCATGTCCGGCGTACAATGGCAGGAGACGTGGCGTGACCGCGCCCGACACGTGCAACGGTTTTCCATCCCCCGTCGATGCGCGCCGACTGAAACAGGAAACTCCTCCAAATGAACGAAGACCGCCTCGGTGCCGGCCGGCCCGCTGGACGTGATCGGCATCGGACTTCAGGGCACCCGCATGCTGTCCCTGCGTCGATCCTGTTCGCCGTGCTCCTGACCATGGTCGGATGCGGCGGCAGCAGCAACGCTTCGGAATCGGGCACGTCCCCCACGGAACCCGGGCCGACCGAGCCGGAGCCACCTCCGCTGCCCGAGGGCGGGGCGCCGACACTGGGGCTCGAGTTTCCCGGATCGGATGATGTCGACACGACCATGCGGTTCCGCTTCGACAATCCGCTGGCGATCTATCCGGCGACGTATATCTGGCGGGCCTACCCGAGACGGCAGACCGGCTACTTCACGGCATTCTTCTGGGGCAACGACGATGGGAACGGGAATCTGGATACATTCCTCTGGGACGGCAGTCCGCATCCCGGAAACAGTTACTACGGATTCCATCCATATCCCCAGCCACCTCGAACCGGTAACGATCACAAGTGGGAGATCTCGGTCGAGCAGGACGACTATCTGGGGGCCGACGTGGTCTATGACCAGTGGTATTTGCAGGTCGCGCGAGTGTGGGAAGACCCGGACACGGGCGAGAAGCATCACGAGTTCTACTGGAACTGGCCCGACATGTCGGATGTCATCAGGCATGCCGCGCCGTCGACCTACGGCAACAAGAATCCGCCGGCTCCCCATCTGACCTGGGGCGATGCGCCGTGGGCGCCCGGAAAGGAGGTCTGGGACGGCGTTCTCACCGGCATCCAGATCTATTCGACAAGGCTGTCGATCGACGAGATCGCGGACGAGATCGAGGCGCCACTCTCCACGAGCGCCGGCGCGGCCGGCATCTGGTACCTCAACATCAATCCGACACCGGACGACATCGCCGACAAGTCGGGGCAGGGCAACGATCCGGAGTGGGTAGGCAACGAACGCCCGACGCTGTGGGTCAAGTAGGGAGAGTGGCAGGGGCGAGTGGACAAACGGACCAGGCTGTCAGGTCCTTGCGGGCAGGGAAACGCCATGACGGGCGTGGTCGCCCCTCGGGTCGCGTTCCGGCTGTGCCTTTTGCTGCTCGATCTCCCGGGCTTCCCGTTGCAGGATGGCGCTGATTGCCACCAGCGCATAGAACAGGTCGAAGTAGGCGAGGCTCAGAAAGGCGCCCGCGACCATGTACGGTAGCAGCGCGAACTGGGCGGCCCTGGCATAGCGGCCGATCCATGCATGCTCCGGATCGCGTTCGAACCGGGCGAGGCGGTGCAGGCGCAGAAAGGTTCCGGCCAGCAGGGCCACGTAGAGCAGGAACGCCAGCAGGCCGTGCTCTCCCATGACCTGGAAATAGATGCTGTGGGCGGCGCGTTCCTGCATGGCCCAGGGTTCGATGAAGTTGGCGTAGCTCAACCAGCGGTCGGTATCGCCGCCCTCCTCGAAATTGAATCCTGCCCCCAGCAGCGGACGGTCGAGCGCTATGTTGAATGCCACGCCCCAGGCCTGTACCCGCTGCATGGCGGATTGGTCGACTTCGTAGGTCTGAATGGTCGCCTGGCGCTCGAACCACTTGTCGGGAATGAACTGTTGTGCCGCGACGAGGCCGACGATGACGAGGACCGGCCCGATGAGCAGCAGGCGGCGACGGTAGTGCCATGCCAGGAACGGAACCAGTGACGCCAGCCCGACGATGGCGCCCCGCGAGTAGGTGAAGAGAATGGCCGGGATCGACAGCCAGAACACGGCGAGGAGCGCCCATCGCACCCAGCGGTTGGCTTCCTGGCGGGCACACAGGAGCGCGAGCGGCAGCAGCATGCACAGCGCGAGGCCGATGCTGGTATTGCCGCTGATGAAGCTGCCCGGCGGTCCCCAGATGCGATACTCGCCTCCGGTCAGGATCGAGAATATCCCGCCCTTGAACCCGTAGAAGCCGAGCGAGAACACGATCACCAGCATGAGCAGGCGGATGCGCATCTGTCCCCAGATCAGCATGGTCGTCACGAAGGTGAACAGCAGGATCTTCATGACCGTTTCCCATTCCGGCCATGCGACCGAGGGATGCCAGGCGAAGCTGGAGGTCACCGTGAAATAGATCGCCAGGATCGCCAGCAGTATCATCTCCCGGGTCCACGGTGGCATCCTGCGCTCGCTGGTGAACAGCAGGCCCCCGAGGGTGGCGGCGCCGACGAGCATGGCGATCGGGATCTGCTCGAGCGTCCAGCTCATGCGGTGGGGATTCATCAGGCCGATCCAGGTCCACGTGAGGACCCCGATCCAGGGGCGGATGAACGATGCCGGTATCAGGGCCCCGAGGACAACCAGTAATGCGAGATCGCGGAGTCCCATTGAATCGTGTCCCGCTCAGCCCGTTCCGGACAGTCGTCGGTTGCCAATGTTCGCGACGTGCCGTAGCGCTTCCTCTCGACCGGGACCGTGTCCGCTGTCGTTCATCGATGGCACCTGCATGTCGCGGGGCGTGAACGGATGAATCCGCTGCCCGACCAGCAGGGCACGGCCGGCGCCGCCGGCATCCTGGATACCGTATTGTACGGACTCGATCGGTCCCTGCGATCGCTGACGCGGGGTCGCGCGCGACTCGTCAGCTATTTCCTCGTCGCCCAGCCGGTGCCGGAGCCGGTTCATCGGCGCGACAGGAAACCCTCGCGCATGACAATCCGCAGGGCGGAACAGGGGGAACTCCGTACCCTGCCGTTTCCGCGACCGGAATCCATCATCGAGCATCGACTGGATCAGCAGGCCGTGTGCTTCGTCGCCTTCCTCGACGAGACCCTGATCGGCTTCCTCTGGCTGGTGCCGGGCGAGTACCGGGAAGACGAGGTGCGCTGTCGCTTCCGGCCCGTGCCCGAGGGGCGCGGAGCCTGGGACTTCGACGTGTACATCGCGCCGGAGCATCGTCTCGGCAGGACCTTCGCACGGCTGTGGGAGGCGGCCAACGCCTGGTTGCGGGCGCAGGGCTTTAGCTGGACCATGAGCCGGATATCGTCGTTCAATGCGGCCTCGATCGCGTCGCACCGGCGGCTCGGGGCACGCTTCGTCGGCCGCGCGATCTTCCTGCGCTTCGGCCGGACACAGCTCGCCTGGAGCTCCGGC